>JBEKSB010000079.1:0-16755 GCA_049517455.1 Xanthobacteraceae bacterium
CTCCCAAACCAATGGAGGAAAACAAATGTACAAAATGGCATTAGCGGCGGCGGTCGTAGCATTCAGCGCGCTAAGCGCGTCTGTGGCCTTGGCGCAAAGCATGAGCGTGACCAGCGCGGAAGTCAGCGACGGCGCAACCATCACGGATGCGCAAGTGGCGAACGTCTTCGGCTGCAAGGGCGGCAATATTTCTCCATCCTTGAAGTGGAGCGGGGCGCCGAGCGACACCAAGAGCTTCGCGATCACCGTCTACGATCCGGATGCGCCGACCGGCAGCGGCTTCTGGCACTGGGTGGTGTTCAACATCCCGGCGTCAACTACCGAGATTCCAAAGAGCGCGGGCGACGTGAAAAAGAAGCTCATGCCGAAGGGCGCCATCCAAAGCCGCACCGATTTCGGCACTGATGGCTACGGCGGTCCCTGCCCACCACAAGGCGACAAGCCGCATCACTACATCTTCACGGTTTATGCGGTCGATGAAGACAAGCTGCAGTTCGCCAAGAATCACAACGTATCAGCCGCGGTCGTCGGCTTCGAGTTGCATTTCCATGCAAAAGCAAAGGCGAGCTTTACCGCGACCTACGGCCGCTGATCGCGGAAACGTATTTGGGCAGCGCGGCACCCGCGCTGCCCTTCGAGGATTCCGGTTTACGAGTCGATGCTAGAAACGCGCTTGGGCTCAAGCCCATGATACGTTGAAAGCGGCGATTGAAAGTCGAAAAATCGCCAAAGCCGGCCGCAAACGCGATTGCCGAGAGGCTAAGCCCGTAAAAATAATGGGCCGGCACGAGCCGACCCACCGATAAACATACTCTCGGCCGCGCCACTACGCGGCCGAGAGCTTTTGTCTGTTGTCGCAGCTAGTTGTAGCTCTTCTTGCATTCCGGGATTTCGCGACCCGGGAGGCCGATCCTGTCGAAGACCTCCTTGGAGAAGCCGAGGCGCTGCTGCACGTTAGGCACGACCTTCACGACCTTGCCGACGAGTTCGCCCTTGTCATCCTTCACGACTTCGGTGACGAAATTCGTGCCGATCGCCTGGCGATTCTCATCCAGCTTGATTTGTCCGTTCGGAGCGTCGAGCACGGTATTTTGCAGCGCCGAGCGGAATTTCTTGTTGTTGTCGCTGAGATCGCCACTGACCTGGTCAAGCGCCTTGAACACGGCGTCGGCCGAGTTGTAGTAGTTAATGGCGAGCAGTGACGGACTGCCGAAAGCATTTTTGAAATAGCCATCTTTCGGGTGTTGCTGATAGGCTTTCACGAACGCTTGCCATTTCGGCTCCGGGTCAGTGTCGGCCATGCCGCTCGCTGCGACGGTGCCGATCAGCGCGTCTTTCGCCTTACCCTTCGACGACAGCACGGTCTGGTCGACCATGATCGAGCCGCCGATGAGTTTGGCGTTGCCGCCGGCCTGTTGGTACTGATTGAGGAAGTTCACGGCGTCAGCGCCGCCGAGGCCGAGATAAATAGCATCGACATCGTCCGGCAGCGCCGAGATGACGGAAGCAAAGTCCTTGGTGCCGAGTGGCACCCAGAATCTCTTGGTGACTTGGCCGCCGGCCTGACAAAATTCGGTCACGAGGCCGAACACCTGCGTATAGACGAACGAGTAGTCTTCGCCGACCGTCGCGATCTTCTTGTAGTGCTTGACGTTGTAGATGTAGTCGCCAAGACCTGCCTGCCACTGTGCGCCGTCCAGGTTAAAGCGGTAGAAAGTGGGCGACGGAGTGACATAGGTCGTCTCCAGCGCGCCGGATCCGGCGTTAATGACCGTGATCTGCGGCTGGGTCTTCGAATAATCTCGTATCGCAATGCCTTCCGACCCCGAAAGCGGCGAGATCAGAACGTCGACCTTGTCCTGTTCGACAAGCTTCTTGGCGGCGCGTACCGCCGAATCCGGGCTGGCGTCGGTAGAGCCAACAATCGTTTCGATCTCTTTGCCACCCGCCTTGCCGTGATGCGCCTGCACCGCGAGCTCATAGCCGCGCATGCCGTCTTCGCCGAGGACGGTGTATGTGCCTTCGAGCGTCGCGGTGATGCCGATCTTTAGCTTGTCGGCGGCATTCGCCGATACAGTGCTGACGAGCGCGGCGAAACCGGCCGCGGCCGCAATTCCAAAGCCCTTGTGCATGGGGTTCCCTCCTGTGTCCGAGCGCCGTGAGATGGCGCCTTTTGCCGGTCGAATAGCGCTTGCGCATTCTTGCGGGGATGTATCCATCGCCCCGTGCCCGACCGATAGATAAATCGTAGCAGCGGGTGGGCTAATTCGACAAGCCCGACAATGGCTAAAGCAGGCTCCGCCCCCGTGTCTGGCAGTCTGATTCTGGTCCGGGACCGGTGCCGGACCGCGGCCGCACGCCGTCGGCCGGGTGCAATGACCCCACTTGTCAATTGCGGCCTGCCGTCGTTTAATCCGCCAAACAAAACAAAGACGTGCGTGTTTGGGAGGACGTTAATGAGTACCGCGTTGGCGGTCTGTCACGGGGCATTCGGTCGCGTGACCGTGTACCGGCTGAACAAACCGATGCGCACCCACGCCCACCGCGAAGGTCATTTGACCTTCCTCCTGAGCGGTTCGCCGGCAATCGTAACAATTGCCGAGGTTCCCCACTTGGTCGACCAAACGGCCGGTGTCGCAATCAACCCTTGGCAACCACACTCTTTCCAACCGTGTTCTGACGATCAACCGTCGGTCTTTCTGGTGGCCTATATCAGCGACCGTTGGCTCGACCGCGATCACGAGGGCCGCGGTAGACTGCGTTTTGGAACGAACGCGCTGCGGGTCGGAACGACGATGCGGTCAATCTGCGCCAGCCTCGCGCACACACTGGTGACAAACGCAAGCTATCGGATCGTAAATCGCTATTTGAATCAGCTCTTGGACGCGAGTTTCGACGAATCCTGGAAGAACGCAAGGCGATCTAATCCAACGCCACAACCGCAGGCGCCGATCGACTTTCGCGTTCGCAAATCGCTGCGCATTTTGGACGAAGGGATTGCCGAGGGCATCGAACTGGACACGGTGGCGCGCGATGCCGGCCTGTCGCGTCCGCATTTCTTCAAGCTGTTTCGTGAGAACACGGGAGTAACCCCCGCGCTTTATGCCAACACGATGCGTATCGAGCGGGCGCTCGTTCGTTTGATGGGCTCACAGAGCTCGATTACCGACATCGGCTGCGAGCTCGGCTTTTCGTCGCAAAGTCATTTCACGCATTTCTTTTCCGCGCATGTGGGGATCGCGCCCACCCAATACCGGACTATAGCGCGGGTTGTGAGCGAATAAGGCCTTATCCCGAAAGAGAGACCGGCACGGCTCCCGATCGCGGCCTGGCTCAACCGAACGGCCCGCGGCCTACGCAGAATCGCAAAAATCAGACTAGCGAGCATGCCCCGAGCCTTCGGTTTGGGTAGTTTCCGGCAAAAGTGGAGGGAGGTCGGTGGCTACGACTTTTAGCGACGATGGCGGAGTCCCGGGGTCGGCGCGCGGCGATGCGTTTGGCCGCTGGGTCGGACGTCATCCCATCGCCGCGCTTGTCATCGCCGTTGCGATCATCGTTATGCTCTGGCTCGTCTTGGCGCCTTGGCCCGCGGGATTCGAGGACGTGTTCGGGAAGAAGCGCCTTTTTATCAACGCGCTCTTCAACGGAATCACGCTCGGCGGCCTCTATTTCCTTGTCGCCACCGGCTTCACCCTAATCTTCGGGTTGATGCGCAACGTCAACCTCGCGCATGGCTCGCTCTATCTGTTCGGCGGTTATATGGGCTACGAGGCCGGCCAATGGACCGGCTCGTGGCTCTTCAGCTACGTGGTAGCGTTTGTTTGCTGCGCGATCGTCGGCGTCGCCATGCAGTTCCTGATCTTCCGGCGGATGGAGGGCGAGGACCTGCGCCAGACGCTGGTCACGCTCGGCCTCTCCATCGTTTTCTCCGACTTGATGGTCTGGGTCTGGGGTGGCAACGCCATCCAGATCGATACCCCGGACTATTTGTCGGGCCCGGTGCCGATGCCCTTCGTCGTTGCCGTCAAATCGAGCGGCGAGGCCGTCTTTCTTCACTATCCGCTCGTGCGGCTCGTCATTTTCGCCGCCGCGGTCCTGATCGGTATCGGCATGTGGCTCGCTCTTAATCGCACGCGGGTTGGCGTAATGATCCGCGCCGGGGTCGACGATCGCGACATGCTGTCGGTCCTCGGATACCGGGTTCAGCTGCTCTTTGTCCTCGTTTTCGCGTTCGGCGCCGGCCTCGCGGGAATGGCGGGCATCGTGGGCGGAACATTTACGTCGATTTCGCTCGGCGACGATTCGCACTTCCTGCTGGCTTCGCTGCAGGTGGTAATCGTGGGCGGCATGGGCTCGATAACGGGCGCGGCGCTCGGGGCGCTCATCATCGGCTGCTCGGAACAATTCGGCCAAACTTACTTCCAAAACTACGCGACCGTCTCGACCTTTGTGATCATGGTCATCGTGCTTGCCCTGCGTCCGCAGGGACTGTTGGGAAGACGCTGAATGGCGCTCTTGCAGACCACGCAATCCGGCCCGGTCGGCTTTGGCAGCGCGCAGCGCAGCGCGTCGTCGCAATGGGCGTCCCGGCATGCAGCGATCCTGCTGCTCGGCGTTGTCCTCGTTCTTATGCCGGCGATTGCCAGCGATTTCGTCCTCGACCAAATTTTTGGCTGGGCGCTGATCCTGGGCATCATCGCGTTGTCGCTTATGTTCCTCGCCGGCTATGGCGGCATGGTCAGCTTGGCGCAAATGACCGTTGCAGGCGTCTCCGGTTACATGGTCACCGTGTTGGGAGCGAGCTCGCTTCCCACAATCAGCCTGTTCTGGCCGTGGTGGGTAGCGGCGCCGCTGGCAATCGTGATCGCCGTCACATTCGGAGCGCTCGCCGGCGCGCTCTCCGCGCGAACCGAGGGCATCTATACGATCATGATCACACTGGCGATCGCCGCGGCTTTTTTCTACCTGACGCTGCAGAACTGGCCGATTTTTAACGGCTTCGCCGGGTTCACCACGATTCCGGCGCCGATCGCTTTCGGCGTCAACTGGAAGCACCCGGTCCCGCTCTACTATCTCATCCTGTTCTTCGCGGCTCTCAGCTACGTGGCTGTGGTTTATATCTCCCGCGCGCCGTTCGGCCTCGCGCTACAGGGCGTGCGCGACAATCCGCGCCGCATGGAGGCGGTCGGCTACAACGTCACCGCCCACCGCGTCGCTGCCTGGGCGTTCGCAGCGCTCCTCGCATCGGTCGGCGGAATTTTGATGGTATGGCTCAACAATCAGATTTCCCCGGGCTCGTCGGGCATCGAGGCCACGATCGATCTTCTCGTCATCGCGGTCGTCGGCGGTCTCGGCCAGCCGATCGGGGCTTTTGTCGGCGCCATCATCTACGTGATTTTGCGCACGTTCGCTCTCGACGCGCTGGTTTCAGTCGGTCTCGACGGACGACGCTTTCAAACGCTTATCGGTCTCGGCTTCCTCATCATCGTCCTGTTTTCACCCGATGGCGTCATCGGCATTTGGCGGCGGTGGTCGGCGCGCGCGCTGTCGCCCGGCAGGAGCAACAGGCCGTGAGCTCAATCGCCGAACGGATGGCGGCAGCCGGCACCGGCAACGCGATCGAATTGCGCGGCGTGAGCAGATTTTTCGGTGCGCTGGCGGCGCTAACGGATATTACCCTCAGCGTACGGCCCGGCGAGCGGCGCGCCGTGCTCGGATCAAACGGCGCGGGCAAGACAACGCTGCTGAATTGCGTGACGGGCGATTTTCCGCCGACGTCGGGAACGGTGCGCTTTTTCGGCGAAGACGTGACGGCGCTGCCGCCGCACGAGCGGATCCGCCGCGGGCTGCGCCGCACCTACCAGATTTCACTATTATTCTCTCGCCTCACGGTGAGCGAAAACGTCTATCTCGCCTGCCGCGGCGTCTCACGCGGCCGCTTCTCGTTCATCCGCACACGCGCACGCGACACGATCATGCAATCGGTCGCCGATCTGATTTCGCTGGTTCATCTCGAATCGGTAGCCGATCGTCTGGTCGGGGAGCTGGCGCACGGCCAACAGCGCCAGCTCGAGATCGCGCTGGCGCTCGCCGGCGCGCCACGTTTCATTCTTTTCGACGAGCCTGCGGCAGGCCTGTCGCCGACCGAGAGGGGCGATCTGGTCGCGATCCTCACCGCCCTTCCCGCCCATATCGGATACATCATCATCGAGCACGACATGGACGTCGCGCTGCGCGTCGTCGAGAGCGTGACGATGATGCACAACGGACGCATTTTCAAGGAAGGTTCGCCGAGCGAGATCGAAGCCGATCCCGAAGTGCAGCAATTGTATTTGGGTGGCGGCCATGCCTGAGCGCCGCCCTGCCGCCCTGCTCGAGATCAGAGGACTAAACGTCTTCTACGGCCGCAGCCATGCGCTGCAGGGTGTGGACCTGAAGCTCGAGCACGGCGTGCTTTCACTGGTCGGCCGTAACGGCATGGGCAAGACGACGTTATGCAAAGCCATCGTCGGACTCACGCCGGTCGCGAGTGGCTCCATCCGCTTCATGGGCGAAGAACTTGTCGGCCGCACTCCGGCGGAGATCGCACGCCTGGGCCTCGGCTATGTGCCCCAAGGCCGGCGTCTTTGGCCTTCGGTTACGGTGGACGAACATCTGCGGCTCGCCGCCGGTAGTAACCGGTCGCAGTGGACGATCCAACGCATCTACGAAACGTTTCCGCGACTGGCAGAGCGGCGCAGCAATCGCGGCAACCAGCTTTCAGGCGGCGAGCAGCAGATGCTCGCCATTTCGCGCGCGCTCCTGCTCAATCCGCATCTGCTCATCATGGACGAGCCCACTGAAGGGCTCGCTCCGGTTATCGTCGAGCAGGTCGAGCAAATACTTCTGAATCTCGGCGAGGAAAGCGACATCGGCGTGCTCGTGGTCGAACAGAATATCGGCGTCGCGACCGCAGTCGCTGAACAAGTCGCGATCATGATCAACGGCCGGGTCAATCGGCTTATGGATGCCGCACGGCTGGCGGCAGATCGCGAACTTCAACAAAGACTGCTCGGCGTCGGCCAGCATGGCGAGGCGGAACCCGCCGAAGAGGCTGTTCAAGCTCCGGGTCCGGACAGTGAGCGGCAGCCGGCAAAGGCGCGCGGCCCGACGCGCGTCTATATCTCAAATCCGGCCGTGCCGACGCGGTGGTCGCAGCCAATCCCCATCGCCCAGATCGAAAGCGCCGCGCGCACGCGCACCAGCGCGCCCGAGCCGACCGCGACGAGCACGGAGCCGGCGGTCGATATCCGGCCGATACACCGTAGCGGCGCCGCGCCGGTGATCGTTGCAGGAACGCTTGACACCAAAGGTGAGGAACTCCGCTTCATTCGCGACCAGATCGCGGCCGCCGGCGTACGCGTGCTTTTGGTCGATCTTTCGACATCGGGAGAGCCGTCGCCGGCCGACGTGCCGCCGCACCATGTCGCCGCGTATTTCCGCGGCGGCCCCAACGCGGTCTTCACCGGCGATCGTGGCGCCGCGATCACTGCGATGGCGCAAGCATTCGAGGCGTGGATTCGCCGGCACGAACCGGTCAGCGGCCTGATTTCGGCGGGCGGATCGGGAGGGAGCTCTTTGGTCGCGCCGGCCATGCGCGCGCTGCCGATCGGCGTGCCTAAGGTTCTCATCTCCTCGGTCGCCTCCGGCAATGTCGCCCCCTATGTCGGCCCCTCCGACATCATGATGCTTTACTCCGTCACCGACGTGGCCGGGCTCAATTCCGTAAGCCGTCAGGTCCTTGCCAACGGGGCCGCAGCCGTCGTTGGCATGGTGAAGGCGCGCGCCGCCGCGAACGCGGAACGGGATCGAAGGCCCGCGGTCCGCGGCGGCAGCAAACCGGCGATTGGCCTCACCATGTTCGGGGTCACGACGCCTTGCGTCGACGCGATCGTCGGGGCGCTCGAAGAGGACTTCGAGTGTCTCGTTTTCCACGCGACCGGCGTCGGCGGCCAATCGATGGAAAAACTCGTCGATTCCGGCGTGCTTTCCGGCGTGCTCGACATCACGACGACCGAAGTCTGCGACCTCTTGTTTGGCGGGGTATTACCGGCGACCGAGGACCGGTTCGGAGCGATCGCGCGCACCAGAATTCCTTATATCGGATCATGCGGGGCGCTCGACATGGTGAACTTCGGGCCGATGGATAGCGTGCCCGAGCGTTACCGCGGCCGCACTCTGCAAGTGCACAATCCCACCGTCACGTTGATGCGTACGACTCCCGAGGAGAACGCGCGGGCCGGGCGCTGGATCGGCGAACGGCTTAATCTGATGGACGGCCCCGTCCGCTTCTTTCTGCCGGAAGGTGGGGTCTCAGCGCTCGACTCGCCGGGCCGTCCGTTTTCAGATCCGAACGCCGACGAAGAGCTATTCCGGGCGCTCGAAGCGACGGTTCGACAAACCGGCTCGCGCCGCCTCATCCGGGTGCCGGCGCATATCAACGATCCGCGCTTTTCAGCGGAAGTCGTCGCCGAATTCCGCCGGTTGTTCGGCAACCGCGTCACCCGTCGACGGGCAAAAGGGTAGCCTCATGCCCCGTATCCCGCGTTCCGACATCCTTGCTCGTTTCCGCGCGATGAAAGCGCAGGGCCAACCGATCATCGGCGCCGGCGCCGGGACCGGTATCTCGGCCAAGGGCGAAGAGGAAGGCGGCGCCGATCTGATCGTTATTTACAATTCGGGGCGTTACCGCATGGCCGGCCGGGGATCGCTCGCCGGCATGATGCCGTACGGCGACGCCAACGGCGTCGTCGTCGAAATGGCCCGCGAAGTGCTGCCCGTCGTCGCCCGCACTCCGGTTCTCGCCGGCGTCTGCGGCACCGATCCGTTCCGCCAAATGGATGTCTTCTTGGACGAAGTCTCTCGCTTGGGCTTTAGCGGGGTGCAGAATTTCCCGACGGTCGGGCTCATCGACGGCCGCTTCCGGGCGGGACTTGAAGAAACAGGCATGGGCTATGGCCGTGAAGTCGAAATGATCGCCAAGGCGCACGCCCGCGACCTTCTGACCACGCCCTATGTATTCGACCCTTCGGAAGCGGCCGCGATGGCCCGCGCCGGCGCCGACATCCTGGTTTGTCATTTTGGCCTGACGGTCGGCGGCTCGATCGGGGCCACGACCGCGACCCGGTTGGAGGATTGTCCTGCGCTCACCGATGCGATGGCCGAGGCAGCGCTTGCGGTGAACCCCGAAGCTTTGATCCTAGTTCACGGCGGACCGATCGCCGAGCCGGCCGACGCCGAGTATGTCCTCGCGCGGGCCCATCACTGTCATGGTTTCTACGGTGCTTCTTCGATGGAGCGCCTTCCTGTCGAACGCGCGCTGGTGGCCCAGGTTGCAAAATTTAAAGCGATCAAGAAAGCTTAGAGGAACTCGTAAGAGCCCGCGTCAGACCAAAAGGTCGGCGGGCGAGGAGGAAGTAAGATGTCCGTCGCCATTCTCGGTAGCTTGATCATCTGGCTGATCGTCGCGGTCATCGTCATCGCGATCGTCGTCTATTTCGTCAACTGGCTGTATCGCCGCTCCTCGAAGGAAGTTTCCTTTGTGCGCACCGGTCTGTTCGGCGAAAAGGTCGTCATCAACAGCGGCGCTTTTGTTCTTCCGTTCATTCACGAGGTCACACCGGTCAACATGAACATCCTGCGCATGCAGGTCGTTCGCAACCGGGATAATGCTCTCATTACCAAAGACCGCATGCGCGTCGACATCGAGTCGGAGTTTTATGTGCGCGTGCCGCCGACGCGGGAAGCGGTGACGATCGCCGCCGCGACGCTCGGCCGCCGCACCATGAATGTCGCCGAGCTCGACGCGCTCCTCTCCGGCAAGCTGGTCTCCGCCCTGCGCTCGGTCGCCTCCGAAATGACAATGGAGGAAATGCACGAGCGGCGCGAAGAATATGTCGCCCGGGTGAAGGAGTCGGCCCTGGAAGGACTCAAGCGGAACGGCCTCGAGCTGGAATCCGTGGCGATCACCGATCTCGACCAGACCGACCTTGAATTTTTCAATCCATCGAACCGCTTCGACGCCGAAGGCTTGACCAAGCTGATCGAGGACATTGAGGCGCGGCGCAAGCTGCGCAACGACATCGAGCAGGAATCGATGATCCTCATCCGCAGCCGCAATCTCGAAGCCGAGAAGCAGGCGCTTGAAATCGATCGCGAAAGCGAGACCGCGCGGCTCAATCAGGAACGCGACATCGAGGTGAGGCGCGCGGTGCAACGCGCCGAACTCGCCCGCGAACGCTCGCTGCGCGACACCGAGGCGGAGCAGGCCCAGATCGCCGGCCGCGAGGAGGTCGAAAAGACCCGGATCGCCCACGAGCGGACGCTCGCTGAAGCGCGCATCGCCTCGGAGCGCGACATCCGCGAACGCGAGATCGAGCGCGGCCGCCAGATCGACGAAGCGGAAATTGCCGCGCGCGAACGGGTCGAAAGTGCGCGCATCGCGCAGGAGGGCGTCATCACCGAGGCCCGGATCGCTCGCGAAGAGGGCGATCAGCGGCGTGAAATCGAGCGGGCCCGCAACGTCGAGCAGGCCGAGATCACGGCGCGCGAGGAAACCGAGAAGGCGCGGATCGCACAAGAGGTCGCGGTGACCGCGGCGCGCATCGCCCAGGAAGAGGAGAACCGGCGTCTCGAGATCGAGCGCGCGCGCAATTTGGAGCAGGCCGAGATCGCTGCGCGCGAGACGACCGAGCGAGCGCGAATCGCACAGGAGCGTATCGTCACCGACGAGCGCATCGCGCTTGAAGAAGAAATCCGACGCCGCGAGATTACCCGCAACCGCGCAATCGACGAGGAAGAGATTGCGGCCGCAAAGGCGACCGAGGGCGCTCGCATCGAGCGGGAAAAGGCGCTAGCCGCCGCGCGCATCGCCTCCGAACTCGCTACCCGAATTCTGGAAATCGAACGGACGCGGACATTGGAGGAAAGCGACATCGCGGCGCGCGAGATTACGGCCGCCGCGCGCATCCAGCAGGAGGAGCGTGTCCGTGCGCTCGACATCGCGCGCACCCGCGCCATCGAAGAAGCCGAGATCGAAGCACGCGAGGCGGTCGACGCATCGCGCATCGTCCAGGAGAGGAAAATCGCCATCGAGCGCATCGTCGCCGAGGAGGCGACAAGGAGCCGCGAGATTGGGCGAATCAAAGCGATCGAAGCCGCCGAACTCGCCGCCCGCGATTCCACCGAAACGGCGCGCATTGCCCTCGACAAGAAAATCGCCGCGGATCGGATCAGCGCCGATCAGGAAACCCGCGGACTGGAAATCGCACGCAACGAAGCGGTCGAATCCGCCGAGATCGCGTCGCGTCAGATCGTCGAATCGGTTCGTATTCTTGAAGACCGTAAGATCTCGGCGGAGAGAATATCGCGCGACGAAGAAGTGCGATCGCTGGAGATTGCGCGCAATCGCACGCTCGACACCGCCGAGATCGTGGCGCGCGAAGCGGTCGAAGCAAGCCGCATCGCCCAGGAGAAACGGCTCGCCGCCGAGCGCATCGCCGCCGAACAGGAAACCAAATCGCGCGACATCGCGCGCGAGGAGGCGATCGAGGATGCCGAGATCAGGCGGCGTGAAGCCGTCGAGGCGGCGCGCATCGCCACCGAGCTTGTGCTCGAGCGTGAGCGGATCGAATCGTCGAAGACGCGCGATGTGCTGGACGTCGAGCGCCGAAAGATCGTCGAGATCGCCGAACAGGATCGGTCGATCGAGATCGCTGCCAAGCTGACGGAACGCGCGGACGCCGATCGCCGGGTCAAGGAAGCCGATATCGTCGCGGCGCAGCAAGTGAGCCGCACCGACGTGGTGCGCGAGCAGACGCTCGACCTCGCCCGGCTGGAACGCCGGCGGGCCGTTGAGCAGTTCGAGGTCGCCCGCGCGCAGTCCCTGCAGGAAGCCGAGATCGCGGCCCGCGAGGAGGTCGAGCGGGCGCGCATCGCTTCGGACCGGGGGATCGACGAAGCGCGGATCCTGCGCGACCGCGAATTGCGTCAGCTCGAGATCGGCCGCGAAACGGCGGTCGAGACTGCGCGAATGGAAAGCGCCATCGAAATCCACCGCAAGTCGCGCGAACAATCGGCGGCACACGCCGATGCCGAAGTGGCACGCGCCCTGGCGGTCGAGGCCGAGGAGCGGGTTAAGACGGTACGCGAGAGCGAAGCGGCGCGCCGTCGGCGCCAGGTCGAAGTCCTGATCGCCGAAAAGGAGGCTGACGAAGTGCGAATTGCCGCCGCCGCCGAATCGGTGCGCGCCGCGGTCGAAGCCGATGCGCAGCGGCTCCTCAACGAAGCGGAGAACGTCCTCACCGATGCCGCCCGCGCGTCGCTCTTCCGCCGCAGGCTGCTGGAGCGCATCGAGGGCATCGTTCGCGAGAGCGTCAAGCCGATGGAGAAGATCGAAAGCATCCGCATCCTCCAGGTCGACGGCCTCAACGGTGGCGGCGGTCGTAGCGACGGGCGCAGCCCCACCGACGAGGTGATCGATTCGGCGCTGCGCTACCGCGTGCAGGCGCCGATGATCGATCAGATCCTTGCCGAAATCGGCATCGAGGGCGGAAGTCTGTCGCGCATGCCGGGCCTCATTCGCGAGGCGCGAGACATGCAAGGCATCCGCAAGGACACAGCGCCGAAGAAGCCCCCCGAGGGCGGCGGCAGTGGCGGCGGCGGCGGTGAATCGTCGGGCCAAGGCTGACGGCGACCCAAGCAAGGAAGGAAAGAGGAAGAAAGCCACATGGCCCGCGTCTATGTTTCAAGCGTGATCAACGGCCGCTCCGACCGCGTTTGGGCGCGGGTGCGCGACTTCAACGGGCTGCCTGCCTGGCATCCGGGCATTGCCGAGAGCCGGATCGAAAACGGCGAGCCGTCAGACAAGATCGGCTGCGTGCGTGATTTCCGTCTGCGCAACGGCGATCGGATTCGAGAAAAACTTCTCGGTCTGTCGGACTTCGATCTGTTCTGCACGTATTCGATCCTGGAATCGCCGATGGGCGTCGATAACTACGTGGCGACGCTCCGTCTCACGCCGGTCACCGACGGAGAGCGAACCTTCGTCGAGTGGACGGCGGAATTCGACTGCCCGCCGGAACGCGAGGCCGAGCTCATTTCCAACATTGGCGGCGGCGTTTTCCAGGGCGGCTTCGACGCGCTGAAACGTCAGTTCGGAGGCTGAGCCGGTGATCCGCATCGTGCGCTCAACGATCATCGACGCGCCGACCGACCGCGTGTGGGCATTCCTGCGCGACTTCAACGGCCACGATCGCTGGCATCCGGCCGTCGCCAAGAGCGCGATCGAGCGCAACCAAAGCGCCGACAAGATCGGCTGCGTGCGTCGTTTCTTCCTGCGCGACGGCTCGGAATTGCGCGAGCGCCTGCTGACATTGTCCGATCTCGAGCAGACGTTCAGCTATTGTCTGATCGACACCCCGGTACCGCTTTTCAACTACGTCGCCCATGTACGCCTCGCGCCGGTCACTGACGGTGACCGTACGTTTTGGGACTGGCGCTGCACGTTCACGACCCGAAAGGGCCAGGAAGCGGAGATGACGCGCATGGTCGGCGAAGACATCTATGACGCGGGTTTCGCCGCAGTTCGTACCCATCTCAGTGCATCATCGGCAACGGAGGGCCGCGCGTGACCGTCACGGTGAAAACTTTCGCCCGTTTGGCCGATGCGGCCGGCGCGCTGTCGAGCGAGCGCGGCGCGCGTTTTCTTGCCGGCGGAACCCTCGTCATGCGCGCCGTCAACAACGCCGACCCCGAGATCGAAACGATCGTGCGCTCGACCGATCCGAGCCTTTTGCACATCGCGACCTCCTCCGGCCGCGTGGAGCTCGGCGGCGGCGTGACGATGGCTGCGGTTCTTGCCGAGCGGGACCTTGCGTTTCTGCATCCGGTTGCGCGCGCGGTCGGCAGTCCGGCGTTGCGCGAGGCGGCAACCGTCGGCGGCAATCTGTTCGCCACCAGAGGCGATTTCGCGACGGGCCTGCTTGCGCTCGACGCGACTGTGATGCTCGCCGGGGGCTTAGGCCAGCGCGAGTTGGCGCTCGACGAATTTTTAGGTCGCCGTGATCGGGGAGCCGCGCTGGTCTCTGCTGTGGTATTCAAGCGGCCGCCGGGCGACACGTTCCGTTTTGTAAAGGTGACGCGCGTCCACCCCAAGGGCTTGTCGGTGCTGTCGATCGCAGCCCAACTTCCTTTGGCAAGCGGGCGGGTCACCGGCGCCCGGGTCGCCTATGCCGGCATGAGCCCGGCGCCGTTTCGCGCGAAGGCGGTAGAGCGCGCGCTGGAAGGCCGCGCCCTCGACGCGGGCGGCATTGCTCAGGCTCTTGCCGTCGCGGCCGACGGCACGTCGCCTGCCGACGACCCAATCGCCAGCGCCTGGTGGCGACGCGAAATCCTTCCCGTTTATCTGCGCCGGCTGTTGCTCGGCGCCGGCCACGTGTGAGCTTGCAGATGAAGACTCCGATTGAGTTCCGTCTTAACGGCGAGGACGTCGCCGCCTTCGCAGACAGTGGGGCGAACCTTCTCGACGTGTTGCGCGAGGCGGTCGGCGACTTGTCCGTGAAGGGCGGCTGCTGGCAGGGCACCTGCGGCACTTGCACAGTATTGATCGACGGCGCTCCCCGCCTTTCCTGCATCACGTTGGCGGAGACATGCACCGGGCGCTCGATCGAAACCACGGCGGGATTACGTCGTGGCGCCGATCTGCATCCTCTCCAAAAGGCGTTCATGGAGCGCTTCGCCGCCCAGTGCGGGTATTGCACGCCGGGCATGCTCATGGCGGCGAAAGCGCTTCTCGACCGCAACCCAAATCCCTCCCGCGAGGATGTCGTCGAGGCCATCGGCGGCAATATCTGCCGTTGCACCGGCTACGAGCCGATCATCAACGCGGTGCTCGACGCAGCGCGCAGCGACAGCCGTCGCCGCGCCTAAAGGACAATGCCATGCTGGAATTCCGCAAAGACATTTTCGCCGACGAGCGCGACGACAACCTCAAAGAAGTCGGCCAGCCGACGCAGCGACAGGACATGCTCGGCCACGTGACCGGGACCTCGCCTTATTACGATGACCATCGGTTCGCCAACCTTCTCCACCTGAAAATTCTGCGCAGCCCGCACGCCCATGCGCGTATTCGCTCGATCGACGATTCGGCGGCAGCGCGCGCGCCGGGCGTCAAGCGGATCATTCGGGCGGCCGACGTGCCGGTCAATCTCAACACCCTCCTGAGCCTCATCCAGTTCGGCAAGGACGACGAGCCTTCGCTCGCCTCCGATGTCGTGCGCTACAAGGGCGAGCCCATTCTTGGAATCGTCGCGACCAGCGAGCGCGCCGCGCTTGAGGCCCTCGCTTTGGTCAAGGTTTCCTACGATCAGTTGCCGGCGGTTTTTGACGTCGAAGAGGCGCTCAAGCCGGGCGCGCCATCCGTCAATGCCACCTATCCGAAGAACACCTTCGAGTATTACGGCAAATACGATCACCAGAAGTTGCGCTACGGCGATGCCGACGCGGCCTTCGCGCAAGCCGACATTGTGCTCGACGAGCGCTATCAGATGTCGCCGATCGAGCACGCGCCGACCGAAACCAACGGCTCGATCACCGTGCCGGACACCAATGGCCGGTATATCGTTTACACCTCGACCCAAGCGCTGTTTTTCTCGCTCGACACGTCCGCGAAGATCAACGCGATACCGTCAAACCAGCTGCATTTTATCGGCGGCACGGTCGGCGGCGGATTTGGCGGCAAGGTCGATACAATGACCGAGCCTCTCTGCATCCTCGCGGCGCGGCTGATCGGCGCGCCGGTGCGTTATCGGTTCAGCCGTCACGAGGAAATGCAATTTGGCTCGCCGCGCGGCGGCGAACGCATCTACGTCAAGGACGGCATCATGAAGGACGGGCGGATCATCGCCCGCAAGGTGAGAGCTTATTTCGACAGCGGCGCGTATACACGGCTCTCGAGTTACGCCGTCGTCAAATGCGCCGCGCACATTCCTGGTCCTTACACGATCCCCAACGTCCACGCAGATGTCTTCTGCGTCTTCACCAATCGGACGCCGGCCACGGCGATGCGCGGGTTCGGCGTCACCGCGCTCGATTTCGCGCTCGAATGTCAAATGGACAAAGGCGCCACGGCTATCGGAATGGATCCGCTCGAATACCGGATCCTCAATGCGTATCGCGACGGCGATATGAAAGCGCACCGGCGCGAGGCGAAGAATTGCGCGCTGATCGAATGCGCGCAGGTTGCCGCCGAGAAGGCCAATTGGCCGCTCCGCGACGAATTCCGCAAAATGTCGTCGCGGCAAGGTGGCGGTGCGGCGCGCGCCGGCGGAGCCGCTGATCGCACGCGCGCTCCAGCGCCTGCCGCGGCTGCGCGGGCGCCGGCGAGCGCACAGACGAGCACCCCACAGCGCGTCGCTTACGAGCGGCCGACCCCAACCGCACCGCCGCATACCGCACCACCGGCACCGGCTCCACGAAGCGCGCCGCCCCCGCCCGCCGCGCCGTCTGCCGGATCGACCCATGGGGCGCCGCGTTTTTCTTCAGTCTTCGGCACAAGGAGGCGCTGATCATGGCCAAGCACCGCGGCCGCGGCGTCGCAACCATCAATTATCCGATCGGCATGAATCTCGGCGGCGATCCGAGTCAGGCGCTGGTCCACTCCAACCCGAGCGGGAAATTCACGGTCGCCCTCTCTTCGATCGACCTCGGCCAGGGAAT
>JBEKSB010000080.1:0-16363 GCA_049517455.1 Xanthobacteraceae bacterium
TACGCTTATTTTCAGGTACTGGGTGAGGCGGTCGAGGGCGCCAAAAGTGTCAACGACGATAAGGTCGCCGATTACCTGCGCAGCCATGAGTTCCATACCATCATGGCCGACGTCAGGTTCGGTAGCAACGGTGAATGGACCAAGTCTCGAATGATGCAGGTGCAATATCACAACATCACCGATGCCGCGGGCCTCGAGACCTGGAGAGGCATGAGCTATCAGACGGTGCTCACGCCTGCCGATCAAAAAACAGGCGACGTCATTTATCCCTACGAGAAGGCGAAATAAGTAGAAGGTAGCGTTGCCGCGTTGCGTGATCTACCTTAAGGAATCGGTCAGGCGAACCGCCCATCCGCGTGGTATTCGAAACGCGAATCCTGGGGTTGGATTTAGCCGAAGCTCGGAGCAAAGGCGATGACGAGCGCAGAACAAGATCCGCACACCGCGCCATCAAGCGTTCCCTACATCGCCCCGCCACACGAGGCGCATCGGGCAAGTTTCTGGATCAGGGAACTGCCGTTCACCGTGGTGTTGATCCTGACAATCGCGGGCGTCGCCTATACGAGTTTTTCAAAGAAGCCGATTGTCGGATATTGGGAAATTCTCGCGCCAATCATCGCGCTCGTCTGCGTCGGCGCCGGGTGGCAGGAGGCGGGGGACAAAACCGGGCGATTGCGCCTGGTCGTGACTCAGGCGCTGCACTGGTTTGCGTTCCTTCTTGTCATGAACATGCTGTTGCTGACAAGCGTGCAGAGGATTTTCACGGCGCAGGCCACGGCGCTGGCCATTTTCACTCTGCTAGCGCTTGGCACCTTCACCGCGGGCGTGCAGGTCCTCTCGTGGCAGGTCTGTCTTCTCGGCCTCATCATGGCGCTCGGCATTCCGGCGATTGCGTGGATCGAGAATTCGGCTTTGATTGGCGTGCTGATTGCGGGGGCGGTGATCGGGATTGGCGCCGTGCTGTGGTGGCATTGGCACCAAAGACGTGCTGCCCAAGCCTAACCAAGGCGTCCGCCAAACTTCTTAAAGTTGGGCAGCTGCCTCAAACGTATCGCCTTGCGTTCGAATGGCGCGGGTATAACGTATTGCAAGCACGAAAGTGCCGCACGGCGACCAAGTCGCGTGCAAATGGGGGAGGAAATAATGAGACGTTCACTTTGGGTCGCGCTTGCCGGCGTGGCTGTGGTGGCTGGTGTCGCAGTCAGTATGTTGCCGAAGGCTCACGCCGATTCGGCGGTGGACCGTGGCAAGTATCTGGTCGAGGTGGCCGGCTGCAACGACTGCCATACGCCCGGATTCTTCTTCGGCAAGCCGGACATGGCCCGCTATCTCGGCGGATCGGATGTCGGCTTCGAAATTCCCGGCCTCGGGGTATTTAACGGCAGGAATATCACGCCGGACAAGGAAACAGGCATCGGCAGCTGGACCGATGAGCAAGTCGCGACGGCGATTACGACGGGAAAGCGCCCTGACGGCCGCCAATTAGCGCCCATTATGAACTACGCCGCATTTACCTACATGACCAAAGAGGATGTAGCGGCGGTCGTCGCGTATCTTCGGAGCATACCCGCGGTCAATAACCAGGTGCCCGGACCGTTCAAGCCGGGCGAAAAAGTATCGATCTTCACGTTCAGGATCTTGCCGCCCGGCGAAACGGCTGCCGCTGCGCCGAAGTGACGTAACTTCACCATCGCGCTGACCGGGCGCATTGCGCCCGGCTTGCGCGGTGTGAAGAATACGCCGTGATGACGCAAGCCGGTATCAGCAAACAACCTTGCCGCAAGTGGCGGCGGCGTTGACGATCGCTTGCAGCTCTCGCGGCCCCGGGTAGCCGAGGATCGCGACATTACCGACGATGAATGAGGGCGTGGCGATCAGGCCCAGCGTACTCCCGAGGCTCACGAGGTCCTTCATGGTGGCCGTGATTTCGTCGCTGTCGCCGAGGGCGACCAGGCGGCGTGCGTCGAAGCCGAGACCGCGCGCGATTTCGAGCGCGCGCGCCCCGTCGGTTGTGCCGCGCTGCGAATAGACCTTGCGATGGAAGGCGTAAAACTTCTGCGGCGTGCCTAGCGTCGCCACCGCAAGCTCCACCCGGCCTGCGCCAATCGATGCAATGCCGAGCACAGGGTAGGGAACAAGCACCAGCCTGAGCTGCGGATCGCGATCAAGCATGGCGCCGATGTCATTTGCAGCCGCGCGGCAATAGGGACAATTGAGGTCGTAGAATTCGGTGATTGTCTCGGTTCCCTTGGCGTTGCCGACCACCACCACGCCAGGGAGCTTGTCGATCGGCCCAAGGAGCTTGATCGTGTGATTGGGCAGCCGCTGGCCTTCGTCGCCGACCAGTGGGTATTCCGATCGGGTCGCGGGATCGGATTGCTGCGCGATGGATGGCGCCGCTTGCCGTGCGATGAGCATGGCAAGCGCGAAAGCTCCCGATAATGACACCGAAGAACTTTTGATCATCGGAGGTTTCGATTTGGATTGCGGCGCATCTTCATTGCGCCACCACGCCGCTCGGCGCTGTCTCCAGATTGAACGCGGCTGCGAACAGCGCGCGGGTGTAGTCGGTTTTGGGATTCCTGAAGATGTCGGCTGCGGCACCAGCCTCTACCACTTTGCCCTGCCGCATCACCAACAGGCGGCTTGCGAGCGCGGCGACAACGCGCAGATCGTGCGAGATGAAAAGATAAGTAAGATTGCGCCGCTTTTGCAGCTCGCGCAGCAGATCGACCATCTGCGCCTGAATCAGCATGTCGAGCGCACTCGTCGGCTCATCGAGCACGACGAAGGTCGGCTCCAGCACGATAGCGCGCGCCACCGCAATGCGTTGCCGCTGTCCGCCCGAAAACTCATGCGGGAAGCGAAAGCGTGTCGCCGGATCGAGCCCGACATCGCCGAGCGCCCTGACGACCCGTTCATCACGCTGGCGTTCCGTCATTTCCGGATGGTGAACCTGGAGCCCTTCTTTGATGATGTCGGCGACCGACAGCCGGGGTGACAGCGAGCCGTAGGGGTCCTGGAAGACGATCTGCATGTCGCGGCGGAACGGCCTCATCTGTTTGAACCGCAGGCCCTGCAGCTTGTTGCCCATGAACACGATCGGGCCCTCCGAGGAGATCAGCCGCAGGATGGCAAGGCCGAGCGTCGTCTTGCCCGATCCCGATTCGCCGACGACGCCGAGCGTTTCGCCTTTACGCAGATCGACGCTCACGCCGTCGACGGCCTTGATATGGCCGACTACCTTGCGCAACAGGCCGCGCTTGATCGGGAACCACACTTTCAGGTCGGTGGCTTGCAAAATCATCGGAGCGTTGGGCTGCGGCGGGGCCGGGTCGGGCTTCGGCTCGGCGGCGAGGAGCGCGCGCGTGTAGGGGTGCGCGGGCGCGGCGAACACGCGCTCGACCGCGCCTTGCTCGACGATCTTGCCTTCCTTCATCACGCAGACCTTTTGCGCGATCTTGCGCACGATGCCAAGATCGTGAGTGATGAACAAAAGCGACATGCCGAGCCGCTTCTGGATATCCTGCAACAGTTGGATGATCTGCGCCTGTACGGTGACGTCAAGCGCGGTGGTCGGCTCGTCGGCGATGAGCAGATCGGGCTCGTTGGCGAGCGCCATGGCGATCATGACGCGCTGGCGCTGCCCGCCGGAAAGCTGATGCGGATAGCTGGCGAGCCGGCTTTGCGGGTCGGGAATGCCGACCTGGCCGAGAACTTCAAGTGTCCGCGCCCGCGCCGCGGCGCCGGTGAGGCCGCGATGGAGCAGCAAAATCTCCCCGATCTGTTTTTCGATCGTGTGCAGCGGATTGAGCGAAGTCATTGGCTCTTGGAAGACGATGGTGATGTCGTCGCCGCGCACGCGCCGCATCTCGCGTTCCGGGAGCCGCAGAAGCTCGCGGCCGTTGAACGTGATCGCGCCCGATGGATGCCGCGCAGCCGGATAGGGCAAGAGCTTGAGGATCGACAAAGCCGTCACCGATTTGCCGGAGCCGGATTCACCGACCAGCGCCACGGTCTCGCCCTTGCCGATATCGAATGACACGCGATCGACGGCCAGGGTCTCCGGGCCGCCATGTGCGCCGTGGGTGAAGGCGACCGAGAGGTCGTGGACAGAGAGTAGGGGCGCGCTCATGCGTAGGTCTTCCTCGGGTCGAAAGCATCGCGGACGGCTTCGCCGATGAAGATCAAGAGCGACAGCATCAGGGCGACGGTGAAGAAGCCGGCCAGTCCGAGCCACGGCGCTTGCACGTTGGCCTTGCCCTGGGAAAGGAGTTCACCAAGCGAGGGCGAGCCGGGTGGCAGGCCAAAGCCCAGGAAGTCGAGCGCGGTGAGTGTCATCACCGACCCCGACATGATGAACGGCAGGAACGTCAACGTCGCCACCATCGCGTTCGGCAACAGGTGACGGAAGATGATGACGGCATTTGACACGCCGAGCGCGCGCGCAGCCTGGATATATTCGAAATTGCGCCCGCGCAGGAATTCGGCGCGCACCAGGCCGACCAGCCGCACCCAGGAGAATAGCAGGAGAATTCCGAGCAGTATAAAGAAGCCCGGGACCAGCACGGACGAGATGATGAGCAACAGATAAAGCTCCGGCACCGAGGTCCAGATTTCGATGAAGCGCTGGAACAGAAGATCGATCCAGCCGCCGAAATAGCCTTGTACCGCGCCGGCCGCGACACCGATGACCGACGACACGATCGTCAGCACGAGGCCGAATAACACCGAAACCCGGAAGCCGTAGATGAGACGAGCCAGCACGTCGCGGCCCTGATCGTCGGTGCCGAGCCAGTTGTATTCGAGATCGCCGCAGCCATTCAGGCCTTTGCGTTGGACGACCGACTTGCATTCGGCTTCAGTGAGCATCCAGGTCGGCTTCGACGGCGCCGGCGTCGGCAGATCGAGATTGTGGGTGTCGTAGGAATAATGGATCGGCGGCCAGATCATGGTACCGCCCTTATCGACGATCAATTTTTGCAGAAATGGATCGCGATAGTCGGCCGCCGTCTCAAAGTCGCCGCCGAAGGCGGTTTCCGGATAGGTGAAGACGACGGGAAAGTAAGATTTGCCGT
The DNA here is from genome assembly GCA_049517455.1 of Xanthobacteraceae bacterium. Classification (GTDB taxonomy): domain Bacteria; phylum Pseudomonadota; class Alphaproteobacteria; order Rhizobiales; family Xanthobacteraceae; genus BOG-931. Next base: position 5,079 of record JBEKSB010000080.1, read on the forward strand.
CGTAACGGATATACAGCGGCTTGTCGTTGGCGATGAATTCCGCGAACAGCGTGATGAAAAACAGCACCAGGAAGATCCACAATGACCAATAGCCGCGCCGGTTGGTCGTGAAGTTCTGCCAGCGCCGCTTGTTGATCGGCGACAGCGCGAAGCGCCGGGGCGATGGTTCGAGCCCAAGCGGTCCGGTGGGTTCGACGATCGGCGTAAGCTCAGGCGCTTTGACGGTCCCGTCGCCGGTCGCTTCGATGGTTTTCTCGGCGCGAATCTTGACGTCCAACTCACACCTCCCGCGTCTCGAAATCGATGCGCGGATCGATCCAGGTGTAGGTCAGATCGGAAACCAGATTCACGACGAGGCCGACGAGGGCAAAGATGTAGAGGTTGGCGAACACTACCGGGTAGTCGCGGTTGAGCACGCTTTCGAAGCTGAGAAGTCCGAGGCCGTCGAGCGAGAAGATCGTTTCGATCAAGAGCGAGCCAGCGAAGAAGGCGCTGACGAATGCGCTGGGGAAACCGGCGATGACCAGCAGCATGGCGTTGCGAAAGATGTGGCCGTACAGCACTTGCCGCTCGGAGCAGCCTTTGGCGCGCGCGGTGAGCACGTATTGCTTACGCAATTCCTCCAGGAACGAGTTCTTGGTCAGTAGCGTCATGGTGGCGAAGGCGGCGAGTCCCATCGACACGATCGGCAGCGTCAGGTGCCAGAAATAATCGAGAATTTTCTTCCACCACGGGAATTGCGCCCAGCCGTCGGAGGTCAGCCCGCGCAGCGGAAAGATGTCGAAGAATGAGCCGCCGGCGAACAGGATGATGAGCAGGATCGCGAACAGGAACCCCGGAATAGCGTAGCCGATGATGATAACGCCGGATGTCCACACGTCGAACTGCGAGCCGTCGCGCACCGCCTTGCGGATGCCGAGCGGGATCGAGATCAGATAGCTCAGCAGCGTCATCCAGATGCCGAGCGAGATCGAGACCGGCAGCTTTTCCTTGATCAGTTGCAGCACGCTCACGTCGCGGAAATAGCTCTTGCCGAAGTCGAAACGCAGATAGTTCCAGAGCATGAGAGCAAAGCGCTCGTAGGCCGGCTTATCGAAGCCGAACTGCTTTTCCAGGCTCTTGATGAATTCGGGATCGAGCCCCTGCGCGCCGCGATACTTCGCGTTGACGTCCATCTGCGCGCCGCTTTGCAGCCCGCCACGCGCGCCGAAGTCGCCGCCGGCCGAGCCGGAAATGCGCGAGGTCGCGCCGGTATCATTGCCGGACAGTTGCGCTATGACGCGTTCCACCGGGCCGCCAGGCGCGAACTGCACGACGACGAACGACACCAGCATGATCCCGAAGATCGTGGGGATCATGAACAGAATGCGGCGGACGATATAGGCGGTCATGTCGCTCCGTTACCGTTGGCCACTCTACCCCGCCCGCTGAGTTTTTGCTGCCTTGTCGGGGTCATACCACCAGGTTTCCGGAATGCCGCGGAAATAGCGTGGCTGCGACTCGGGCCGGCCAAAAACGTCCCAATAGGCGATCCAGTGCGATGGCTTATACCAGTGTGGAATCCAGTAGCGGCCGGCACGGATCACGCGGTCGAGCGCGCGGCAGGCGGTCACAAGCGCCGGCCGCGTCGGTGCGGCGATGATGGCGTCGATCAAGGCGTCGATGGCCGGGTCGGCCATACCGGCAAGGTTATTCGAGCCTTTCAGGGCTGCCGCCTGCAAAGAAAAGAATGAGCGCAGCGAATCGCCTGGCGTGGCGGAGAAGTTGAATCTGTCGACCGTGATGTCGAACTCGAAGCCGTCGCGCCGCGCGCGGTATTGCACCGGATCGACGACGCGCAGCGAGGCGTCGATGCCCAGGGTCGCGAGGTTCTTGATGAACGGCATGTGGTGCGGCTCGAATGTCGGCTCGTCGATCAGGAACTCGATGGTGACCGGTTCGCCATTCGGCAACGCCCGCTTGCCGTCCTTGATGAGGCAGCCGGCATCCTTGAGAAGCTGCGAGGCCTTGCGCAGCAGCGCGCGGTCCTGGCCGGAGCCGTCGGACACCGGCGGCACATAGGGCTCGCCGAACACCTCATCCGGGACCCGCCCACGGAACGGCTCCAGCAGCGCCAGTTCCTCGGCGCCCGGTTTACCTTGCGCCATCATGTCCGAATTCTGAAACACCGACGCGGTGCGCTCATAGGAGCTGTACATGATCGTTTTGTTGGTCCATTCAAAATCGAAGGCGTCGCAGAGCGCTTCGCGCAGCCGCGGATCGGCGAATTTTGCGCGCCGCGTGTTGATGAACCAGCCCTGCGCGCCCGACGGCGTATCGTCGGGAAGGATGTCCTTTTTGACGCGGCCGTCCTTGACGGCCGGAAAATCGTAGCGCGTCGCCCAGGTCCGCGAAGTGAATTCCTCGCGGAACAGATAACTTCCGGCGGTGAAGCCCTCGAAGCCGACGTCACGGTCGCGATAATACTCGAAGCGCACGATGTCGAAATTGTTCTGGCCGCGCGCGACCGGGAGGTCGGCGCCCCACCAATCCCTCACGCGCTCGTATTCGATGTAGCGGCCGGGCTCGAAACGGCCAACCTTGTAGGCGCCGGAGCCAAGCGGCACATCGAGCGTCGATTGATCGAACGGCTTGGCGGTGTAATAGGCGTGCGAGAAGATCGGCAGTCCGGCGACGAAGAGCGGCACATCGCGCGCGCGTTGCGGTGCGAAGGTCGCGACGACGCTTTCGTCGTCATCGGCTTTGGCGCCGACAAAATCCCGCAGCAGCTGGGCGATGAGCGGATGGCCCTTCTCCTTGAGGATATTGAGCGAGAAGGCGACATCATGGGCGGTCAGCCGCGCGCCATCGTGGAATTTCGCCTCGGGGCGAATGAAGAATCTGTAGGTCAGCCCGTCGGCCGAACGCCGCACCTTTGCCGCCGCAAAACCGTACATGGCGTCGGGCTCGTCGCCGGAGCGCGCCATCAGCGTGGCGAAGGTCAGCTCCATCCCTTGCGCTGCGTCGCCGCGCAGGATGTAACTGTTGAGCGAATTGAACGTCAGGAAGTTCTGATTGAATTGCCGCGCGGGTCCGATTTGCGAAAACGTTCCGCCCTTCGGCGCATTTGGATCGATGTAGCGAAAATGATGGAAGTCCGGCGGATAGGCGAGGTCGCCGAACGACGACAGGCCGTGGGCTTCGATTTCCTCCTCGGCGCGGGCGGGGGAGATGCCAGCGTGCACAGCACCGAGCCCTGCGGCAGCGGCCAGCGTGAGCACACGGCGGCGTGTGGAATGAATCATGCGCCGAAATTCACTGCCGGCTTCCGGTCTTCGCCGCTTTGTCGGCATCCCACCACCATACGGTCGGGAATGCGCCTGCGCCGTATTTCGGCATCGGATCGGGATGGCCGAAGCGGTCCCAGCGGGCGCTGCGCACCTTGCCATAGGTCCATTGCGGTACGACGTAGTGGTTCCAGAGCAGGATGCGATCGAGCGCCCTGGTGGCGGCGACGAGATAGTCCCGGCTCTTGGCGAAGATGACCTGGTCGATCATGGCGTCGACCGCCGGATCCTGAATGCCGATCAAGTTGCGGGAGCCTACCTGATCGGCCGTCTTCGAGCCCCAGTAGCCGCGCTGCTCATTGCCGGGCGACAGCGACTCGCCCCATGACGCGGTGATGATATCGAAATCCCAGTTGCGCAACCGGTTCTCGTATTGGGCTTCGTCGACCGTGCGTACCGATACGGTCACGCCGAGCCGATCGAGCGAAGGCTTGTAGAATAAAAAGACGCGCTCGAAAGTCGGGTCCTCGGCCAGGAACTCGACCGTAAACGGTTCGCCGGTTTTGCTGCTGACGAGCTTGCCGTCGCGCACCTCGTAACCTGCTTCCTTGAAGAGGTGCACCGCCTCCCGCAAATTGTCGCGCACCGCCTGCGGATTGCCGCCGGCGGGATTAAAATACGGCGTCGTGAAGACTTTGGGCGGGACCTTGTCGCGCACGGTTTCCAGGATTTCGAGCTCGCGCCCCTCGGGCAGGCCGCTCGACGCCAGCTCTGTGCCCTGGAAATAGCTGGCGATGCGCTTGTACTGACCGAAGAAAATCTGTTTGTTCATTTCCTCGAAATCGAAGGCGAAGTTAAAGGCGAGCCGGATGCGCGGATCCTGGAATTTGGTGCGACGGATATTGAAGGCAAAAGCCTGCATCACGCCTTGATTGTTGATCGGAAACTCCTCGAGAACGACGCGGCCTTCCTTGACGGCGGGAAAATCGTAGGCGGTGGCCCAATTCTTGGCGCTGTTCTCGGTGCGCCAGTCGACCTTGTTTCCCCTGAAGGCCTCAAGTGCGACGGTGGTGTCGCGGAAATATTCGAAGCCCAGTTCGTCGAAATTGTCGCGGCCGATATTGACGTTGAGGTCGCGGCCCCAATAGTCCTTGACGCGCTCGTAGACAACGTTGCGGCCGGGCGAGAACTCTTTGATGCGATAGGCGCCGCTGCCGAGCGGGGGCTCGAGCGTGGTGGCGCCAATGTCGCGTTTGTTGCCGTTCTTGTCGGTACCCTCCCACCAATGCTGGGGCAGAACGAGAAGCTGCCCAACGATCTGCGGCAGCTCGCGGTTGCCCGGCGAGTCGAAGATGAACGTGATCTCTCGATCTCCGGTTTTTTCCAGCTTTGTGACGTGGCGATAATAGGCGGCGAATTGGGGGCTGTTTTTTTTGAAGGCATTGAAGGAAAAAATCGCGTCCTCCGGCGTGACCGGCCTACCGTCGTGCCATTTTGCTTGGGCACGCAGCCGGTAGGTCGCCGAAGAGAAATCGTCCGGATGGCTGACAGCTTCCGCAAGCAGCCCATATTCGGTCGACACTTCGTCGAGTGCCGACACCAGGAGCGTTTCGTAAATCAAATCGATTCCGGCCGCGAGGCCGCCTTTGACCCCGGCGACAACATAGTTGAAATTGTCGTAGGTGCCGACCGCGATCTCGCGTACTGCACCGCCTTTCGGCGCGGCGGCATTGACGTAATCGAAGTGTTTGAAGCCGGGCGAATATTTTACGTCGTCGAACAGCGATATGCCGTGCCGCCAGACCGTTTCCTCGGCCCTCGCGAGGCCGATCCAGGCGGGGAAGGGAAGCCGCCCGGCGCCGAGCGCGCACAGGGCGGATGTGACAAGGGTTCGGCGATTCACGCGGAAGCTCCAATACATCGCGCGTCGCGGGAAGGCGACCAATGGCGCTGATTATGTGCTTTTGGATTGCGGCGCCAGCGTGCCGGCGCGCCCCCGCGACGAAATGCACTTCACATCCACGTGCGCGGAAGGACGGCGGAAACGCCGGTTCCTTCGACGCGAGGGCCGGGCGAGCCGCCGGCCGCGGGCTATTTCGCTGGAGCGCTGTCTTTTTGCGCGGTCGGCAGCGGCTGCGGAGTCTTCGAGAGCGTATTGAGATAGGCGATGACGTCGGCGCGCTGCTTTTCGTTCGCCAGGCCGGCGAACGTCATAGCCGTGCCGGGAGCGTCGGCCCGGGGATCGAGCAGCCATTTGTTCAGCGCATCGAAGGTCCAGGTACCGCCCATCGCCTTCAACGCGGCCGAGTAATTGAAACCCGGAATGGATGCAACTTGCCGTCCGACGACTCCATAAAGATCAGGACCGATCTTGGGGCCTTGGCCCTCCTGGAGGTTGTGGCAGATGGCGCATTGCTTGGCGACCTGTGCGCCGTGTTCGACCGAAGCGCTTGCCAGCAGGGTTTCGATCGGCTGGTCGGCCGGCTTGGCCGCTTCCTGTTTGCCCGGCTGCTCTTCCTTGACGGCAACTTCGTAACCCGGCTTCGCCGGCACAGGCTGGGTGAAAATCGCGCCGGACGCGATGTGCACGGCAAGCAGGAGGAGGCAGGTTCCCAGCAAGGCGCCGAGAATCTTGTTGATTTCGAACGAATTCATCGCTGAATGGCTCCGCAGCGGCAGAGGAGGGGCAGCGCAGAGATAGCCGGTTTGCCGCGCGTCTTGCAACCCGTATAAGCGAGCCGGATTCGTCTAAGCGATGACCGATGTTCTCATTCTCATTCCCGCCCGTATGGCCTCCACCCGCTTGCCGGGTAAGCCGCTTGCCGACATCGCCGGCAAGCCGATGATCGTGCACGTTCTGCGCCGGGCGGAAGCCGCGGCGGTCGGCCCAGTGGTCGTCGCGACCGATTCGCCCGAAATCGAAGCGGCGGTACGTAACGCGGGCGGGCGCGCGGTCATCACCCGCAGCGACCATGCCTCCGGCTCCGATCGCATTTTCGAGGCGCTTGGCAAGGTCGATCCGGGCCGCAGGGCGGCGATCGTCGTCAATGTGCAAGGCGATCTGCCGACGCTTGAGCCCTCGGACATCACCGCGTCGCTGGCGCTGCTTGCGGATGACGCGGTGGATATCGGCACGCCGGCGGCGGAAATCACCCGGCTCGAGGAGCGCGATGACGCCGGCGTGGTCAAAGTCGTTGGTACGCCGGTGGCGCCGTCGCGGCTCCGTGCGCTCTACTTTACCCGCGCCACCGCCCCCTACGGCGACGGGCCGCTCTACCACCATATCGGGCTTTATGCCTTCCGCCGGGCCGCGCTTGAGCGCTTCGTCAAGTTGCCGCCGTCGCCGCTCGAAAAGCGGGAAAAACTCGAGCAATTGCGCGCGCTCGAGGCCGGTATGCGAATCGACGTGGCCATCGTGGACGCCGTTCCGCTCGGCGTCGACACGCCGGAAGATTTGGCGCGCGCGCGCGCCGTGCTATCGGATCGGACATGAAGCGACGCAAGAAGATCGCATTCCAGGGCGAGCTGGGCGCCAATTCGCACATCGCCTGCATGGAGGCCTTTCGCGGCTACCAGCCGCTGCCGTGCCCAACATTCGAGGACGCGTTCGCCGCGGTGCGTAACGGCCGGGCCGAGCTCGCCATGATCCCGATCGACAATTCGGTGGCCGGCAGGGTGGCGGACATCCATCACCTGATGCCCAAGTCGGGGCTCAACATCGTGGCCGAGTGGTTCCTGCCGGTGCAGCACCAGTTGATGGCGCCGAAAGGCGCCAGCCTGAAAACGATCAAGACGGTCGAGAGCCACGTCCACGCGCTTGGGCAGTGCCGCAACATCATCCGCACGCTCGGCGTCAAGGCGGTGGTCGCCGCCGACACCGCGGGCGCCGCGCGCGAAGTGGCGGAGGCCGGCGACGTGTCACGCGCCGCGCTGGCGACGAAGCTCGCGGCGAAAATCTACCGTTTACGAATCCTGAAAAAGGACGTCGCCGACGCCAAGCACAACACCACGCGTTTCATCGTGCTCGCGCGCAAGCCCAAATGGGCGAGCCGCAAGGAGCGCCGCGTGATGACGACGTTCGTGTTCCAAGTGCGCAACATTCCGGCCGCGCTCTACAAGGCGATGGGCGGTTTCGCCACCAACGGCATCAACATGACTAAGCTCGAAAGCTACATGGTCGACGGCAGCTTCGCCGCCACCCAGTTCTATGCCGACGTGCAGGGTCATCCGAAGGATCGGGCGCTCGAACTGGCGCTCGAAGAGCTGGCATTCGTCTCGCAACCGAAGACGCTAAAGATTCTCGGTGTCTACCCTGCGCATCGATTCCGTGAGAGATTTAAATAGGCAACAACGCGTGTCTGCCGAAAGCACCGGCAGCGATCGAGGACTGCACGCGATGAGCGACGAAGAAAAGAAGATTTGGCGGACGCTGCATTTGAAGTTCACGCTTCCGGGCGCGGATTCAGAGCAACTCGCCTCGATGATGCGGGCTACGGCGCCGTTCTTTCAGATGTTCGGCAACGCGAACTTTCGATTGCTGCGCAACGCCGACGATCCGGCAAAATTCATCCAGGTGATCGAATACGAAACGCCGGAAACGTATGAGATCAACCGGCAATCGATTGCCGGCGATATGCGGTTTCAAGCCTACTTGGCGGGCTGGCGCGCCATGCTGCCCGGCGCGCTGGAGATCGATGTTTATCAGGAAGTTTAGGTATCACTGGCGTCAGCCCGGCAATGACGAGTTCGTTGGGCAGGGCGTGTACTCATAAGCGCGCAGGCATGTCCGCTTTCGGGGGAGAATCGGACATCGTAATTTCACCGCGTCGTGTCAGCTTTTGACCTAGGCTGTGTAAAAACGCGAGCGCGCCAGGAAGGCGCAGAATTATTTCCTCTATGGTCTTCTTTCGACAGCGATCGCCGGCGCTGTTGGTTTTAAAATTGACAAAACTCGAGACGAAATTTCTACGCGCAAATTTGGTTTTTGAGTTTTCACACAGCCAAGACCCAAAGGCGACATCGGCGCGCGATAGACGCACCCTAACCTCCACCATGGGCAGATATCTCTGGCTTGTGCAACGCAAGCCCAGTGATAGGCCAGCAATACTGACCTGCCTGAGACATCGCGAGCAGGCTGATAGCGTCCGATGATGGTGAAGTGGGCTATCGAGGTGAGCCAGCGTAATCGAAATTGACCCGCAGCGTCATCGTCGAGCCAGAAGAAAGTTCCACCGCGAATTAAGTTTTCTGCGCATCCTTGTACTTTGGTTTGGGTACCACAGATAAATAGTTAGTTACAGGCAGACAGCGCCTAGTGACCTTAAAGAGAAGTCTGAGCGCTGGTTGATCTACATCAATCCTCGCCACTACCGCACAATCAGTCTGTCTGCATCAACCCCCGCGAAGTGACGCGTGGGAGATAAATTTACACAGAGAAAATTCACACAAGGAGAAGTACTATGAAGCCACTTTCCGAACAGCTCGCTAATTTGTCGGTTCGCGCTAAGAATGCCGAGGATGCTGCGGCAGCGGCGCAGAAGGAAGCGCATGATAAAGTCGTCGCACGCGTTGCGCAGGCGCAAGCTACTGCCGAGGAAGCAATCCAAAAGGTAAACCAGAACATCAAGTCCGCTAGCGATACGACGTCCGCCAAGTGGAATGGAATGAAAGCGAAAATTGCCGCTGACATGGACCAACTAAAGTCGAAAGTAGCCCAGCGGAAGCACGATTTGAGCGTTAAACGCGCTACGAATTATTCCCAACTGCTGGACGAAGACGCTTCTTTCGCCGTCGACTATGCCATCGCATCTATTGAGCAGGCTAAGGTGGCCGTGCTTGATGCTATCGCTGGCCACCTCGAGGTCGAAAAAGCCAAGCGCGCAGCCGCTTGATCCAAACATTCGATTGGGTTTCGGAGAGACCGCCGCAAGGCGGTCTTTCTTTTTCGTGTGCGTCTTTTTCGCGAATATCCGCTCATGGCCCTCGACGTCATTCACGGCGCTGCAAAAGTGTGGTCGCTATCGGATCAACAGCGGACAAACTGCGCCGTCGGGCTTGACCGGCTCCGCAACGTTTAACCCAAAGCAGCCGCTCGCCGCAATGCAACGGCGCAGCTCAGTCGCGAGGATGCGAACAGAGACTCAAGCGAAACATTGGCGCAAATGCGTCGGGGGACCGAAATTGTTGCGGGAACAAAATCGTTCCAATTTTGTTCAACGAGGAGTAGTTGTCGATAGGGCAAACGAGTGAGGGATCCAAACTTCTTTTAATTTGCGCCTATACGCTGGTGCGATACCGAAAACGCTGGTGCGATACCGAAAAGTGGATCGAAATCGGGTGCGGTTGGGTCGTTGCAGGTCGTGATTTGGACGAGTGCTTTGCGGCGCGTGACCGTTCAGGACAGGTTCAGCTAAGACAAACTAATTTCCCCAGGGAACTGCGGCTGGGACAATTTGCAGGAGTGTTTGCATGTGTGTGATTCGCGCACTGACTTTGGCTCTTTCTCTCGTTGTTTGTTCTTTATTTGCCTTTGTCTCCGGCGCACGCGCAAATTGCGATCGGCATCAGCGTAGACATCGAGCCGCCGCCGTTGCCGGTTTACGATCAGCCGCCGATACCAACGCCAGGTTATTTGTGGGTGCCCGGCTATTGGGCCTGGGACGACGACACCGGCTATTATTGGGTGCCCGGAACATGGGTCTTGCCGCCGGAGCCTGAATTGCTGTGGACACCTGGATATTGGGGCTGGAGCGACGGCGTCTATTTCTTTCACGACGGGTATTGGGGACCGCAAATCGGTTTTTATGGCGGCGTGGCTTACGGCTTCGGCTATACCGGCTTCGGCTATGAAGGAGGCTATTGGCGCAACGGCGCGTTCTTCTACAACCAGTCGGTGAACAATATTTCGAACGTGTCGATCACCAACGTCTACAACAAGACCGTCGTCGTCAACAACACGACCAATGTCAGCTACAATGGCGGCGCCGGTGGCACTACAGCGAGGCCAACGGCCGAGCAGCTCGCTGTGGAAAAAGAGCGTCACATTGCGCCGACGGCCGAGCAGACGCGCAACGTGCAGGCGGCAGCGAAAGATCCGACGCTTTTGCTCAACAACAATCACGGCCATCCCACGGTCGCGGCCACGGCGCATCCTGCGCAGTTTAAGGGTCCAGGCGTTATTGCGGCGCGTCCGGGCAAGCCGATCGCGGCTGTGTCGCCGCAAGGTCATAGGGTCGTTGGCCCCGGCAATGCGGCCACCATTCCGGGCAACAAGGCAACTGCTCCCGGCAGTAAAGTCGCTCCCGACATTCGCGAGCACAAAGGCAGTGCCGGTGGTGGTGCAGCGCCTGGAGCCGGTAACGCGGCAACCGCTCCGGGCAACAAGGTCGGCCCCGACCTCCGCGGGCATAAGGGCACCGCTGGCGGTGGCACAACGACGACAACGCAAACAAAACAGGTGCCGACCGCGGTGGCCCATCCACCGAAGCCGCAGATATCGCGGCCGACGCCTCCGCCGCCGCCAAGGCGCGCAGCCACACCGTCGCCGCCACCGCGGGCGGTGGCCGCACCTCCGCGGCCGCGACCCGCGGGGCCGCCGCCGCGGCCGGCAGCACCGGCCGCCAAGCCCAAGTGCCAGCCGGGTCAACACTGCTGAGCTCTTTCGTGCGGTTTCCCTCTCCCACGGGAGAGGAAAACCAGAGCGGCCTAAGCGGCAAGGTTAGCCTGCTGCACAATGGCCGGAAGATCGTGACCCTTTGGCAAGGTTCCTACGAAGCGCCTCAATTCCCATCCAAGCGAAAACAGAGTTGGATGGCTTACCCCGACCGCGACAATGTCTGTCTCTTCCTGGCCCATAGCGTCTCTTAATGCGCTGCAACCGAATGTTCGCTTTTGGGTGAAAAGATGGGGTAATCGGCCGGCCAGCTTGTGGATAGCTGAAGATTTTGGGTGCTGCGCTTCAGGCTGATGGTGAAACGAGGTCCGTGTGTACGGCCTCAAGCATCAGAAGGAGAAGCGCAG
>JBEKSB010000081.1:0-16297 GCA_049517455.1 Xanthobacteraceae bacterium
CGCAATCATCGCGTCGATGATGAGCTGATTCTACCTCATCGCGCGAATCGAGCGGATGGGATTTTCGGGAACGAAAGGTCACGATCACATGGTCGCCCTTGTCGATAAAGATCGTCTCGAAATCGGCGGCGCGTTTCGACTTGAACTCGGAGAAGGCGTTGCCGAACCGCACGCCCTTGAGCACCTCGGCGAACAATTCCCGCTGCTGCTGCGACTCGGACACGGTGCGAATGGCCGCGACGACACCGAGATGGTTCTGCGGAATCTGGCCAAGGCTTGGATCGGCGGCGGATATGATCTCGATCAAGTCAGCGTTTGAGGATCCAAAGGGATATGAGCTCAAAGAATTGGGCCAGCAATTTGTTCACTATGCTATGACTGATCTGCCGTTGCGGATCGAATTCAAGAACACAGAACTCACGTAAGGGCCGGAAAATCCACTTAACTGATACACCTGTGTACAGCGTTACACTGGGCGTGCAGCTGCCGCTGCGGGACATGTTTGAGGGCTTGTGGCGCGCATCGGCGACGGCAATGTGGCTCCGCCTGATAGGATTGCTGCCCCTTGGATGAGGTGAAATGGGATTCCGCCGATGCTGGACCACGCGGGGCGCTGCTTCTATCCGCTCGGCCGCGATTTTCTTCGCAGCGCTTCTGGCGCTCTTTGCATTGATCTGTTGCACGAGCCGCGACGCACTTGCGTCCGCCGGTTGCAACGCCGTGAATAAGGGCGGCTTCAATGTTTCTGCTGGTGCTTATGGTAATAAAACCGTTGTCGGCTTCGCAGTCGGCGACAGCGTCACATTCATCGTCACCTGGAGCATGAGCGGCAGTTGGCTACTCCGAACAACATCCTTCATCGAGCTCGATGGCTCGCCGATATCCGCAACCAGCGGCTCGCAAACAAGGTCGTACACCGTCACCGGCAACAACCAAGACACAGCGCTCATTCAGTTCACAGTTGATGGGCCCACCGTCACGGCATCCTGTACGGCAGCCGCAACGGTGCCGACGGTGACTTCAATTTCGCCGACCAGCGGCCCCGCCGCCGGCAGCACCAGCGCGACGAGCGCAGCCGATCAGTTTACCTATTCTGCCTCGGCCGGTGCGTTGCTCGTCCCTGTTCTGCCTCGTGCCGATCCGCGCCGACGGGCATCTCGGTCTCACCCAACACCGGCCCCACCAACAGCGTTGCGATCACCGGGACCGACTTCACCGACGTTACGGCGGTGAATCTTACGGGCGAAAGTGGCCTACTTACCGGGATATCACTATACCCCCTAGGCAATTGAACAGGGAATTCTTGAATGTGTTGCAGGGAAAATATTTTCAGCAACAAGGATTCCAATTTAGCCGATTCTATCGCTCAACAATCCCGGATAGGGTTTTCAGTACACACAGGCTCAGCTTGACCCGCTGGTTATGGAATAGGAATAAGCAGGCCCAATGTCACGCCAAGCGATTGTTCATGCCCTCTATCGAAATCATATCCATAGCTTGGCTCCAGAAACCAACCGAACTTTCGGTCCGGCAATGGCCAGAACTGGAAATCGAGCACTGCCACACCACCAATGGTATCGGTGTGTTCCCCGCTGCCCGTCTTATGCAGCCATTCCGGTCCAACACCGAACATGACCTCCACGTTATCGGACAAGCTAAAGGGCTTCTTGAACACAAGTTCGGTGCCCCACTCCGTTTGACCCTTACCAAATAGAGGTGACAAGCCCGCTTCGATTTCCAGCCAGTCCTTGACAACGGTGTACTCTATCGCTGCCGAAGGACCAAAACTAAAGAGGCTGCTTGACAGGCCCCATTCACCCGCAGCCCCAATTTCAATTTCCGCCGAAGGTTCCTTTTCTACGGCTTGTGCTTTCCCTGCGAACAGCAGCAGCGCGGCTATCAGCCCCATCATAGCCCATTGCTTGATCATTCGACTCCGGCTCTCGCCGCTTCCCACTCTTCCAGCACCTTCACCATATCAGACTAAAAGCTTGCTAGTGAGATAGCGGCCGTTGCCGGCGTGGTCCGCCGTTTCTTATGGATGCGCATGTAAACGGTAACAAGGTATCGCCCGCCACTCGTTGCCACCATGTCACCTTGATCCGTCAGAAGGTGAAATGTGGGAGCGGCGCCGGACGCCGAATTACCGCCTTCGCTCAGGTCGTGCAGCCTACCAATTACCGGAAAGTACGTCTTGCACGGCAGCAGGGTAACATGTTTGCGCGCCCCGACCGTCGCAGCGCGATAGTTCTAGCCTAGGTGCAAAGCTAAAAAGCTGAACGCTTGAGATGGTTGTTCCGCTCGGGGTCATGCTGTCCGGACGCGTCATGAGCAAAAAGTGCAACGCTAAAACGGTTACGCTCTTGCGTGCGCCACACGGTGCCACCTATCAGATTGACCCGGACCAACGGTCTTTCGCGGGTTTCGCACCAGCCACTTCCACAGCATCCCGAAAGCCGACGTTAGGTTCCGGCGCAATATCTGTCGCGATGGGCCTGTAGCAGTCGTGGCCACGTCATGATGCGCGCCGACTGCTCCATCATCGGACCAACCGAGCTTGCTGCTTCGGATGCCTTCAATTGTGAGCGGCCGACAAAACCCATCGCTATCCCCCCTTACCAATCCTTGCGCGAGGCAAAGCCACCTTTCATGGCACGATGATTGCAGAGGTTGAGCCGAACTTTAGGCAACACGTTTCGGACTCAAGATGGGCTACGACAAATTTCATAACAATAGCGGGCTTGCTCGCAGTCGCGGCTCTATCGCAAGCGGAGTGATCGCCAAGGACGGGTTCTCTCTCGATGGTCCGCCGAAGCGGCCTTGTTCAGCTATTAAGCTGATAAAGCCGATGGCGGGCTGGACACAGTCCTTCGGACGAAGTCTCGCGTGCATGGGGAGCGCGTTTCCCGCACGTCGAGAGTGTCCCAACCGCGAGTCTTCGCATGGTCGTTTGGCTGTCATTCTTGGTCTGCACGATTAGTGGTCAGTCGTGCCATGTCACCGTTCCCACTGAACAGCCGTTCATGGGCCTGTCGGCCTGCCAGGTTGAGGGGATGAAATCGCTCCCGGCGTGGACGGAGGCGCATAAGGGCTGGCATATCGCAAAAATTCGTTGCTCCATCGGCAAGAAACCGGAGCCTGAGGACAAAATATGACACCGATCTAAACAGATAAAGGACTCTGACACCGGCGTTAAGGGGGCACGCTGCGGACATCGGTGCCAGATCCGGGTTCCTTTCTGTGTCCGCCGTATCTCAGGCGGCCTTCTTGCCCCAGAGGCGAGTTGAAGCGATGTCGGCGCCTTCGCGCAGCGTCTTGAGTTTCGCCCATACGACGTCCTCGGTAACCCATTCCCAGCCGACGAAAGTACCGAAGCCGCAATCAACACCCGCGATCACCTGCTCCCGATCGCCAACCGCGGCAACCACTCCCTCGATCCGCTGCGCCACCACCTCTGGATGCTCGACCATGTTGCTCTTTGAGTCGATCACGCCGGCAATCAGCATCATGCTGCCTGGCAGCTTGTGCTTGCGGATCGCTGCGGTCTCGTGCTGCTTGCGTGAGTTGCCAAATTCGAGGCCGAGCGCACCCACCTTCGCCTTGTAGAGCGTGGGCAGGATGACTTCCATCGGCACGTCGTGCACGTGCGGGCCTTCCCAGTTGCCCCAGCACACATGGAGCCGCACCCGGTCGGCGGGAATGCCCTCAAGCGCCAGGTTCACCGCGGTGATATGCTGCTCCAGGATCTTGACGAATTCGGCGTCGGTCTTGTCCTGGAACAGCATGGTCCGTTCCATCGCCAGGTCCGGTGCGTCGAGTTGTAGGATGAAGCCGGCGTTGACCACTGCGGCATATTCCTTGTGCATCTCACGCGCGATCGCCGCCAAATAGTCCTCGTAGGACTTGTAGTAGGCGTTGAGCATTGTCGTTGCGATGATCCCGGGCGAAGCCGCATTCATGAAGATGTTCGTAACGCGTGACTTGACCGGCGCGGCCAACCGAGTCAGCCGCTCGGTTTCGGCTGCGATATGCTCCGCGCCCTGGTACTTGATGTCGGCGATGGCCTGCGGGGCGTTGTTGACCTTGCCGATTCGAGGAGGCAGGCGCTGGAAAAACCGCTCCGAGAATTGCGGGAATGTCGTCCAGTCCTGGCCGTAGGGCCGGTTCGACACGCCGCCGAAGCCGCTCATGCGCTGTGCCACGTAGGTCTGGAAGCCGATCCTGCCCTGTTCGCCGTCATTGACCTCGTCAATGCCGGCCTCCACCTGCTTGTTGAGGACGTGGGTGACGCGCGCCTCGATGGCCTTTTTCAATGCGGCGGCCTCGACCGGCTTGCCGGCTTCCTGGTCGATCAGCATGCTCCCGAGCGGTTCCCCACGCGGCAGGCTGCCGGCATGGGTCACGAGAATGCGGTCCTGGCTCTTCTGCACGTTCTTCTCCCTTTGACGATTGTTATCGTTCGTTGGACTGCGCGCCGACGTCGACGAGCCGCTCGATTATTCTCCAGCGAACCAGCGACATCAACCGGCTGCGGCTCTTGCGTCCTCGGACCGGGTGCTTGCGTGATCTGATGGCAGGGGACCGGATGGGGAATTTGAGCGACACAATACTTCCACCGTCATTGTGATCGCGAAGCTCTCTGCCCTGTTTTGCGATTTTTACGCCGCAGCATCGAAGGCGCCGAGGGCCAACCCGGCGCTGATCCGCATGTCTACGCGCGGTCGCGGATCATGCCGCGGCGGTTCAACGCTGAACTAAATCCCGCAGCAAGCGGAGATTTGCCTGGTCCGGCTTAATTGTACCCTGCTCAACGCGGTGGGCGAGTTCGGCGATAGCCGCGTTGACAGGAGCCGCGCGGCCGAGCCGCGCTGCCTCCGCAGCGACTAACCCGTTGAGGTCGTCGACCTCGCTGCGGCGGCCCTTCATCCAATCCTGGGTGGCAAAAACCAGAGAACCAACGAGGCGTTGCTGATTGAAGCTGGCGCCACAATGCGCCAACCGGCGTACGCGCAAAGCATCCGAGCGGCTGACGCCAACATATACGGTCAAGAAAGGAACGCGATATCGGTACCACGTTTCGACCGCCCTCCTTACCGGGGCAGGAAAGAGTCGCTCATGGTGGCGGCACGGTTGGCCGATCTGCAGCGCGGCGCCAATCAGCATTCTGAGGGTCTGCCACTTGGCGCAGCCTCCAAGCTGATGAACGTCAGCGTCCGGTCGGCCGCTCGCGCCCGGGAAGTCCTTTTGCACGGGGATTCGGAAGTGGTGGCTGCGGTGGAGTACTACGCCATAAATGGCGAGGCGTTAGACCAGACGAATTCGAGATGGTGGCTTTCATCGGGCAGTTCTTGCGCGATGGTCACCCGAGGTCCATTTGCTTCGCGCCAATCTCACCCATGATCTGTTCGCGCATGGCATATTTTTGCGGCTTGCCGGTTGCCGTCATCGGGAATTCTAGAACGAACCGGACGTATCGGGGCACTTTATGATGGGAGACCTGTCCCTGGCAGAACATCCGTATTTCCTCTGCCGTCGCGGATTGGCCGGGCTTGAGCACGATGAACGCGCAGACCTCCTCGCCGAGGCGGTGATCCGGCACGCCGAACACCTGGGCGGACTGCACCTTCGGATGCCGGATCAAAATGTCCTCGATCTCACGCGGATAGATGTTTTCACCGCCCCGGATGAGCATGTCTTTAAGTCGCCCGACGATCGTGCAATATCCCTGGTCATCGATGGTTGCGAGATCTCCTGAATGCATCCAGCCTGAGGGGTCGATCGCCTCCGCGCTCCTTTCGGGATCCTCCCAATAGCCCCGCATCACGCCATAGCCGCGGGTGCATAGTTCTCCCGACGCGCCGATCCGCGCCACGTTGCCGCTCGCGTCGATAATTTTGACCTCGACGTGCGGGTGGATGCGGCCCACCGTCGCCACCCGCCGCTCGATCGGATCGTCAGTACGCGATTGGAACGACAGCGGGCTGGTCTCGGTCATGCCGTAGCCAATGGTGACTTCGCGGATGTGCATCCGGTCCACGACTTGACGCATGGTCTCGATCGGGCATGGCGCCCCGGCCATGATGCCGGTCCGCAAACTCGAAGTGTCGTAACTCGAAAACTTTGGATGCTCGAGCTGGGCAATGAACATCGTAGGGACGCCGTGCAGCGCCGTGCATTTGTAACCCGCAACCGCCGACAGCGTCTCCTCGGCATCGAAGCTCTCGCCGGGAAACACCATCGTGGCACCGACAGCCGTGCAGCACAGCACGCCTAAGACCATGCCGAAGCAGTGATAGAGCGGCACGGGAATGCAAAGACGATCCTCGGCGGACAACGCCATCGACTTCGCGGCAAAGCGCGCATTGTTGACAACATTGAAGTGACTAAGCGTTGCCCCTTTAGGCGAACCCGTCGTGCCGCTGGTGAACTGGATATTGATGGCATCGTCGGGATCGAGCGCGGCAGAAAGCTTCTCGATGCGGCCGCGATGACCCGGCCCAGCGAGAGACATCAAACCGGCGAATGAGAGGGTTGAGCGTGGGAGCGCTCCCTCATCGAGAACGACGATATGTTTGAGTAGTGGCAGTTTCGCCGCATGCAGGGTCGTTTCGTCGCCTTCGATTTCAGGCGCGAGCGCACGTAGCATTTCGAGGTAGTCGCTTGACTTGTGGCGCCTCGCCATGACCAGCGCCTTGCATCCGACCTTTTTGAGCGCGTATTCGAGCTCCGACGTCCGATACGCCGGATTGATATTGACAAGGATGGCGCCAATGCGAGCAGTGCCGAATTGGACGTAAAGCCACTCGGCCCGATTGGGTGCCCAGATGCCGACGCGATCGCCGCGCCCGATGCCGAGCGCGAGCAGGCCTGCGGCGACATCGTTGGATCCCTGCCGCAGATCGTACCAAGACAGCTCGACTCCGTTGGCCGCGAAAATGACTGCGGTACGGCCGCCATGCCTGGCGCACGCGCGGTCCAGCAGCTGCGGGATCGTCATGAATTTTAGAGGATCGTCCGTCGCGCCGGCGACGTAGGCGAGCATTCCTTGCGGCCGCAGCCGATCGTCGGCGCCGCTGCGCAGAAAATCCGAGCTGAACGGGTTGTAGGTGCTCACCGGCGTCGGCCGCTTTCGTTCCGGACCGATTTCTGATCAGAAATTCCGCCAATCTCCGAGTTGTTCGAAAGTATGTGCCGCCCGGTAGATGGTGGTTTCGGCGTAATGCTTGCCGACCAGCATCATGCCAACCGGCAGTCCGTCGCTTATACCGCAGGGTATGTTCATGGCCGGATGGCCGGTTACGTCGAACGGACAAGTGTTCGGCAGCATCTCGAAGCCGCGCTGGCACCACAGCGCCAGCGGCGCGTTGGCGGGCGGCAGCGGCGTCGCCTTCATCGGCAGCGTCGGCATCATGAGAAGATCGTAGCGCACCAGCACGTCGTCGTAGGTCTTGCGCAACAGACGGCCCAGGTTCTGCGCCTTGGCGTAGAAATGGCCGCGATGGTGCTTGATGAAATATTCGCCGGCGAGCATCGAGATCTTCAGCGTGCGCGACAGTTCGTCGGCACGTGACCGCCAATTGGAATGCGCATCAAGCAGGCTCGTGGTGTAGAGGCCCTTCCAGTTAAAGCCCATCCCGTTTCCGTGCATCATCTGCGCCACCAACCCCTCGAGCGCGATCGGGGTCCAGATGGCGCCGCCGTCGCGGTGCATGGGGATGGATACGGGCTCAATGATCGCGCCGGCGCCGCGCAAACGCTCCGCCGCTTCGCGCACCTTGGCATCGACGTCCGGTTCGCTCGATGGCCAACCAAATCCCTCGGTCACCAATCCGATACGCATACCGGAAACCCCGCGGCCGAGTCCGGTAGTGTAAGTGTACTTCTCGACCTGCACGTCGTACTGGCGCGGATCGAGTCCGTCGGTCCCCGCGATCACCTCGAGCAGCAGCGCATTGTCGCCGACGGTCGTTGTCATTGGCCCTGCGTGGTCGATCGTGGCCTCGATCGGCATGACGCCCGTATAAGGCACGAGACCGTGCGTGGCCTTCATTCCGTAGCAGCCGGAATAGGATGCCGGCATACGGATCGACCCGCCCTGGTCGCAGCCGATCGCCATCTCGACCTCGCCGGCGCCGACCAGCGCTCCGCATCCCGACGATGAGCCGCCGGCCGAATAGCCATGTTTGTAGGGGTTGTGAACCGGACCGTGCGCCGAGGTGTGACTGCCGCCGGACAAACAAAAATATTCGCAATGCGCTTTCCCGACAATCGTGCCGCCGGCGTCGAGGATGCGGGTGACGAGCGTCGCATCGATGTCCGGCACATAGCCTTCAAGGGTGGATGCGCCGTTCATCATCGGCACGCCGGCGAGACAAATGTTGTCCTTGAGCACGATGCGCTTTCCAGACAGCGGTCCATGCGCGGCACCGCGCACCTCAGTCTTTACCGCCCAGGCGTTGAGCGGATTCTCGTTGGCGCCCGGCCGATAACCGGGCGTCCGCGGGTAGCGGACGGGTGGCAAGTAGTCCGGCAGCTGATTAACCCGATCGTAGGCCTGGAAGGTGCCTTCCAGCACGTCGAGATATTCGGCGACTTCGCCCTGCGACATGCTCAGATGCAGCGAATTGACGATCTCGTGCATCTGCTCGGCCGATGGTCGTCTGACGGTCGACATGGGACCCCCTAATGATGTGGCGGCGGCTGGTGCCGCCCCCACCGAAATTCGAGCTCGCGGTTCCGGTGTCGTTTTCTGAACGGCGCCGCTGCCGCGTGCGCCGTTCGATTGCGAGCGTGCGGACCCGTTCCCAGTAGACGCGGCTGGCGGACGAGCGCGTACCGGCTGGCCGGCGACGCCGCTGGAAGCCGCATACGTGCTTCGCGCACCGCCGAGACCGACAAGATCGGCGATGGCGCCTCCGCGTACCGTTCCCGCATCCAGCTCACGCGTGATCCGACCGCGCTCGACCAGCACAATGCGGCTTGCGACATCGAGCACTAGTTCGAGATTTTGTTCGACAATAAGCATCGAGAGATGATGCTTTTCGCGCAGCGACGCCAGGAGCTCGCCGATTTCCTGGACTATGGACGGCTGGATACCCTCGGAGGGCTCGTCGAGAAGGAGCAGCCAAGGCAGTGGTACGAGTGCGCGGGCCAGCGCCAGGATCTGCTGCTCGCCCCCCGACAGCGCGCCGCCCCTGCGTTCCAACAACCGGCTCAGCCGAGGAAAAATTCCAAGGACGCGCTCGATCGCCCGCTCTTCGGTTTCGCCGCAGTCTGGTGTCCATGCCAAACGCAGATTCTCATACGCGCTTAGTCCTGGAAGAATGCCGCGTCCCTGGGGGACGTAAGCGATGCCAAGCCGGCTGCGCTCGTGCGCCGCCCATGAGGTCACGTCGACGCCGTCGATAACGATCTTGCCGCCGCTCGACGGCAACAGTCCCATGATGGTCTTTAAGAGCGTCGTCTTACCCATGCCATTGTGGCCGACAATCCCGATCGCTTCGCCCTCCCAAAGCTGCAGCGATATGCCGTGAAGAACCGGGACTTCGCCGTAACCGGCGTGCAGGTCCGTGATGTCGACCACTACGCCATTCTGCGCAACACCCTCGTCGCGGATATTCTCGCCAATATCCGGATCGCCGCCTTCGTGAATGGTCATGCGCGGTTCCCCAGATAGACTTCCCGCACCCTTGGGTCGGTTAGCACCTTCTCGGCACGGCCCTCGACAAGAATGGCACCTTGGTGGAACACGGTGATCAAGGAGTCGAGCGTTCGCACAAAGTGCATATCGTGATCGACGACGATCAGCGTTGCCGTTTGATTGATCCGCTTGATGATAGCGATCAGTCGCTCGGTCTCCACGTTGGTGAGGCCTGCCGCAGGTTCGTCGAGCAGAACCAGCCATGGTTTGTTGGCGAGCACGGTGCCGATTTCCACGAGCTGGCGCTGCCCGTGAGCCAGTTCGCCTACTAGCCGGCGTACGATACCGCCCAATTCTAGTTCCGTCACGACCTCCTCGACGGCAGCGTCGGCCCCATCGTGCCCAGAGGTGCGGCGAGCAGAGAGCCAGAGATTTTCCG
Organism: Xanthobacteraceae bacterium; assembly: GCA_049517455.1. Taxonomy (GTDB): domain Bacteria; phylum Pseudomonadota; class Alphaproteobacteria; order Rhizobiales; family Xanthobacteraceae; genus BOG-931. The sequence continues at coordinate 10,080 of JBEKSB010000081.1, forward strand.
CGACCGTGAGCCCGTTCATCACGGAGGGGACCTGCGTCTTGATACCGATGCCGAGCCGAACGATCTGGTGTGTCGACCAGCCTGTGACGTCCTGACCACGGATCAACACCCGGCCGCTCGAATTCGCACCGCGAATCTGACCGGTGATCGATTTGAAGAACGTGCTCTTTCCGGCGCCGTTGGGGCCGATAAGGCAGCGCAATTCGCGCTCGCGCAACGTGAAGCTGACGTGGTCGACTGCGAGCACGCCACCAAATCGCACCGCCAGTTCCTGCGTCTCGACGACCGGCTCGCTCACTGCTTGGCTTCCTGAAGCGCAACGCGTCGACGGCGCGTGCCGCGCGCCTGGCGCCGATGTACCTGAGATTGCGCAAAGCGCCGCCGCCAGGCGACAAAGGTCGGCGCGAAACCGCGCGGGATCAGCAGCACGACGAGGATCAGGATCGCACCGAGGACCAAGGAATTGTCGACAGTCGTCTGATGGCCGAGTTCAAGCTTCAACGAGCCGAGCGCCACCGCGGCAATCATGGGACCGATCAGAGTCCCGAGGCCGCCGACGATCACCCAGATAAGAACCTCGGCGGTTTGCCCTAGGCTGAACACGCTCGGCGTCACGATCTCGGCCCAGTTCGCGAACAGGCAGCCGGCAAGCCCTGCCATGGCTCCTGATACTGCGAAAATCGCCGTCTTGTAGGCTGGAACGTTGTAGCCGAGGAGTTCCATGCGCAGTTCGTTTTCACGAATGCCGATCAGCGTTCGTCCGAATGCGCTTGCCAGAATCCAGCGGGCGATCAGGTAGGCAGCGAGCAAGCCGACGATTACCACGTAATAATAGGCGGTCCCGTAAACCTCCATGTTAGGTTGGCCAGGCACGTTGAGGGTCGGGAAAGCCGGAATGCCGTTGAAGCCGCCGAGCCGCGCGTTGCCGATCCGGTAGGCATCGCCTGCTGTGGCGTTCATGAATCGGTTGAGGATGAGGGTGACCACAAGGGTCATAACCCCGAGGTAAACGTCGCTGATCCGACCGTAAAACATCATCGCGCCGATAATCGCGGCGACGAGCGCGGGCACAATAAGCGCCAGTAGGACCGGCACAGTGCTCTCGCCGATGTTGAAAGAGGCAATGGCGTAGGTGTAAGCGCCGAGACCAAAATAGGCGGCGTGTCCGAAGCTGAGGATCCCTGCATAACCCCACATAAGCGCGAGCGACAGCGCGAATAGCGCCCATATCGCCAGCAATGTCGGCGTATTGGTTTCGCTCACGAGCGGCAGCGCCCCCAGCAGCACGGCAAGCGCGGCGAACCAGTTCCACCGGATACGCCCGATGCCGAACCCCGAGCCGGTCATGTCGAGTTGCGGAAGAATTGCCCGGTAATGCCCTGCGGCATTAGGCGCAGCAGGACGAGGGCGAGCGCCAGCATAGCGATTTCGCCGATCACCGGTGTCGATGCAAAGGAAACCAGTTGATCAACTGTTCCGAACAACGCCGCGGCGGACAGCGTTCCGGCGATGACGGCGGCGCCGCCGGTGATCACCGTGATAAAGGCCTTGGCGATGTAGGTACCCCCGATCGACGGCAAGAGCCCCGTCAGCGGCGCCATCACGCCACCGGCGAGTCCCGAAAGCGCCGCTCCGACCGTGAATGTGAGCATGTAGATGGTGTTCGGATTGTAGCCGAGCGCCGAGACCACCTCCCTGCCCTGCATGGCGCCCCGCGCTACCAGTCCGACACGTGTGTAGCGCAGTGCGAACCACATCCCGCACATCAGAAGGACGGCGACCGCGATAACGAACAGGTTGTATCCGCCCATCTGGTAGTGCCCGATCTGGTAACCTGGGATCGGCGCCGGCACGCTGACGGCCGTATTACCGAATATCAGGTCGACCAAGCCGATCAGCAGAAGACTTAGACCCCAGGTTGCCAGCATGATGTCGATCATGCGTCCGTACAAGAAACGCACGATCAACCGTTCAACAACGAGCCCGATCACGCCGACGACGATCGGAGAAACGACTAGCATGGCGAAGTAGATATTTACCCCGGCCTTGGCGGCGGCGATCGTGGTATAACCACCGAGCATCACAAATTCGCCGTGGGCGAGATTGATGACGCGCATCATCCCGAACACAATCGCCAGCCCCGCGCTGATCAACGCGAGAAAAGCGATCATGTACAGAATTTCGAGAACGACGATCGCCGCGTAGTCCATTCCACACTTCCGTTGGGGCTGGCCGGCCGATGGCCGACGGGTCCATGCCGCTTAGATCTTGACCTCGTACTGCTTATTGTCGTCCGGATTCTTCTGAAGATCGCAATACTGGGCCGTATCGCTGGGCGGCCGTTGCGTAGCGGTATCGATGATTGTGAGCTTCTGATCCTTGACTACCATGAGATGGATGTCGAGCGCGCAATGGTGCGTCTTGGGTTCGACGGCGACGATCCCGGCTGGCCCCTCGATCTTCAGCCCGGTCTCAAGCGCCTTAACGACCGCATCGTGCTCGACCGAGCCGGCCTTTCGGACGCCCTCCGCCCACAGCATGATGCCCTGATACTGCGAAACGGCGAGCTCATGCACGACCTTGGCATCGCCGTAGCGCTTGGCCCACGCCGCCAGAAACTTCTTGTTGGCGGGCGTGTCGAGTTCGGGGCTGTAATTGCCGGCGATGAGAATACCGTCGCCTTCCGCGGGTGAAAGCGCGAGATGCTCGTTGCCAACGCCGAAGGTGGTCGACGTCAGCGGAATTTTCTTGTTCATGCCGGTCGCCGCCCATTGCCGGAAGAACGACATGTGAGCGCCGCCGACCAGTGCCGCGACGACGAAGTTCGGCGCCGCATCCTGGATCTTGGCGATGGTCGAACCGAAGTCCGATACGTCAAGCGGGAAGAAGTTGGTCGCCAGCACCGAACCTTTGCGCTCCTCGACATAGTGAGTCACCCACTTCGCGGTGATCTGGCCATAATTGTAGTCGGCTGCCAGTACGTAGACCTTATTGCCCCACTTCTTCATCGCGTAATCGATAATGGGTTCTACAGCCTGGGCCGGCGTCGTGCCGGTGCAGAAGCAATTGCGATCGCAAACGCCTCCTTCGTAGAGCACGTTGTAGAAATAGAGCGTGTTGGCGCGCCGGAACGTTTGCCTGATCGCTTCGCGGGAGGCCGAGGTGATGCCGGCATGAGCGACATCGACTTTGTCTTCGCGGGCCAGCTGCTGAGCGTATTTCGTGTAAAGCGCAATATCGGATTGGCTGTCGTATTGCTTGAGCTCGATCTGGCGGCCGAGCAGACCACCGGCCGCATTGATTTCCTCGACCGCCATCGCGGTGGCCATCACCATCGGCTTGCCGTAGGCATCGAGAACCCCGGAATTGTCCTGAATTGCTCCGAGTTTGATTGGCCCATCGGCGAAGGCGCGCCGCAACGGCATGCCCGCCGTTAGGGCCGTTGCACCGGCGGCGTTCAGCAATGTCCTGCGGGATATGGCCATGACGTGCTCCTTCGGGTTGGGTGGCTGTCCGCGATTGCGACAGACAGTAGTGCCGTTACTTTCCTTTTCGCTCGGAATCGTGGCCGGGCTTTCGTTCCGTTGCAGCCGTGGTCGGCCCGCCGACGGCAGAAGAAAAGTCGAGTCCGATCGAGTCGCCGATGCTCCTGAGCGCCGGAAGTTGCAGAGCCATGGCAAGAATGCTGTCCATCACCTGGTTGATCGGCGCTTTCTGCGAACCATCGCCATTGACGGCGGGCACTCCAGGGGCGCCGCCGCCGAATCCGTTGATCTGATGAATACGGATCGAATCAATTTTTTCCGCGGGTTTCATCATCTGGGAAACGATCTCTGGCAACCGGTCCAGGCGGTATTGCTCGAGCTTCATGCGGATCAGAGCGTCGCTCTGTGAGTTCTCAGCGTCGATCACCGCGCGTTCGCCTTCGGACTGGGCCAATAGGCGCAGCCGTTCGGCTTCGGCCTTGGTGCGAACCGCTTCGGATTCGGCGCGAATCCGCCGCAGCAGGACCCCGGCGTCGGTCTCGGCCTTGGCCTGCTCTACTGCACCCTGCTCGTTCACCCGTTTGATGGCGATCTCGTGGGATCGATCCGCGACGGCGCGGTCGCGTTCGGTCTGGACGTGTTCCTCGGCGAGCACCACCTCGGCACGCGCCAATTCCGCCTGGGCCCGCGACTTTGCTTCTTCGACGTGCTTGGCGGCGAGCTGTATCGCGCTGTCCACCTTTCTCATTTCCACGCCGAGCTGGGAGTCGAGCTCAAGCTTGCGTAACTCGCTCTGCTTGGCGACCTCCATTGCCTTGGTCTGCCGCTCCCGCCCGATGCGCGCATTCTCGGAGGCGATCGTCGATTCCTCGCGCGCCTTGGCTGCCTCCGCGTCGCTCGCCGCCCTGATTTTTTCGATCTCCAGATGCTGGTTGATCTGAGCTTGCTCTTCCTGCTGGGTGAGGATCAGCCGTTGTTTGGTGGCTTCAAGCTGAGTCTGCCGCACCGAAATGTCGGCGTCAGCCTCGATCTCAGCCCGTTTCTTGCGGTTGACCGCGATAATTTCGGCAAGCTTGCGCAGTCCGACGGCATTGAAGGCGTTGTTCTCATCGAATGATGAAAATGCCGACTGATCGAGGCGCGTCAAAGAAACTGAATCAAGGAGAATGCCGTTCTGCTTGAGATTCTCGCGCAACAGGTCGGAAATGTTGGCGACGAATTCGGCTCGGCCTTCGTGCAGACCGTCCATCGTATGGCGCGCCGCCACCGCCTGCACGGCGTCGACGAAGCGGCCCTCAAGCAGGTTACGGATGCCGTCGACCGTGAACGACTTGGCGCCCAGGGCCTGTGCGGCCGTAGCAATACCCTCCTGCGAAGGGATGACGCGGACGTAGAACTCAAGCTCGACGTCGACGCGCATGCGATCCTCGGTGATCACCGATTTCTCCGCCGTGCGCCGGACCTCGATGCGCAAAGTGCGCATGTTGATCTCTTCGACCTTGTGCAAGAAGGGCAAGGCAAGGCAGCCGCCCGAGATCAGGATGCGCTGGCCCCCGAATCCGGTACGCACCAGGGCGATGTCGCGCGTCGATTTGCGATAAAAGCGATTGAGGAACATAACCGCGATCGCGATCACGACAATCGCAATCACGATGGCGAGCAACCACGCGAGGACGGCCATGTTGCCCCCTTCCCCTCAGGCTTTGCGCCTGAATTCTTGGAACTAATCCGGCTTGGAATTTATTTGACATGTGAAACATGACCCCTGTCAATAGGCCCGCGCCATGTCAGAATGACGTAACGCAGCGTTTAGCGCTCCCCGCAACCGGCCCCTGCTTTTTAGGGTGGCATCAGGCAGCGAACGCGCTCCTGTGCTCTTCGAGCTTCCGGATCATCGAGGCCATGCTTTCGATCTGAGCGAATGCGGCCTTCAGCGTCGCAAGAACGATCGGCTGTATCTGATCGGCGGATGCTTCCGGCGTGTTGAATGTCGCCGTCGCATCGCTGATGAAGAACACCTTGTAATCCCTCATGTTGGCTTCGCGCGCTGTCGTTTCGCAGCACACATTCGTGCAGATGCCGGTGATGATGACCGTGTCGACACCACGATTGCGGAGAATGAGATCGAGATCAGTTCCGTGGAAGGCGCCGTAGCGGGGCTTTTCCAGTATGATGTCATGCTTTCCGACGACGATCTCGGGATGCAGTTCTGCCTGCTTGTTTCCTTTGTTGATAAGGCCTGCTGCGATCGCAGGAATGATCACGCCCATCACACCGGTATTGCTTCCATCCGTCCGCACCACGTGAACGGTGTGAATGACCAGCGCTCCGCGCTTGCGGCAGACTTCGGCGAGTTTGTTGATCCGTGGCAGGATCTCCCGTCCCCGAGGGGCGGCAACGGGTGAGTTCTCGACGAAACAATTCTGCATGTCTATGTTGAGGAGCGCGGTCTTGTGCGGGTCGAATTTGAAGTCGGTCATGATACTTGTGCCTCTCTCGTTGACGCGCAACCGACCTGCCAAGCGTAACAAATATCTCGGGTCTACCCGTTGACGCGGACTCGACGCCTGTTTTCCATAATTTAGCAGCGACTCACCTCGACGACCAGAGCGCCATACAGCAATCTGAAGCCAATGGTCGGGATCACAAACCAATCCATCGCGGCAATGTCCGGTGCGTGGTTACGCAGAAAGGTCCGCCATCCCTGACTCGGAGGCCCGCGTCGCTTGACCA
>JBEKSB010000082.1:0-16269 GCA_049517455.1 Xanthobacteraceae bacterium
CACAAGGTGATCGCGCTGGCCGACATCAAAGATTGCCGGCTGAGTGAAGGCCGCAATCTCGCAGGCGACGCCGCGAACGTCGTCACGTTCGAGCGCGTGACGCCGCGGCGCACCGCACCTGCGCCTGACGGCTTCGATGAATCGTCTTTGATGTTGATGGGTTCAGCCATCCGCAGCGTCGAGACCGCCGGTGCATTGGAGGCGATTTTGTCGCTCAGCGTGGCTTATGCCAACGAACGCGTCGCTTTCGAGCGGCCGATCGGCAAATTTCAGGCGGTGCAACAGAACTTGGCGCGGCTCGCCGGTGAAGTCGCCGCGGCGCTCGCGGTTTCAGGTTCGGCCGCCGACGCCATTGCGCAAGCGGATACATTCGACGAGGCCGTGTTTCTTGAAGCAGCATCCGCCAAGATCCGTACCGCCGAAGCCGCCGCGGAAGGCTCGGCGATTGCGCATCAGGTTTTGGGCGCCATCGGCTTTACCCAGGAACACGTACTGCATCGCTTCACGCTGCGCATGTTGTCGTGGCGCGACGATTTCGGCAACGAAAGCTATTGGGCGGCCGAGCTCGGCAGACACGTCGCCCGCCGCGGCGCCGGCGAGTTCTGGCCTTTGGTCGCCTCGCGATGACGGTCAGTCTGTCCTTCGATCCGATCCGTTTGCCGCCCGAATGCGAGGCATTGCGCACCGAAGTACGGGCGTTCCTCGCGGAAGAAATCGCGGCCGGGACATTTGATCCGCATCATCCGGGGCACGGGGATTCGTACAACCGCGCCTTCAGCCGGCGCGTCGGCGCCAAAGGCTGGATCGGCATGACTTGGCCGAAGCAATATGGCGGACGGGAACGCAGCCAGCTGGAGCGTTACGTGGTGACCGAGGAGTTCCGCGTCGCCAACGCACCGGCAAACCTGCACTTCGTCGCTGATCGGCAAAGCGGTCCGATTTTGCTCAAATACGCTCCCGAACACGTCAAGATAGATATTCTGCCGCGTATCTGCCGCGGCGACTTGTGTTTCGCGATCGGCATGAGCGAGCCGGGCTCGGGCTCCGACTTGTTCGCGGCCAAGACCAAGGCAACGAAGATCGACGGTGGCTGGCGCATTAACGGCAGCAAGATCTGGACCACCGGCGCGCAGATCGCAGACTACATGCTTGCTCTGTTTCGCACCGCGCCGCCGACCAAAGAGAACCGCCGCCACGGACTGACGCAGTTCCTGGTCGACATGAAAACACCGGGTATCGCGGTAAACCCGATCTATCAGATGACCGGAAAGCCCGGTTTCAACGAGGTAGTGTTCGCCGATGCGTTCGTGCCCGACGATCACGTGTTGGGTGAGATCGACGGCGCCTGGAAACAGGCGACCAGCGAGCTCGCATACGAGCGCAGTGGGCCGGAACGGTTCCTTGATACGTTCTACGTCTTGCCGGAGCTTATCCGCGCGCTGGGGCCGGAACCCGATCTGCGCGGCGCCGAGGGCCTCGGCCGCCTGGTCGCGCAACTTCATACCTTGCGGCGCATGTCGGTATCGGTCGCAGGCATGCTGCAGGCCGGCAAGGAGCCGGTGGTGGAGGGCTCGATCGTCAAGGATCTCGGCACCGTCTGGGAGCAGAAGCTGCCCGGTCGCGTGCGCGATCTCGCCGCGTTTCTGAAACCCGAACGCGTGAACCATACCGCGCTCGGGGATCAGCTCGCTTTCGCAGCGGTAATCGCGCCCAAGCTCACCATCCAGGGCGGCACCACCGAAATCCTGCGCGGCATCATCGCACGCGGCTTAGGCCTACGGTGACGGGTGGACGCCACCGTGGCAGATATCGGCAAATTACTGTGGCCCAAATCGCTGGCGGTAATCGGCGCCTCGTCCGATCTGTACAGTTTGCGCGGCCGGATTCTGGAAATCATCCGCAGCCATCCCTTTACCGGCGCAGTCTACCCGGTAAGCCGCAGCGCTCACGAAGTGCAGGGCATCAGAGCCTACCCGTCTGTCAGCGTGCTTCCCGAGCCGGTGGATCTGGCGATCCTGATCGTGCCCGCGCAATACGTGCCGGCGGAGCTCGAGCGTTGTGGTGCTGCGGGCATCAGGGCGGCGGTCATTCTCAGCTCTGGCTTCGCCGAGGAGAGCGAGACTGGCAAGCGCATGCAACGCGAGATCGTCGCCACCGCGCGGCGTTACGACATGGCGGTCAGCGGCCCGAACACAGAGGGCTTCGCCAACATCGCGGCTTCGCTGTGCCCGACCTTCAGCCCTGCCATGGACAAAAACGCCGGCCCGCTGACCCCATCGCTTCCGCTGGGCCCCGGCCAAGTATCGGTCATCTCGCAGAGCGGGGGGCTCGGCTTTGCGTTCTTTGACCGCGCCCGGTCCCGCAATCTCAAGTTCCAGTATGTCGTGACGACGGGCAATGAAGCCGCGCTCGAGGTTTCCGACTTCGTCGACTACATGCTCGATGAGGGCGCAACCGATGTATTTTTGCTGCTGCTCGAGGCTGTCAAGACGCCGGAAAAGTTCAAGCGCATAGCGGAGAAGGCGCTCAAGGCCGGAAAGCCGTTGATCGTCGGCAAGATCGGCCAATCCGCGCCCGGCAGTCGTGCCGTTGCTTCGCACACGGCCGCACTCGCCGGCTCAGAGGCCGCCTACCGCGCTGTTTTCAAGCGCTACGGATTGATCGAGGGGCGTGACTTCGACGAGATGCTCGACCTGGCCGCCGGCTTCCTCGCCTGCGGCGACCGCATGCCGGCCGGACGTCGCGTCGGCATCTGCACGGCCTCGGGCGGCGCCGGAGTGTGGATGGCGGACGCCTGCGCCGCTGCGGGACTTGATGTGCCACTCCTCGATGAGGCAACGCGAGCTGCGCTTGATGCTCATCTGCCCTCTTACGGCACCTCGCAGAACCCGGTCGATTCGACCGCTCAGGGCGTCCAGAAGCTCGGCTACGCGGAATTCGCGCGGCTGGTGGCTCGCTCGCCGATGATCGACGGCGTTGTCGTGGTAATCACGGCGCGCCGGTCGGCTTTCCTCGAAAGCGATCTACTGAAGCTCAAGGATCTTGCACGCGAGGCGACGAAGCCGGTGTTGATGTGGACCTACACGCTGCCGTCTGAACGCAGCGTCGAAATCCTCAATGAAGCCGGCTATCCGCTCTTCACCGGCGCGCATGGCTGCGCCCGCGCCATGCGCGCTCTAGCGGATTACCGTACGCTGCGTGAGCGTTTGCTGCGCCCGACCGAAACCGCGACACCCCAGACGCCGAGCCGCGCAACAGTTACCGCGGCGCTCGCGGCGTCTCCGACTGTGGTGTGCGAATATAGGGTACGACAATTATTGTCCGCCTACGGCATCGGTTCGGAAAATGCGGGACAGCTTGTGCACGCAAGCGACGAAGCCGTCGCGGTAGCGCAGACGATCGGACGCCCCGTAGCACTCAAGGTTCAATCCGCCGACATCCCGCACAAGACCGACGCCGGCGCCGTCGTGTTGAATCTCGCCGGGGCCGACGTCGTGCGCGCGGCTTATGATCGTGTTCTCGCAGCCGCCAAACGATATGCGCCGGCGGCGCATATCGAGGGCGTGCTGGTGCAGCCGATGGCCCCGCCGGGGCGCGAAATCATTCTTGGCGTCAACCGCGACCCGACTTGGGGACCGTTATTGATGGTTGGCCTCGGCGGCATTCTGGTCGAGGCGATCGGCGACGTCGCGCTCGCCCCCGTGCCGCTCGATGGCGCGGCCGCGCGCGCGCTGATCGGCCGCCTCAAGGGTGCGCAAGTGTTCGGACGCTACCGCAGCTTGCCGCCCGCTGACACCGAGGCGCTCGCCGACCTCATGGTACGGTTGTCGCAGTTTTCGGCCGACCATGCCGACGCCGTTGATACGATCGATCTCAACCCGGTCATCGTGCATGCGCAGGGCGACGGCGTTTCCGTGGTGGATGCGCTGATTCTCAAACGTGATAGCCGGCAGACGGAACGCCGCGGCGCGGCCGAGTAGAAACAACGAAGGAGAATCGTATGGGTCCCTTCAAGGATATCGGTATCGAGAAGAAGACCGGCCACGTCGCGCTGGTCGAGATCAGGCGGCCACCCAGCAATTTCTTCGACGTCGCGTTAATCAGGGAGATCGCCTCGGCCTTTGAGGCGCTCGACGCGGACCCCGATTGCCGCGCGCTTGTATTGGCCGCACAAGGGAAGGCGTTCTGCGCCGGCGCTAATTTCGGCGACGGGGACCAAGACGGGAGCGCGCTCCTTGGCGGGCCGACGCCGGGCGCGGCTCATCTCTATATCGAGGGCAACCGGCTATTCCGCACCAAAAAGCCCATCGTCGCGGCCGTCCATGGCGCTGCGGTCGGCGGCGGACTGGGACTGGCGATGGTGGCCGATTTCCGCGTGACCTGTCTGGAGGCGCGCTTTTGCGCCAACTTCACGCGGCTTGGCTTCCATCCCGGGTTTGGGCTGACCGTCACGCTACCGGCGGTCATCGGCCCGACCAAGGCTGCGCTGATGTTCTATACCAGCCGCCGCATCGGCGGCGACGAGGCTTATGCCATGGGTCTTGCCGATCTGCTGGTACCGCGGGATCAGGTGCGTGCCGCATCGCTTTCACTCGCCGCCGAGATCGCCGAGAACTCGCCGCTCGGCCTCATCGCGACGCGCACCACGCTACGCGGCAATCTTGCCGACCGCGTACGCGCAGCGACCGAACACGAACTCGCGGAGCAGACCCGGCTGCGCAAGACCGACGATTTCAGGGAAGGCGTGAAGGCGATGGCGGAGCGCCGCGTGCCGGTTTTCGCCAATCGGTAGACCGCAAACCCGCGCCGCGACAACAAATCATTACGGAAAGGACATCCAATATGGCAGTGAGAATTGAGAAGGACGGAGCGGTGTGGACGGTAATTCACGATCGTCCGGAAGCGCGAAACGCAATGGACCCGGCGAGCGCGGATGCGCTGACCGCGGCCTTTCTTGAATTCGACGCAGATAAGACCGCTTCCGTAGCGGTTTTTTATGGCGCGGGCGGCGCGTTTTGCGCCGGCTGGGATCTCAAATACGTCAGCTCACTCAATGCGGCGCATCCTCTCGGCGAGCTCGATATTCCGACCGCCGGGCCGCGCGGCAACGGCGGCGAGATTCCGCGCGGACCGCTGGGACCTTCGCGGCTCGAATTGGACAAGCCGGTGATTGCGGCCATCGAGGGTCCCGCCGTCGCCGGTGGTATGGAACTCGGACTGTGGTGCGATTTCCGCGTGATGGCGAAAGAGTCGTATTTCGGCGTGTATTGCCGCCGCTGGGGCGTGCCGCTGATCGACGGCGGGACCGTACGGCTGCCGCGCATCGTCGGCCAAGGCCGCGCGTTGGAGATCATACTCACTGGGAGAAAAGTGCCGGCCGAGGAATGCTTGAGCATCGGCCTGTGCGAATACCTCACCCCGAAAGGCGGGGCTCGTCACAAAGCCGAGGAACTCGCGCAAGAGATCGCGCGCTTCCCGCAAGTTTGCGCACGGGCCGATCGACGTTCGGCGATTAAGAGCCACGGCCTCGGCGTGCGCGACGCGTTGATCCAGGAATGGTATAATGCACGGCAAGCGCTGATCACGGATGGCGTGGCGGGAGCAACCCGCTTCAAGGACGGCCTCGGGCGTCACGGCGACTTTCAGAAAATTCGGTAAAGCGATTTCCCAAGGGTTCTTCGGGTAAACCGGGCGCTAACGCCGATAAAGCTCGGCCTCGCCACCCTCGTTCCGCGAACCTCGGCGCGTTTACCTCTATTGCGAGCGGCAAGCGTACCCGTTTGGCTAATTGTCCGCTAACGGCCTGCCGTGGATTTCGTTTATCCGCTCACACCGGGAGAAAGGGACCTTCACATTTACTCGATGGAGAGACCTTTTCGACCATACTCGTGAGCGCAATTTAAGACCCCCGCGACTATTGACGGTGCTGACGTAATGGGTTCCGCGCTGCGAACTCGCCGAGCTGGACACGAGGCGCTTCCGCCGGAAATCTACCTTCCGCTGGTCGACTCGCTTTTCAAAGAAGGGCGAACCCTCTTTATCGGAACAATCTTTGTCATCGGTTCGGTATTCATCACCTATTGGAAGACGGGCGAAATTCTAATTTTGTATTGCGCGGCGGCGATATTTCTTGTCGCCTGCGCCCGCGGAATAATGATGCGCGCATATCTGCGCGCGCGCTCAACCGTCACAACTTCAGAAGCTGCCAGGCGATGGGAATATCGTTATGGCGTCGGATCCTCCGCGTCCGTCGCATTGCTTGGAATCTGGTGCTACGTCGCTTTCACCCGTACCTCTGATCCGTTTGCCCACCTCGTCAGTTTTTCAATGACGATCGCTTATGCGACGGGTATTTTCGGACGAAACTTCGGCAATTCTCGCTTTGTGATCGTACAAATTTTATGCGCGTCGGTTCCAATGATAGCCGCGCTCGTGCTTTACGGAAATTTGTTTCATTATATTTTCGCTGCGCTTCTCATCCCGTCCTTTATCGGGATGAAATTTATCGCGGAAAGATTGCGCCGCACACTGCTCGATGCGGTGGTTACATCGCGTGATATGTCGTTGCTCGCAACGCGATTCGATACTGCGCTGAACAACATGCCCCACGGCTTGTGCATGTTTGATGCCAAGCGCCGCATCGTGGTCGCGAATCAAAAGCTCAATCAGCAAATGGGATTGGCGCCGCCCTTTGACCTGAAAGGCTCGACCGTGCGCGATCTGGTAGAAAACGTCGTCACCGCCGGTCTGCTTTCCGATCTCGGCGCGAAGGGCCTGATTGATTGCTTAGATGCCCGGCTTTCGGGTAGCGAGGACGCTGCCTTTGCAGTGGAAATGCTGAACGGGCGTACGCTCGAATTCACGGTGCAGCCCATGGAAAATGGCGGTATGGTCGTTCTTGTCGAGGACATCACCGAGCGAAAGATTGCCGAAGCCAAGATCAATCATTTGGCGCGATTTGATCCTCTGACCGGCCTACCCAATCGCAATGTCTTGCGCGACCGCATGGAGCGGGCCCTTGGTGAATGGCGCCCCGACAATATGTGCGCCATCCATTTCATCGATTTGGACCAATTCAAGCAGGTCAACGACACCTTGGGCCATACGCGGGGCGACATGCTGTTGGAAGCTGTCGCCAACCGCCTGCGAGAAAATATTCGGGACGCCGACGTTATTTCGCGTTTTGGCGGCGACGAATTTGTAATTTTACAGGCGCCGATCAAAACCCTGGAGCAGTGCGAAGCACTCGCCACGCGCGTGCTCGAGGCTCTCAGCGGCACCTACGATCTGGACGGACACAAGGTCGTCGTGACCGCCAGTATCGGAATTGCGGTCGCCAAGAACCGGATCGATCCGGAGCAATTCTTGCGAAACGCCGACATCGCCCTCTATCAAGCGAAATCGGAAGGCCGGGGCACCTGGCGCTGGTTCGAGGCGAAAATGGAAGCCAGCGCGCAAGCACGCAGAGCCCTCGAATTTGATTTGCGTAACGCAACAGAGAGCGAGGACTTTGAGCTTTACTATCAGCCGCTCTTTAATCTGAAGACCAGGAAAATAGAGACCTGCGAAGCGCTGTTGCGATGGCCGCACCATGAGCGCGGAATGGTTTCGCCGGCAGAGTTCATTCCCGTTGCCGAGGAAATGGGCCTCATCGTCGAGATCGGCACCCAGGCGCTGTACAAGGCCTGTTTGGAATGCCGCCGCTGGCCGGGCGATACCGCCGTGGCAGTCAACCTCTCTTCGATCCAGTTCGACCGCTCCAACGTTCCGGCGCTGATTCGCGAGACACTGGCCGCCACGAACCTTTCGGCTCACCGTCTCGAGATTGAGATAACCGAATCGACCCTGTTGCAGAACACGCGAAGGACCCGCGCCGATTTGCAGCAGCTCGCGGAGCTCGGGGTGAAGATATCCTTGGACGATTTCGGCACCGCCTATTCGGGCCTTAGTTATTTGCACAGCTTTCCGTTTCACAAAGTGAAAATCGACCAGTCATTTCTGGAGGGCCTTGGGGACGACGAGCGCAGGGTGATCTTGCTGCGCGGCATGACGCGGTTGAGTGCGCAGCTTGGACTGCGCGTCGTGGTCGAAGGCGTCGAGACCCAAGAGCAGCTTGAACTGCTCGCCGGAGAAGACAGCATCGACGAGGTGCAGGGTTATCTGCTCTGCAGGCCCATGCCGGCGGCCGATCTGCGTAAGCTGCTTTACGCATCCTACGTCGCCCCGTCACACGTTTCCTCGTGGCCGGCGAAAGTCCGCAGCGACGCCGCCTGAGCGGAATTTTCAAATCTAACCTGAACGGAACCTTTCTTCGCGTTGGTTGCTTTGCTCAGTTGGCGACGTGTGGTTAACCCTAATGCGCCGTCAAAATTGTAATCATATTTACAAAGTGTTAACCTTTAATTCCCTGGCGCTGGTGGGGCGCCAAAAGTGAGGCGGAGTATGAGTGCTGAGGCAAGGCGTTCGACTCTTTCAGCCCATCCGGGCCCAGAGAAAAGTTTCTCCGATCGGATTGCGACGCTTTTGGCAAGGATCGAATGCCGGCGCGTGGATTCCATCGAGGAACGGGAATCGATTTATCGCCTTCGCTATCAAGCCTATTTGCGCGCAGGAGCGATTTCGGCAGATCCTTCCGGAAGGTTTGCCGATGCTGACGACGAAGCGGACAACGCTTACATTTTCGGGCTGTACGTCGATGCTAAGCTAGCGAGTTCGCTCCGCCTTCACATCGCCACCAAGGAATTCCCGGATTTCCCTTCGCTCCACGTGTTTCCCGATGTTTTGCAGCCCCTCCTCGACGCCGGCAAAGTCCTCGTCGATACGACGCGCTTTGTCGCAGACGAAAGGCTTTCTCGTCTCCATCGCGGCCTGCCGTATGCCACGCTCCGAATCTGTATGCTGGCGGCCGAGTATTTCGGCGCCGATCACCTTCTCGCGGCGGTTAGAGCGGAACATCAGGCGTTTTATCGGCGCGCCTTCAGTCACGAACTGCTGTGTGAACCGCGCCCTTATCCGCGACTGGCGAAGCCGATCAGCCTGATGACGGTTCATTTTCCGAGCGCCGCGGAGCGACTGTACCGGCGCTACCCGTTCTTTCGTTCAAGCGTCTTCGAGCAGCGGAGATTGTTCGAGCGCCGACAGCCGCCGGGGACTTCTTCCGGCCAAAAGTTCGCAGACACGAAGGAGGAGGCGTCTCAGTCGCGAGAGACTGTGTGCCCTTTTCTTGAACTCGGCGCGGTATGCCTGGCCGGCTGATTCTCGCAAGGTAGCTTCTCCTTAATCTCACTTTTTGATGGCCAGCTTTAGCCTGCCTTATACCAAAACTCACAAACGCTGACTCATCGTTCCAAACCTCGTGCCGGGCATGCAAGTCCAAAAAAGCGAATCGAGTTAAACACCTAGATGGTCGGGACAAGCCCCGGCACAACACCGTGGATCGGTCGCAAGCAACGACAATTGGTATTAGCCTGAAGTCGGCGCCGTTCGCGTTCTCGGTCAAACGGCAAACGGCAAACGGTTAGCTGAGATTTAATCCGAGCGTTAAAATGCGGCAGGTCTGTTTCAGGCACTCTTTCAATGCATCAGATATAAAAATGTCATCGCTGGCGACGTTCAGCACGACAAGCAATTCCGATGAAGCAT
Organism: Xanthobacteraceae bacterium; assembly: GCA_049517455.1. Lineage (GTDB taxonomy): Bacteria > Pseudomonadota > Alphaproteobacteria > Rhizobiales > Xanthobacteraceae > BOG-931. Next base: position 9,643 of record JBEKSB010000082.1, read on the forward strand.
TACCGCCCAATCGTGGATGTGGACGAGCCGATTACGGCACCGGCTGTGCAAGTCATTGCTTGCCCGGCCTGCGATGCGCGGCTGGCATTTCATAGAAGCCATGCACCCCACATCGATGAATGCGGCTTTGAGAGCTACAGTCTCGAATGCAAGGAATGTGGCGCTCCGCTTACCGGCATCATCGATCCCTTCGACGAAGCATTGCTGCTTACGCAAACAGCGCCCTGAATAGAACAGGGTGGCGTGCCGGGGCAACGCGGTAACTGTTCACCGCGATCGCCGCTCAACGACCGGCGAGGGTGTCCTTGACGCACTTCTTGACGAGCTTGTGCCTCGCATACAGCGACATTTCCTCGAAGTGCGCCTGCTCCTTCACCTGCGCCTTGCATGTGGCCGTCGCCTGTTTCAAGGCAGCCTTGTCAGCGCCGGGAGTGGCCGCGGCCGGCGTCGGCATGAATGCAGTTCCGCACACAAGAACCGTGGCGATCGCGCCGGCAGATAAGGTCGTGACGGATTGGGACATGTTGGGTGCTCTTTCCTGAGTGAACTTCGGCGTAACTTTTGCCAAGCGGTTGCCGCCCTTGGAAAGATATCCGAAATATTTTTGTTGTTCGTCAAGCGCGTAGCTTCGGCATGTCACGCATCTTTGAACCGCAGCAATTCATTCACAAAACTGTCGCAAAATACCTTCGGCGCAGAGCGCTCGCCTACCGTTCAAACCGGCGGCGATCGTGGCGCGCCGAAAAATCCAGCTCGGGCCCAAGCGGCACGATACGGGTCGGATTGATCGCCGTCATGCTCATGAAATAGTGCCGCTTGATGTGATCCATGTTCACGGTGTCGGCAATCCCAGGCATCTGATAGAGCTCGCGTAGGTAATTCGACAGGTTCGGATAGTCGGCGATCCGGCGCAGATTGCATTTGAAGTGGCCGTAATAGACCGCGTCGAAGCGAACGAGGGTCGTGAATAGCCGCCAATCCGCCTCGGTCAGCCGCGCGCCGGTCAAGTAGCGCTGGCGCGAGAGAATCTCCTCTATCCAATCGAGCGCGGCGAATACGGTGCGGCAACCTTCCTCATAGGCGCCTTGCGCCGTCGCGAAGCCAGCGCGATAGACGCCGATATTCACGTCGCTGTAGACTCGCGCGTTGATGCGGTCGATCTCGGCGTGCAGATCCGGCGGGTAATAATCGGCGTGATCGTTGATCAAGGACGCGAATGCCGAATTGAGCATGCGGATGATCTCGGGCGACTCGTTGTTGACGATGGTGCGCCTTTCTTTGTCCCACAGCACCGGCACCGAGACCCGGCCGGTGTAGCGCGGATCGGCGAGCAGATAGATTTCGCCCAATCGCTGCTTACCGTTGACGGTGTCCGCGATGGTACCCGGGCTGGCGCCGAACTCCCAGCCCTGCTCGCCCATGACCGGATCGAGGATCGACATCGAGATCACGCTCTCGAGCTCCTTGAGCTTGCGGAAGATCACCGTGCGATGCGCGTAGGGGCATGCGAGCGAGACATAGAGGTGATAGCGCCCGCGTTCGGCGGCAAAGCCCGCCTCACCGGACGGTCCGGCACTGCCATCCGGCGTCACCCAATTGCGGAAGACCGGTTCGGTAGGCACGAAGCGCCCGCCGGTCGTGGCTGTGTCGTACCATTGGCTTTGCCACACGCCGTCGACGAAAAGCCCGTGTGCCATTGTGTTCCCCCGTATCCTACGCGTTGTGCCGACCCATAATACTCAATGTAGCGCACAATTACCGGGCCAGTGACCGGCATGAGCCGGGTGACATGTGCGGTATAATGTCGGCAGACGGCGCGGTGGATCGGATCAGGGGGCGATAGAACGATGATAGAGCGATACAGCGATCACGCGGCCAATGAGCGGACCTTTCTGGCCTGGGTCCGCACCGCGATTGCGGTAATTGCCTTTGGCTTCCTGGTTGAGAAGTTTGACCTGTTCCTGGAGATTGCGAGTCAGACGCTCGCGCGGCGTACCCTCTCCGCGGGCGGACAATTCGTCGGCAATATTGCGGGCTTGCTTCTGATTGGGCTTGGCGCGGCCACGATTATTGTGGCGATCCTCCGGTTCCGCCGGACAGCGATTGAAATCGACAGCCCGGAAACGCTGCGTGGCACTGGAGAGCGGTGGGACATCGCGCTGGCGGTGCTTCTCGTTTTGCTCGGAGGCGCTTTGTTCGTGTACCTTTCCTACACGGTGATCAGCAGTCTGTGAGTTTGCGAGCAGGAAGCGTAAGAGGCGACGGCGCATGAAAGCGGCCTTCATTGAACAATTTGGGGGACCGGAACTCCTGAAATACGGCGACTTGCCGGATCCGGCGGCTGCACCGGGCGAGGTTGTCGTCGATGTGGTGGCGGCGAGTGTCAACGGCGCCGATTGGAAAGTGCGTGCCGGCCAATATTCCGAAGCCAAGTTTCCATTGGTGCTGGGCCGCGATTTTTCCGGCGTGGTCGCCGCGGCAGGCGCGGGCGTCGACGATCTGAAAATTGGCGAGGCGGTATTCGGCGTCCTCGAAGCCGGCCGGGAAGGCGCTTACGCCGAAAAGATCGCCATCAAGGCTGCGATCATCGCCAAAAAGCCCGACGAGCTGTCGCACGCCCACGCCGCCGCCCTAGCGCTGACTGGTCTGACGGCGATCGCCGCTATCGAGACGACCCTCAAACTCCAGCGCGGCGAAACGATCCTCATTCAAGGCGGTGCCGGCGGGGTCGCGAGTTTCGCCATCCAGCTTGCCAAGCATATCGGCGCGCGGGTGATCACCACGACTAGCGCGGTGAACGTGAGCTATGTCCGCGGCCTCGGCGCCGATGAAGTCATCGACTACAATGCGCAGGACTTCACCCGCGCGGTGAGCGATTGCGACGCCGTGTTCGATACCGTCGGCGGCGATGTGGCGCAGAAATCGTTCGCCGTGCTCAAACCCGGCGGCCGCGCGGCTTTTATCGCGTCCGGCGCGCAGGCGCCGAAGCCTGGTCGCAACGATGTGACGTCGCTGCGGCCGGCCGTCGGCCGCGCCCGGGCGCCGCTCGAGCGCATCGCCCAATTGGTCACGGCGGGAGCTGTGCGCCCGCCTGAGATCAAGCTCTATCGTCTATCGCAGGCCGCCGAAGCCCATCGCATCAGTGAGTCTCGCCATTTCCGCGGCAAGCTCGTCTTTCAGGTACGGTGAGACGCTCGCCGGAGGTAATTTCGATCAAAAACAGACATGGGGAGATGGGCGTGTCGAAGAGCCTCGATGGCTACGTCGTTTTCATCACGGGAGGGAGCACGGGGCTGGGCCTGTCGCACGCGCGTGTGCTCGGCGGGCGCGGCGCAAGAGTGGCAATTACGGATTTCAAGCAGGAAAATCTCGATCAGGCGAGCGCCGAGTTGAAGCGGGACGGCGTCGAGGCGCTCTGCCTCAAGGCCGACAATCGCGTGGTCGGCGAGGTGAAAGCCGCTGCCGTGGCGAAGGCTGAGGCGCAATTCGGCAAGGTCGACGTCCTCGTCAATAACGCTGGCATCAGCGGGATGATGGCGCATATCGAGGACATCGACGAAACGTTCTTCGACAGCCTGTTCGACACGCACGTCAAGGGCGCGTTCTTCGCCGTTCAGGCGGTCGTGCCGGGAATGAAAAGGCGCAAGTTCGGCCGCATCATCAACACCGGGTCGACATTCAATATGACCGGCGCGCCGGCGATGAGCCATTACACGGGTGCGAAAGGGGCGCTCACCGCGCTGGCGCGCGCCTGGGCGCGCGAGTTTGCCCCCTTCAGCATTACCGTCAACACGGTCTCTCCCGGTTTCACCGATACGCCGATGACCCGCAGCGATGTCACGCCCGAAATATTCGAGGAGATCATCGCCAGCATGGCGCTCAAACGTCAGGTGCTGCCGGAAGAGATTTCCTACGCCGTGGCATGGCTCGCCAGCCGCGAAGCTGATGCGGTGACAGGGCAGAATATCAGCCCGAATTGCGGCCAGGCGATCGTCGGGATCTGACCCGGACTAGTCGACCTTGCCGCCGTGGTGCTTGCACTTGTGCTTAAATTTCTTCCGCTCTTTGCCGTGCAGGCCCTTGGCGTTCGCCTGATCGATGCAGGATTTGGCAATGGCTTTCTTGTCTGCCCCGTCCATCTTGGACGACGCTGCGGGCGCGCCCGCAGCAGCCGGCGCCGGATCCTCCGCCCAGGCAGTTCCCATCCCGATCGCGAGACAAACGGCTATTGCGGCAACGACAGACGATTTGGTCATCATATTTCGTTCCTCACTGTGTGCGTTCATTGGCCTGATTCGTCAGGGCCGGACCTTCGGGAGCATGTAGGCTCGAAAACCGCACAAGTAAATCGCTTCCATGTTATGCTGTGACGGCATGAAGCGCGAGAACTTCCCCGTCGCCGATATTTACGTGCCGATCAAACGGCGTGCCACGCTCGAGCAAAAGCGCGTCGACGAAATCGCGGCCAGCATGCTCGACAGCGGGCAGCAGACGCCGATCCTGGTGCGGCCCGACGGCGCGCGCTTCGTGCTGGTCGAGGGCCTGCACCGGCTGGAGGCCGCCAAGGCGCTCGGCGAGAAAACCATCGTCGGCTTCCGCGTCGACGCGCGCAAACACTAGACCGCCGGCGTATTAACCTCACTTGCGGACGCCGCGGGAGAGCAAGTAGCCTGCGGCGCGGTTGATCGCGACGGCTGCCTCGCGCGGGTAGCTCTGGCGGCTAATAGCCGGAACGCCTACATAAAGACTTCCCCCTATAAAGGAGCGCCGAATGGCCACGCGCCAAATCAAAATGCCTGTAAAGGACGATTTCGAAAAGGAACTTGAAGAGGCGCCGTCGCAACGCAAGCGGCCGGAGACTGGGCGGTACTTACTTCAGGTGGATCGGCAGACGAAGGGCTCCTACAAGACGTCAGAAGCCGCTCAAGCGGCGGCACTGGCCATCAAGACGGGTTATCCGATCGTGCAGGTATCCGTGTATGACAGTGTTGAGTACACACACACGATGGTGGAACTACCGGCCGCGGCATCCTGACGAACGTTCCTTCCTCTCGCTCGTCCGCGCTATCCGGTCGAAAGGACTTAATTCCATGACCACCCGTCACTATCACGCGGTCATTTGGATTGATCACCATGAAGCCCGCGTGTTCCATTTCAGCCCTACAGACGTCGAAAAGCTGGTGTTGCACCCGGATCATCCGACCCGCCACATCCACCACAAAGCGAATTCAATTGGTAGCGGGCACGCCGCGGAGGATCACAACTTCCTTCAGGCCATCGTTGGATCGGTTGCGGATGCCGGTGCGGTACTCATTACTGGGCCCGGCAATGCCAAGAACGCGCTGGTCAAGCACATCGATCAGCACGCCCCGAGGCTGATGAAGATTATTGCCGGCGTCGAGACCGTCGATCATCCAAGCGACGGGCAACTCGTCGCCCATGCCCGGCACTACTTCAAGGCCGAGGATCGGATGCTGCCGCAGAAGGATTAAGCGGTGGCCGACCGATAGGCTCTAGGCCTTGGGGTCGCCGGCGGCGTCTTTCCACGGCAATTGATCAAATGGCGGCTGGTAGCCGCGAGCGCGGTAGCGGTCTTCCGGCAAGTCGAGCTCTTGATGCTCGTCGTATTTGACGTGGGCGCTATCTTGATTGCCCCAGCCGTTCCGTTCTCGGTAAATACCTCTTGGTTCCATAAGTGTAGAATACAGAGCCACACGCCCTAGCGCCACCTTTGTCCAAGCGTTTTGCGATTCGCCCACCACCAATTCACAAAGCCAAGGAACCGTTACATGCCGCTATCGATGTCTCAGGCCTCCCTTTCGGTCTTCGAAATCAACCTCAACGCATTGTCCGGCGTTCTCGACAAAGCCGAGGCTTACGCGGTTGCCAAAAAGATCGACCCCGCAGTGCTGCTTCATTCGCGCCTAGCGCCCGACATGTTCGACCTCGTTCGACAGGTGCAGGTCGCAACGGATCATGCGCGAAGAGGCGCGGCGCGGCTCGCCGGCGTCGAACCGGCTGTATTCGAAGACACCGAGACGACGATCGGTCAGCTCAAGACGCGGCTTGCAAAAACGGTCGCCTATCTGAAGACGCTCGACCGCAAGCAAATCGATTCGTCGGCCGATCGCGAGATCACGTTTCCGTTGGGCCCGACCAACAAGGGCAACATGAAGGGCGACGACTACCTCAACCATTTCGTGCTGCCGAACTTCTATTTCCACGTTACCGCAGCGTATGCCATTTTACGCCATTGCGGCGTCGACATCGGTAAGCGCGACTTCATGGGGGCGATCCCTATCAAGATGACCTGATGAAGGGTTACCCGCTTGGACCCCGAGTTCATCCGTGACCTTTTCTCGCAATTCCGTCCGGTGACGGTGAAGCGCATGTTCGGCGGCGCCGGCGTTTATTGCGAAGGTCTGATGTTCGGACTCGTTTTCGACGGCGCGATCTTTCTCAAAGTGGATGAGACCAGCATCCCTGATTTCGAGCGCGAAGGCAGCCGGCCGTTCGTCTATACCCGCGCCAAAAGCCCGGACCGTGTCGGCCGCCATTCGCTGTCATATTGGCGCCTACCCGAGCGGCTCTACGACGATCCCGATGAACTCGCGGTTTGGGCCGGCC
>JBEKSB010000083.1:0-16051 GCA_049517455.1 Xanthobacteraceae bacterium
GAGCTACGTTTATCGTGTCAGCCTTGATGCCGGTGGCGCTAGCGACTGCGGCCGATTTGCCGCTCCCGCCCGCAGCGCCGGCCTGGACGTGGTCGGGCTTTTACATCGGCGGCAGCGTCGGTGCGGCAGCCGGCACCGCGACATTCTCCGATCCGCACGGACCTTCGATCTTCGGCGACAATGTCACCACGGCCGGATTCCTCGCCGGCCTTCAGCTTGGCTACAACTGGCAAGTGGCGCCGCGATGGGTCGTTGGCGTCGTGGCTGACACCAGTTATCTCGACAGCAGCGGCAGCTTCACATGTATGCAAGCCTTCACGACATTGATCGGATCGAATTGCGAGGTGAGCCCGCGCGCGCTCGCGACAGTGGCAGGTCGTGTCGGCTTTCTCGTCGACCCGCTGGGCCATACGCTGATCTACGGCAAAGCCGGCGGCGCGTGGACGGATAGCCACATATCGATATATCCCAACGCCGCCAATTTCCAATCGTTCAAAGATCCTGTATACCCCGGCGGACCGACGAGCGCGGATGCGGGTGCGTGGGGTGGAATGGTTGGCGCCGGAATTGAGCGCGCTCTCACCCCCCGCTTGGTCGATCAGCCTGGAATATAACTATTATCGTTTCGCTTCGACCAACGTTTCTACCCCAGAGACAGTCAAAGCCGCGCGCAGCGCGACCCCGACATTCACCGAGGTTGCGGGCAGCACTTCAGGCATGACGGCGGACATGCAAGTCGTCAAGCTGGCGTTGAACTACCATTTGGGACAGGATCCGGGAGCGGTATGGGCGGATGCTCCCGTTCTTGGTGTGGCCGCAATGCCGGTCAAGGCTCGCTCCGTTCCAATCGTAGACGGATGGGAAGTCGATGCCGGCACCCGTTATTGGTACAGCACCGGCACGTCGAAAAACACTAGTGGGGCCGGCAGTCTCGTTTCGCAGCTGAACTACAGCAACCTCACCGGTCATTCCGGCGAGCTGTTTGCCCGGGTCGATACGCCGTCGGAAGTGTTCGTGAAAGGATACGTCGGCGCAGGCGCCATCACCAACGGGAAGCAGACCGACGAGGACGGGGGCTTCGTTGACACAAGCGCAAGCGTACTTACGGCCTTCGAGGTGACCGGTTCCACAGCCTCCGGCTGGCTCAAGTATGCCGCCGCCGATGTCGGGTTCAACGTGTTGCACGACCGAGATTACAAGGTCGGACCTTTCGTCGGCTACAGCTATTTCCATCAAACGATGAATGCATTCGGCTGCGCGCAGATGGTAACGCCAGGTTCGGTGTGCGACCCGCCTTACCCGGCAAATCAACCCAGCATCACGCAGGACGATACCTGGCAGTCACTCCGCGTAGGAGTCTCGGCTGTCACCACGATATGGGATCGCTTGGGGATCAACGGCGATCTGGCGTACCTGCCGTATGCCCAGTTCAGCGGTCTCGACACCCATTGGCTGCGCGAGCCGGTTGCTTATTTCCCGCAGGAGGGTACAGGGCGCGGCGTCCAAGCCGAACTCATCCTGACTTATCGCTTCACCGAAAATCTCACTTTCGGCCTTGGCGGACGCTATTGGGCTATGTGGACCACGAGCGCCAGCCAGAGTTGCAACGGCGGCTGTATCGATGGCCCGTCTCCGCCGGGTCCCTTTACCACGAATACCCAGCGCTACGGGACGATCGTCCAAATGAGCTATCGGTTAAACCCGCATCCATAGCTCTGCTTGCGTGCGCGGCAGGCGTCGCGAGCGCAGCGGGCGGATGCTGAGTCATTGGAACTGTGATTCGTCATGCCCGGCCTCGTGCCGGGCATCTACGTCTTTCATCCTCGCGACCAAAGACGTGGATGGCCGGGACGAGCCCGGCCATGACGGCTTCACGCGGAAGCCGCGATCACCCCGGTGGCTTATGCGATAGCCAGCGGCCCGCTTCGGCGGCCGCAAAAAAGTCCGCGAGCGCCGCATTCATCGCCGCCGGCTCTTCGCTGGTGATGTTGTGGCCCGAGCGCGGAATGACCAGGAGCCCGGCGGTGGGCACCGTGCGTTTGAGAAACAAGCTGCCTTCGAGGCAGGTGTCGTCCTCGTCGCCGACGATGACCAGAAGCGGCACGGAAAAGTGCTTCAAATCCGTTTCCACGTCCCAGAGCGTCGGGCGCTTGGCCTGCACCATCGACATGGTGAGCGCATGGCCCTGCGCGGAATGCTCCGCGAGCATGCGGGCGAATTCGGCGAAGCCGCGCGGGTCCTTGTATTTATGTGTCTGGCGCGTTGGGGTGTCGGCATAGCTCGCCGCGGCTTCGGCGATATCCGTCTCGGCGAACATGGCAGCGGTCGCCGTCGCAACTTTGCGCATCGACTCGCGCGCAGCCGGATCGGCCACCGAACCCCAACCGCAACCGGCCGCGGTGACCGAGAAGCAGCGCTCGGGATGGCGGATACCGACATGCAAAGCCGTGTAGGCGCCCATGGAATGGCCGACCACATGGGCCTTGGCAATGCCGAGCGTGTCCATGAGGGCGACCACGTCGCCGCGCGCGATGTCCTGCCCGTAGCGCGCCGGATCGCTCGGCACTTCGGAAGGCGGATAGCCACGCGCGGAAAAAGTGACGCAACGATGCGAACGCGCGAAATGGCGCATCTGCGGTTCCCAGGTGCGATAATCGCCGGCGAACTCGTGAACGAACACGACCGGCGTGCCGGTACCGGCTTCTTCGTAGTAGAGCTTGGTGCCGTCCGTACTGGTGATCTTCGGCATCGTTGTGCCTCGCCTTTGGGTCACGCCGTCGGCAAGGTTTTATGCCGCCTGCGGCAACAGGTCGAGTTCGCAAGTTTGAGTCACCGGCTCGGGTAACGCGCCGCCGGCAAGGTCATAGCCGGTGACGCGCAGGATTCCGCTCGCCGGACTCATGGCAACCGCGAGCCGCGTATACGGGTTGAGCACCGGCTCCCGTACCCAGTCGAACCCGTTCGCCGCCAACGAGCCGCTCCACCCCGCCAGCGCATCGCGCCGCGCGCGGCTGAAGCCTGCCGCGTCGGCGAACGAGCTGACAAGGAACCGCCGCGTGCCGATGCGCCCTTCCCAGCCAGGCCGGCACGGCACCCAATCGTTGGCCGCACAGGTATCCTCCTCGCGGGTGACGTACCCGGTCTCCGTCCGTTCGATCACGCAGCGTTCGCCGGCCGCGCAGCCGACGAGCGTGTAGATCACAGGACGGGCGACCGGCATTTGTTCCAGCAAGCGCCGCGCCGAGGCAAAATCGCCGCACACCTCGAACGTTTGGCGCAACAACTGATCCGGCGGCATGCGATCGGCGGCCGCCGACGCCCGCACCGCGTTCGCCGCATAGTCGACCGAGCGCAGCCAGCGATGCCGGGTCCGCCGCCACATCGGCGCCTGGTTGAGCGCGGCGGCGAAGCGCCGCGGCGCCATCGCCGTGAGCACGCCGACATAGCCGGGCCAAGTGATGCTGACGAAATCGCCGGATGCACCGCGCATATGCGCAAGCTCGGTGTGCTGTCCGAGACCGCGAAAGGGCCAATCGAGCGTGCGCATAAGCCAAGGCACGTCGCCGTGTTCGCTGGCGCGCGCGGTGCAGCCCCACTGATACGAGGCGTTGAGCAACCACACGCCGGAGAAATCAAGCGCCGCCGCGATCTGCTCCACCTCGGCAAAATAGGGCGAGCGCGAGCGCTTCAGCGAGCGATGCGAAAGCCAATCGAGCATCGGCACCAGCGGCCGGGCCGCCGGCGGGAAAAAGTCGAGACAAGCGTCACGCAGCGCACGCGCCCGCGCGGCGCTTTGCCGCGCATGGCGGGGCGGGCCGCCGTCGCGAATGTCGACAATAGGAATGGCCGGCAATTGTGCATTCATCGCAAGGCCCGCCGCCTCCATCGCCGACTCATATCCGGATTTTCTCTCGCGTCCATGTCGCCCACACTAAGCCGCGTCAAGGCCCGGCTTCGCGCCGCGCATTTTTCCGCCGATTACGGCCTTCCGATGGAGGCGCTCACCGCGTAGCTTTCGGAACCGGCAGACATGGGAAGCCGTCCATGACGACGCGGCATAGCATCTTTATTGGTCTTGCCGTGACCGCCGCCGCGATGGTGACGCTACCGGCACCCCGAGCCATCGCCGGACCGCCGTTTCAGACCGACGATCCCGAGCCGGTCCCCTATCAACATTTCGAGTTCTACATGCTTTCCGTCGGGACAGCCCTGCGCGGCGACACTCAGGGCGTAGGGCCGGCCTGGGAATTTAATTACGGGCTGGTCCCGAACGGGCAAATCCACATCATCGCGCCGCTGTCTTTCGACAGCCCCACCAGCAGCTCATCGCATTTCGGCTACGGCGACACCGAGCTTGGCTTTAAATATCGCTTCATCGACGAAGACAAGAACGGCTCACGTCCCATGATCGGCGCTTATCCGTTGATCGAACTGCCAACCGGCAACGAGAGTGCCGGTCTGGGCGCCGGCTACACACGCGCCTATTTCCCCATCTGGATTCAAAAAAGCTTTGGCGATTGGACGACCTATGGCGGCGGCGGCTACTGGATCAATCACGGCGACGGCACGGCCAATCGCGACTATTGGTTCTTCGGCTGGCTGCTGCAGCGGCAGGTGACCAAAAAATTGGCCATCGGCGGCGAATTATTCCATCAGACTGCCACTGTCGCATTCGGCAGCACCGACAGCGCCGCCACCCGGCCAACCACCGGCTTCAATATCGGCGCGATTTATGATTTCAACGAGCACAACCACCTGTTGGCCTCGGTTGGCACGGGATTGCAGAATGCGTCAACCACAAATCTATTCTCCTGGTATCTCGGCTACCAAATCACCGGGCCATAAGCTCCAGAGCATGAGAGGCCTTGGCGCCGGTTGCGCACACGGCTTCACGGGCCCAATTAGAACAGATGGAGGGGTTATGCAGACAGTGACACTTGGCCGGACCGGACCGGCGGTCGGAGCGTTGGGCCTCGGCTGCATGGGCATGTCGCCCGGCACTTACGGGCCGTCGGACGAGACGGAGAGCATCGCCACCATCCGCGCCGCAGTGGACGCCGGTGTCACGTTGATCGACACCGGCGACTTCTACGGCATGGGTCACAACGAGATGCTGCTCCGCCGGGCGCTCGAAGACATCGCGCGCTCGCGCTTCGTCCTCTCGGTGAAATTCGGTGCGCTGCGCGATCCGGGCGGCGCATTCGCCGGCGTCGACGCCCGGCCGCAGGCAGTGAAGAATTTTCTGGCCTATACGTTGCGGCGGCTCGGCACCGATTACATCGACATCTACCGCCCCGCCCGCCTCGATCCGGCCGTGCCGATCGAGGACACCATCGGCGCCATCGCCGGCCTGGTTCGCGCCGGCTATGTCCGTCACATCGGCCTGTCCGAAGTCGGCGCCGAGACCATCCGCCGCGCGCATGCCGTCCATCCGATCGCCGACCTGCAAATCGAGTATTCGCTGATGAGCCGCGGCATCGAAGCCACGATCCTGCCGGCAACGCGCCAGCTTGGAATAGCCATCACCGCCTATGGCGTGCTGTCGCGCGGGTTGTTAAGCGGGCGCGTCCCCGCGACGGGCGCCAAGGGCGATCTCCGCGTGGTCCGCATGCCGCGCTACCAGGCGGGCAATCTCGAAAGCAATTTGCGCCTGGTTGAAGCGCTGCGGCAGATCGGCAATGAAAAAGGCGCAACCCCGGCACAGCTCGCTTTGGCCTGGGTGCGCTCGCGCGGCGCCGATATCTTGCCGGTGATCGGCGCACGCCGCCGCGAGCAACTCAATGAATCGCTCGGCGCGATGGAGCTCAAGCTCGACGCCGCCGATATCGCGCGCATCGATGCGGCAGTGTCGCCCGCTCTCACCGCCGGCGCTCGCTACGACGCGCCGCAGATGGCGCACCTCGACAGCGAGTCGCACGCGTAAGGCGCGAGCCTCAAGCTTTGGCGGCTTGATCCGAGCGGCGCTTCCTTGAGATAATCACTGCCAACTAATCCGGGCCTTCCCAACGACCGCAAAAGACGGTCGGCTCCGGCCGGATCGGGGGAGGACGCGCCGTGGCCGATTACGATTATATTGTTGTAGGCGCCGGTTCAGCCGGCTGCGCGATCGCCGCACGCCTGTCCGAAGATCCGTCGGTCGACGTTCTGCTGCTGGAGGGCCGGCGGCGCCGACGACGACGAGAGGATTTCTGCGCCCCATCGTGCATGGGAGTTGTGGGCCACTCCGTTCGATTGGGGCGCCGCAGGCCGCCGCGTTCAACCGGCCCCTCTACTGGCCGCGGGGCAAGGTACTGGGCGGATCGAGCTATCTCAACGCGATGGTCTATGTGCGCGGCGCGCGCGCGGACTACGCCCATTGGGCCTACCTGGGCAACGCCGGATGGGACTACGAGAGCGTCCTGCCCTACTTCAAGAAATCGGAGGACTATTACGGCGGCGCCTCGCGTTATCATGGCGCTGGCGGACCGTTGTCGGTTTCGCGCCACACCGCGCCAAACCCGCTGACCGATGCGTTCATCGACGCCGCCGTGCAAGCCGGTCATCCGATCAACTACGATTTTTCCGGCCCGGAGCTGATGGGGGTGGGCTACACCGACACAACGACGACGCGCGACGGCCAGCGCTGCAGCGCGGCTGTGGCGTTTCTCAAGCCCGCACATAACCGGCGTAACCTGACGGTGCAGACTGGAGCGCACAGCAATCGTCTCGCGATCGAGAAGGGCCGTTGCCAGGGCGTTGTTTATAAGCGCGGCGGCAAGTTCCATACCGCGCGCGCAGCGCGCGAAGTCGTCGTCAGCGCCGGCGCCATCGGCTCGCCCCACCTTTTGCTCCTGTCCGGCATCGGCCCGGCGGATGATTTGAAAAAATTTGGCATCGACGTGAAGGCAGCTTTGGCCGGAGTCGGCCAGAACCTTCACGATCATCTTTTAACCTTCGTCATCCACGAAGCGAGCCGGGAAATTCCCGCGCCGAAGCACAACGTCCTTGAAGCTCATCTGTTCGCCAAGAGCGATCCACGCCTCGCGGTGCCCGATCATCAGCCGCTCTTTATGTGCAATGCGCCGCCGAAGCATGGACTTGATATCCCGCCGAACTCATACGCGATGGCGCCCGGCATCATTCGGCCTGTCTCGCGCGGCGAATTGAAACTGACCGCCGACGATCCGGAGGCGCCGCTCCATCTCGATCCGCGCTATCTCAGCGAACCCGCCGACCTCAACGCGCTGGTCCATTCGCTCGAAGTCTCGATCGAGATTATGGAGAGCCCGGCCTTCGCCAAATGGCGCAAACGCTCCGTCTGGCCGAAAGTGAAAACGCGGGCGCAACGCGTTCAATGGGTGCGTCAGACTTGCGAGACGTATCACCACCAGGCCGGTATATGGAAAATGGGCATCGACGCTACGAGCGTCGTCGATCCGCAGTTGCGCGTTTACGGCGTCGGCGGTTTGCGCGTTGCCGACGCCTCGATCATGCCCGCGGTCATCAGCGGCAATACCAACGCCGCTTCGATCATGATCGGCGAAAAGGCGGCCGACCTCATTCGCGGCGTGAAGGCGCCGGCGCTGCGCGCGGCCTGAAAAGCGCAGATTGTTCCGATGCGGAAAACCTACGGACCAGAATGTTGGGCGCCACCATCAGCCGTCATCCCGATTTCACAGCTCCGTAGACACCGCGTTCGAACTGACGGTAGATCCGCAATGCGCGTTCATCGGCAAACGGCAGCACCTGCGTCATGAAAACGGCGGCGATGCGCTGGCCGGGATCAATCCAATAATAGGTGTTAAAAAGGCCGGCCCAGGTCAGGCTTCCGGCGCTGCGACCACCTGGCACGGCCTGCATGTTGATCATGTGGCCGAAGCCCCATTTGAGGCTGATACCGGGAAAGAAATCGACATCGTTGGAGAGCGCCGGCACTGTCGTCCTCAGGACGCCAGCTTCGATTCTGCCGATCTGGTTCTGGCCCATGAGCGCGACGGTATCTGGACGAAGTATGCGGACGCCATCGAACGAGCCGCCTTGCATCAGCATGCGGATGAAAGTCAAATAATCCGGTCCGGTAGAATAAATCCCGCCGCCACCGGAGAAGACTTGCCTTGCCGTTGGCCGCTCCGCCGGTTGCGGCTTGAGCGACCCGTCCGGCTGGCGCCGATGCACACTGGCTTCCCGCGCGCGTTGCTGCGGCGAGATGACGAACGCAGTATCGTTCATACCGAGTGGTTCAAAAATGTGCTTGCGAAAATAGACATCTAACGGCTCACCGCTGATCGATTCAACGATGCGGCCGACCCAATCGATACTGGTGCCGTATTGCCAACGCTCGCCGGGATCGAACATCAACGGCGGACGCGGCTCCTTAGCTCTGGCCGCCGATGGCAGCCGATCAATTGCCTTGAAATAGCGAACGGCCCGGGCATCCCACAGCCGGTAGGCGAAGCCGGCCGTGTGGGTCAGCAGATGACGCAGCGAAATCGGCCGCTTTGCTGGACGCAACCGGGGTGCTCCTGCGGCATCGAATCCCTCAAGCACCTGGGGCGAGCCGAGCGCGGGCTCGATATCCGGCACCGGAGCATCCAGCGAAAGCTTGTCCCGCTCGACGAGCTGCAGCGCGGCGACCGAAGTCATCGGCTTAATCATCGAGGCGACGCGAAATACGGTGTCGCGCGTCATGGCCGGCCCGTCGTGAAGCCGGCGTTTACCGAAAATACCCTCATAGACGACGCCGTTGTCGGTCGCCGCCAACGCAACGACCCCGGGAACTTCCTCTGCGCTCGTTGCAGCACGGAGCATCGAGTCGATATGGGGAAACGTACTTAAGCCGAGCCCGGTCGGCTCTTTGGCGCGCGCGACGGCCGCGTAGTCCACGCCCAACGAGCTGGCAACAGCAAGCTTCACTGCCGTTTTCAAGGTATCGCGGCGACTGGGGCGTTGGATCATGATTGCCCTCATCGGAACATTGTCCGTATGTAGCAAGCCCCGGGTGGTCGACTCGTACTCTCTCTTATCAAACCATGCATCCATGACAAAGGAGGTGAACTCTGTTCATGCCGCCAACATTCGCCCGGAACGCGATCGTATTGGGTCTTCTTACCGCCATCGGGCCTTTCGCGATTGACATGTATTTGCCGGCGCTACCGTCGATTTCCGCCGATCTCAATGCCTCCACCTCCGCCACCCAGGCAACGCTCATGGTGTTCTTCGTGGCATTTGGCGTTTGCCAAATGGCATACGGTCCGGTTTCCGACATGTTCGGTCGCAAGCCTCCGCTCTACGCTGGGCTCACCCTGTTCGTTGCCGCTTCGATCGGCTGTGCATTTTGTCCGACCATCGGATGGCTGATTGTCTTCCGATTCATCCAGGGCGTCGGCGCATCCGCCATCATGGTGATTCCCCGCGCTGTGATCCGCGACCTTCATACCGGTCTCGAAGCGACGCGTCTGATGTCGCTGGTTATGCTGGTCTTCAGCGTGTCGCCGATTCTGGCGCCGCTGATCGGCAGCGCCTTGATCGTACCGTTCGGCTGGCGGGCGGTATTCGTCGCGATCACGATCGCCGCGGCACTCGGCCTGCTGCTGGTGGCATTCCTTCTTCCGGAAACGCGGCCGCCCGATCAGAGGATCGGTAGCGGCCTTCGAAGCATGCTCGCGGGCTACAGTTTTCTACTGCGGGATCGGCGCTTCCTGGCGCTGACGTTCATCGGCGCGTTCGGCATGGCGAGCTTCTTCGCCTTTCTCGCCAGTTCTTCGTTCATCTACATCGATCACTTCGGCCTGACGCCGACCCAATACAGTCTGGCCTTCGGCCTCAACGCGATCGGGTTCATTGGCACGTCTCAGTTCAGCGCCCACCTCGCTGGGCGCTTCGGCGTCTCCCGCGTCGTATTGACGGCAGTCGCCTGCTACACCGTGATGGCGGTTTTGTTGTTTGCAATGACTGCGGCGGGCGTGACCAATCTCGGCGTCCTGATGATGATGCTCTTCCTTGCCTTCGCGTGGTTAGGCCTCGTCATCCCGTCGACCATGGTGCTCGCGCTCGAGGAGCACGGGCCAATTGCGGGAATGGCTTCGGCGTTGGCAGGCACCGTACAAATGCTCGCCGGCGCGGCGATCATCGCCCTGGTCAGCGTGTTCTTCGACGGCACCGCATTGCCTATGGTGACCACCATTGCGCTATGCGCCCTCGCCGCCTTTGTGCTTTCCTGGTTCACCTTGCAGACGCGAACCATGGTTGCGAAACCGGCCGAGTAGAAGGTCAAGATGACGAGGCGCCTTCACGCGTTGGTGGCTACAGCTCTAGCAGCTGCGCTTTTCGGCACGACGACACTGGCGCAGGCGCCACTAACCGAAAGCCCCATCACGTCCGGCTTTTGGTCGTTCCCCAGTCACAAAGCTGCAACGGCGCAAGAGGTCATCGCTGTTTGTCGCGACCACTTTGAGATTCGATTTGCCGATGGCCATTTTATCGGCTTGAGAATGCACAAGACGGAAAGCAAACTTGTCCGGCGGGAAGTCGAAGATGTCGGCCGCTGCGCGTTCAATCGCGAGAAACAGATCGACAACTGCGAATTGAAAATCATCCATTCCGACGGATCGATATTGGCCGGAACGACGGAAAACCGGTACTCGCTCGACGCCTACAAAACATTGAAGATGACCGTGACGCCGAGGACGATCACTGACACTCCATTCAGCGACGCCCCTTTCGATGCTTTCCCGGTGCGCTGTCCCGACGATACCGTGTGGAGCATTTTGAACGAATCCGGCCCGCCAAAATGATGCGGAGGTCATGAAAGCGCAGTTTCGGACAATCGGCCGGCCTCACCGCGCGATCTCCCGTCCGCCGGTCAATCCACCATCAATCGTGAGGATGGTGCCGGTGGTGTAAGCCGACAGCGGCGAGGCGAGAAAGACAACCGCCGCTGCGATTTCATCGGGCGATGCGGCGCGGCCGAACGGCAGCGTGCTCAACGCCTCGCGCCAGCGCTCGGGGTCGCCGTGCCGCTCCTGGGCCTTTGCGCGCGCCAGCCTTTCGTAGCGTTCGGTCTCGCACGCTCCAGGATTGACGCCCACAACTCTTACGCCGAATTTGTGGCTGGTCGAGCCAAGCGCTTTGGTAAAGGCAGCCATTGCGGCATTGCCGACACTGCCGGCAATGTAGCTCGCATCCAGGAGGTCGCCGGCGATGCCGGTCACGTTGACGATCACGCCGGCACGCCGCGCCTTCATGCGTCTGAAATACTCGCGACTGAGATTGATGTAATTAAAGACTTTTGAATCCCAGCCCGCGCGCCATCGCTCTTCATCGACAGCCTCCAGTGAGCCGGAGGGAATGTCGCCGGCATTATTGACGAGGATATCGATATCCCCGCACGCTTCGACTACACGACCGGCGGAGCCGTGGTGCGCAAGATCGATGGTGATCGTATTCACCTTTACCGGATACTGATGCCGGATGGTTTCCGCGGCGTCTTCGAGCGTCGTTTGCGAGCGCGCCGCGAGATGCAGGTCGCACCCCTCGGAAGCAAAGCACTGTGCCATCGCCAAGCCCAAGCCTTTTGAGCCGCCGGTGATCAACACCCTTTTGCCGTTCAGATTGATATCCATGTCACCTTGAACTCTCAGTCGGCCGTCGGAACGACGGGCAGCAAAAGATGCGAGGGATGCGCTGCATCGTGATAGATGCTGTGCACCACCGTGCAGCTGCTGCATACATGATAAGGAATATATTCGACGTCAGTCGCGCCGAGCACGCCGGTCGAAAGATCGAGACTGCTGATCTCGACGCAAATGCGGTGGCCCTTGCGGAAGAGATTGGCCATCGCAAAGATTTCGATCGCATATTCCTCGACCTTGCCCGGCGTCACCTTTTGCCGCGCCTCGCGCGTAAGCTTATGCCAGGGCTTCCACGGTTTTGAGCGCTTAGGGTCGAGCGCGCGGTTCGAGGCTTTGAGCCAGCCACGCGTCAGCTCGCGTGCCGGAAGGTCGGTCGGGATTTCGCGCTCGCCCTCCCGCGCCGTCCGCACCGACGGATCGGGCCCGATATCCTTGAGGACAATGATCCAGTTGGTATCGTCCCGGTCGATCGCGGCGAAGAGAGTGAGCATGCTCGGACCGGCGACGAGAAGATCGTGCGGCAGCGGATCGGTGAGGAAGCGCAGTTTCGCGATCCGATTGGTCTGCGTCGGCGGCATCTGCGCGAACACGTCCGGCGGAATGTAGTCGTCGACGCTCGATCCGATATAGGGCTCGGCCGTCAGCCGTTCCCAGCTCGCCAGATAAAGCTTGGTCCATTGCGTCTCCGGCAGCGGCCAATCGGCGCCCCGCCGCCATTCGTTGGCGCCCATCGCCCAATAGGTGACCGGCGGCTCCTTCATGAGCCCGGTGTCGATGCCTTTGAGCCAATGATCGTACCAGCGCAGCATCTCGCCGCGAAGCGCGCGCAGCGGACGGTCGGGATGTGCCGGGCCGGTCAGCAGCATTTTCTTCGGCGCCGGAATCTTGCTGAAATAAGTCTGCGCCCCGGCGAGATGCGTTTTGTAGGTGTAGCCGTACCAGCCGGCGCCGGTGTAGGTCGGCAGCGTGATCTTCTGAAAATCCGCCTCCGCCTCCGTGATCGTCTCCTCCCGGTCATAGGGATCGATCAGCACGTCGAAGTAGCGCGGCATGTGCTGGCCCTTCTGGACCAGCACGTTGTGGAGATGCGGGTACATGCGGATGTCGGGATCCGACATCGCCTCGCGCCACTTCGCGTCCTTCTCCGGCGGCAGCTCACCCGGGGCGCTGCGCGTGGTGTGTATCGAGGAGAAATGGTCCATCAGATACCGAAATGCGTGCAGCACCCCGCCCGGATATTCCTCGCGGAAGCCGCCAAATTTCCCGTAGGCGCCGCGCGGATCGTAGGGAAAGATCGCCTTGAGCCGCGGCGGTTGCTGGCGCGCCGCGTGGAATTGCTCCGACGCGAATGCGCCGATGCCGATCATGCCGATATTGCCGTCGCACCATGGCTGCCGCGCGATCCATTCGATCACGTCGTAGCTGTCCCATTCTCGCGAGCCGCCATCGCCCGATTTGAGAAAGCCGCGCGGCGAACCGACGACATGCACATAGCCGCGCGATACGAAAAACTCGGTATCGCCCGCTTCCGCATGGCCGAGCCACAGCGACGACCAGGACGGCTGTGGCGGAAATGTCTGCGGAAGTTCGTTGCCCTGCAGCTCTTTGGAATGGACGCCGAAGGCAAAGAGGACGGGAAATCCGCCCGCCGCGTCCGGCCGATAAACGTCAAGCACCACGCTGACGCCGTCGCGCATCGGTACTGAGACGTCCTTGTCGCAGACGATTCGTTTGTACTGCGGCGGCCGCCTGTAATCGGACGGCGGCTGATGGCCGGATGGAAAAAGCTCCTCGGCGGCGCGGGCGTCGTTTTCTTTCATTTTTGTCTCGATCGGGCTCAACGGGCGGCTATTTGCCGCCAACCATGACGCACATCAGCAGCGCCGGCTCCCGGCCGGTATTGACCCAGGAGTGATTGGTGGCGCGCTGCACGACCGCGTCGAAGGGCTTTAGCGCGATCGGCTCGCCTTCATCGAGAAGCAGCGAAATCGTGCCGGACAGGAGAACGATGTAATCGATGGTCGGCGTCGTATGCATCATCGGATGGCGGCTGGTATCGACGCGCGCTTCCGGAATGCCGATGGCGTTGAACAGCATGTCCTGGACCGCTGCGATGTCGGCGGGCGTCATCTTCGGATCGGCCGGTGGAATCGTGAACAAGCGGAATATCGTGCCGCCCGGCGCCGGAAAAAACTTCATCGGCGATCGGCCGATCGAAACGTCATGGGGTGACTGGCCGGGGTTGGTCTGCCAGAAATCGAAATTGCCCGGCCCGGTCATAGTGGCATGGGCCTCCTCCACCACGATAGATTTGCCGGCCTTGTTGGTGCCGGTGACGATCACGCGATGCGACTGTGCCATGTCATTGCCTCTCAAGGTACGATCACAAGGTTGGTGAAGCCGCCGTCGCGGAATTGCGAGCCGTCAAGCGCCCGGTTGACCTCGGATAACGGCACCCGAACATGCTGGAACACCGAAAGGTCGAGCGTCCCCGCCTCGGCCATCGCGGCAAGCGCCTCGCCGTCGCCGATGCTGAACCAGTTGCTGCCGATGAACTCGATCTGCTGGTCCATCATCCAGTGTATGTCCATCATCGTTTTCTCGCCGACGCCGCCGATATTGATCGCCTTGCCGCCGCGGCGGAGCGCGTAGATCGCGTTCATCAGCAATGTGCCCGACGTGCCGGGGCCAAGGCAGTCGATCGTCGCGTCGACGCCGTGACCGCCGGTAAGCGAGCGCGCCCATTCGGCGACCGAGCGGCCTTCGTCCTGCGGCAGAATCTCGATCCGGTCGGGCGCCAGCTTCTTCACCCGATCGAGGCGGCTGCGGTCGCGGGCGGTGCCGAGAATGCGGGTGACGCCGCGGCCAAGCGCGGTGAGCGTCGCGCCGAGACCCAGCGTTCCCGTGAGGCCGTTGATGAGGATCGTCTTGCCGGGCCCCGCCTGCGCCTTGCGCAAAGCGGCGTAGGCGGTGCCGATATAGCCGAAGCGCGCCGCCTGCTCGAAGGTCACGCTTTTCGGCAGCGGCACGAGATTGTGCTGCGGGGCGATCATGTACTCGCACATGCCGCCATAAGGATAAGCATCGAATTGCTTCTGCGAATCCGGTCCAAAACCGAAATAGCCACTGAAGGTGTAGTTGGTGCAGTTCATGGTGTCGTCGGCGCGGCAGGCGGGGCACGAACCGCAGAACAGGCCGGGATTGACGTAGACGCGGTCGCCCTTGCGAAAATTCTGCACCCGATCGCCGATCGCGGCGATCTCGCCCGCAACGTCGAGGCCGAAAATTGCCGGCAATTTGGGCAGTGGCAACTCCGGAAACCACTTTTGCCAGTGGGTCAGCACGTTGATGAGGTTCGGCACCACGCCGCAGGCTTTCACCGCGACGAGAACATCCGTCGGCCGTGGCTCCGGCACCGGTACACGCTCAAGTTTCATAGGCTGGCCGGCTTCGTAGAGCCGAGCGGCAAGCATGGTGGTCACGCAGACTTCCTCCCCCATCCAAGCTCCGGCGAGTGCTAGGCAAGCCGGGCATAGCATCGTATAGCGCAGCGGCGCGCAGAGCGGAAAGCGGAGCCGCCGTGCGGAAGTGGCAAACGCGTTAACGAAGATCGACGGCGGCTTTGTGTGGGTCTTTGGCAGCCTTACGGGGATTCCGTTGGAGCAAGTCACTATCGCAGAAGCGCCCAGTCCCGCGCCCGTCGTGCAGACGGGACAATCCATCACTGCGGACCCGACGTCGCGCGACGTCGGCCCGCCGGATGACGCACAGCAGATCGACGTCTTGCTACGCGGAAATCGCCTCCAGATCACGGCAGACGTTGATGCTGCGGGTGTTGCTAAACTCAAAGAAGTCCTCGCTAAGTACGAGGAAATTCTAAATCTCTTGAAATAAGAGAGGCCGCCAACTGAGGCGGCCTTGAATCGCCAGAACGGCGCAGAAGAAAAACTTCCCTTCGCGCCCATGAAGTGGACCGCCGCAAGTACGGCAGGTTATTTTCTGGTCATGTGCCGGGATTGATGTTTCCACCCGGACGATCTCGTACAGGCGTCACAGTTCGGGCACTTGAAGGACGGTGGTTGAGGTTCCGTCATTAAGCCGTTGTATCAGACTGAGCAATTTAGAGCACCAGCAGTGCGATTCGCATGCCGAGAAGAAGCTCGAAGTTGATTTTGGCCGCCGAACGTGCGGCTGAGGCGCGGCGCATCGTTGCTCGCCAAGAACAACTAATTGCAGGACTCAAAGCTACGGGACGGCCCACCCTAGACGCGGAACTGTACCTCAAGGCGTATATTGAAGCCCTTAAGCCCCTTGAGGCTATTGAGCGTAAGCTCAGAGACGAACGCAGAGCCAAAACGCGCGAAACCAAAAAGGGCAAACGGCCACTTCCCATTTCAAATCCAGCCACTAGGCTCGGAAACAGGCCAGTACCCAAAATCCGT
>JBEKSB010000084.1:0-16039 GCA_049517455.1 Xanthobacteraceae bacterium
TCGGGCCATGCCGGCGAGGTCTGGGCATTGGCCTGGGTTGAAAGGACACTCACGCAAAAGACGAGAAGCGCAACGATGAACCGGGTTGGACGCTTCATGAGCGGAATCCTTGTCGCATGCTGCCTTCTCGGCCCATACCCTCCAGACGCCGGAAATTCGAGCGCATTTTCTGTATTTTTCAAAAAAACTTTTTCCAAAAACTGCTTCACAAGCCACACGGTTGGCAAAGCCTGAAAAGCAAAGTTCCGGCACACGCCGCGGATCGATGGTACGCAATTGTACGGATAGCACGGTTGGGAGCTTCGGTTAATGGCGATAGACTTCGCCACGGCTCTGGCATCTCTTGATGTCGGAACGCTGTTCTTCGTCGCTATTTGCGTCTCCGCGTTGCTTGGCTTGTTCCTGCTGTTCGCCTGGACGCAGGAACGTATCCTCGCACTCGCGTGGTGGGGCTTTGCGTACCTGATCGGCGGCGCCTCGGGTGCGCTCTGGCGGTACGGCGACCTGTTTGTTCCGGGGCTACCTGCAAGCGTCGGCACCGTCCTGTTGTTTGTGGCCGTTGGGATGATTTGGAGCGCCGCGCGCCTGTTCCATGGCCGGCGGATCCGCTGGGTCGCCATGTTGTTCGGGGCCGCGTTTTGGCTGGCCGCAGGTTTTTGCCCGGCATTTGCGGGTTCGGCCGCTTCACGCATCGTCGTAAGCTCGCTCATTGTCGCCGGCTACACCTTCCTGACAACGCTCGAGCTACGGCGCGAGCGGCGCAAATCGCTGATCCGGCGCTGGCCTGCCATCTTTGTTCCGATGCTGCATGGCGCCATCTTTCTCGTCCCGGTAGCGCTGGCGACGATTTCGGCCGACGGCGACGCCGCCCACAGCCTTGCGCGCGGTTGGATCGTGGTGTTCGCAATCGAGATCCTGCTCTACGTCGTTGGTACGGCTTTCATTGTGTTGATCCTGGCGAAAGATCGCACTGTCCACATTTACAAAATTGCGGCGGCAACCGACCCTCTCACGGGTCTGTTGAACCGCCGAGGGTTTTTCGAGGCCGCCGGCGTCCTCATGGCGCGCAATCGCAGCAGCATGGCGCCGGTGAGCGTGCTCGCCTTCGACCTCGATCATTTCAAATCGATCAACGACCGCTGCGGCCACGCGGTCGGCGATGCCGTCTTGGCATTATTCGCGAAGGTTGCGCGCGAGACGCTGCGCGCGACCGACGTCGTGGGCCGCTTGGGAGGGGAGGAATTCGTCGCCGTCATTCCGGGCACGCGGGCCGAAGCCGGCATTGCCGCGGAACGCGTGCGATCAGCCTTTGCCGCGGCAAGTATCGTTCGCAACGGCCAGCGTATCGCAGCGACGGTCAGCATCGGGGTGGCGTGCGGTTCGCCGGCGGCCGCGGTGGATTTGCTCATCACGCATGCCGACGAAGCACTCTATCGCGCCAAGACGAACGGACGTAACCGGGTCGAGACCCCCGACGAAGAAGTTGTAGGCGCGGCCGACGCAAGTGCCTGCGCGCAAAGCCAAGAGGTGCAGCGCAAAAAATGGCGAAAAGAAAAGGGCGCCGCGAACGACGGCGCCCTGGAAAGTTGTATCGCCTAGGCAATGCCGGGAGGAAGCTTACGCAAACACGTTCACGCTCTACGCCGAATAGTACATTTCGAACTCGACCGGATGAGGCGTGTGCTCGAAGCGGATCACTTCGCCCATCTTTAGGTCGATGTAGGAATCGATGAAGTCGTCGTCGAATACGCCGCCCGCCTTGAGGAACCCGCGGTCCTTGTTGAGCTCCTCGAGCGCCTGCCGCAGCGAGCCGCAGACGGTCGGAATTTTCTTCAGCTCCTTCGGCGGCAGGTCGTAGAGGTCCTTGTCGATGGCCTCGCCGGGATCCAATTTGTTTTTGATGCCGTCGAGCCCGGCCATGAGCATGGATGCGAATGCCAAATAGGGGTTGGCCAGCGGATCGGGGAAGCGAACTTCGACGCGTTTCGCCTTGGGGTTTGTCGTATACGGGATGCGGCAGGACGCCGAACGATTGCGCGCCGAATAGGCGAGCAGCACCGGTGCTTCGAAGCCCGGAACAAGACGCTTGTACGAGTTTGTCGTCGGGTTAGTGAAGGCGTTGATCGCCTTGGCGTGCTTGATGATGCCGGCGATGTATTGCAGGCAGGTATCCGAAAGGTCCGCATATTTGTTACCAGCAAAGACCGGCTTGCCGCCCTTCCAGATGGACTGGTGGCAATGCATGCCCGAGCCGTTGTCGCCATAGATCGGCTTCGGCATGAAGGTCGCGGTCTTACCGTAAACCTGCGCGACCTGCTGGATGCAGTATTTGTAGATGATCAGTCGGTCGGCCATCACGGTCAGGGGCGAGAATTTAAGCCCGAGCTCGTGTTGAGCCGACGCCACCTCGTGGTGATGCTTCTCGACGACGCAGCCCATGCGGGCCATGGCGGCAAGCATTTCCGAGCGCATATCCTGCGCCGAATCTTGGGGCGGTACCGGGAAGTAGCCCTTTTTGGTGCCGATGTGGTGGCCGAGATTGCCGCCTTCGTAGCTGGTATCCGAATTCGACGGCAGTTCAACCGAGTCGAGCTTGAAGCCGGTATTGTAGGGGTCCGCTTTGTACTTCACGTCGTCGAAGACGAAAAACTCGGCTTCGGGACCGAAGAAGACGGTGTCGCCGACGCCCATGGATTTGACCATGGCCTCGGCGCGCTTGGCGATGCCGCGCGGATCGCGATTGTAGGGTTCGCCCGTCGTCGGTTCGAGCACGTCGCATATGAGCGACAGCGTGGTTTCGGCGAAGAACGGGTCGATCACGGCAGAGGCGGGATCCGGCATGAGACACATGTCGGACTCGTTGATCGCCTTCCAGCCGGCGATCGAGGAGCCATCGAACATCTGCCCCTCGGCGAAGGTCTCTTCCTCGATCATGGAAACGTCGAACGTGACGTGCTGCCATTTGCCGCGCGGATCGGTAAAGCGGAAATCGACGTATTTCACGTCGTTATCCTTGATCATTTTCATGACATTCTTCGGCGTCGTCATGGCATGCGTACCCTTTCGTGGTGCTGGTGAATGGCCCGTGGCGCTGGTCGAATTCTCCCGTCGCGGCTAAGCGCGAGCAGTCAGACTAGCCACTCAGATGGCGTCATTTCCGGATTCCCCCGTCCTGATCCGGATGGCTTCTTCGATCGTCGAAACGAAAATTTTTCCGTCGCCGATCCGACCGGTTTGGGCGGCGCGACGGATCGCATCAATTGCCTTTTCAACCATGTCGTCGGCAAGCACAATTTCGATCTTCACTTTCGGCAGAAAATCGACCACGTACTCGGCGCCCCGATAAAGCTCGGTATGTCCCTTCTGACGTCCAAAACCCTTGGCTTCGGTCACTGTGATGCCTTGCAGTCCCACTTCCTGCAGTGCCTCTTTCACCTCATCGAGTTTGAATGGCTTGATGATGGCCTCGATTTTCTTCATTGCGTTCCGTCTCCCGGCTCCGATAGGGCACGGCCCCCGTTGGAACCGACGCTTCGTTAGCAGGTCCCGTGCCAAGGCCTATAAGGCATGAAAAACGCAAGTAGATCAGGCTGCTAGGGCGCAGTCTCCGAGCGCCAATAAAGGGTAGACAAAGGGTCCCGCTATCAAATTGGGCACCCTGCCTATTATCGCGCCGCTGACGTTACTACAAGATCGGCGATGTTCGCGGCCGGCCACAATCGCTATCGTCGAAGCAGCATGATTGAGCTTCTGAGCAGCGCCGAGATGGCGGAGGCTGACCGCGAAACGATCGCCGGTGGCGTGCCCGGCATTCAGCTTATGGAACGGGCCGGCAAGGCGGTCGCGGATGCCGTGCTGGCGCGGTTTCCCGCCGGGAGCCGGACCATCGTCGTTGCGGGACCGGGCAACAATGGCGGCGACGGGTTTGTGGCGGCAAGGTTGCTTGCCGAACGCGGCTACCGTGTGGAGGTCTTGCTGGTAGGCGAGGCGGCTCGGCTCAAAGGCGATGCGGCGCTGGCGGCGAATGCGTGGACCGGTCCGATAGCCGCCGCGGATCCTTCAGCTCTTGGCGGCGCACAGGTCGTAATCGACGCCCTGTTCGGTGCCGGGCTCGACCGACCGGTCGAGGGACTGCCGCGCGCCATGATCGAAAGCATGAACGCGCAGCGGGCACCCGTCGTAGCAGTAGATCTGCCGAGCGGAATCAACGGCACGTCGGGGGCCGTGATGGGAGCGGCCGTGAAGGCTACCCAGACGATGACGTTCTTTCGCAAGAAGCCCGGGCATGTGCTTCTACCGGGCCGGCTTTATTGTGGTGAGACCTCGATCGCTGAGATCGGCATTCTCGATTCGGTGCTGGCACATATTGCTCCGCAGACATTCGAGAATATCCCGGCGCTCTGGCGCTCGCATTTTCCCGTGCCGCGAGACGCCGGGCACAAATACGACCGCGGCCATGCGGTCGTCGCATCCGGCCCTTCCTGGTCAACCGGTGCGGCCCGGCTCGCGGCCCGCGGCGCTTTGCGCGCGGGGGCGGGGCTGGTTACCATCGCGTCTCCCCGCGAGGCGCTCGCGGTCAATGCGGCGACCAACCTTGCCGTGATGGTACGGCCGGTCGATGGCGCCGGCGAACTGACGAAATTTCTCGGCGACCGACGATTGAACGCCTTCGCAATCGGCCCCGGAGTGGGGATAAGCGATGAAACGTGCGATCTGGTTCTTGCGGGACTTTCGGGCGAACGCGCCGTGGTGCTTGACGCTGACGCCATCACCAGTTTTTCGGGCCGTCCCAAACGGCTTCGCGAAGCGCTGCATCGGCGGCGCGACCACGCCACAATTTTAACGCCGCACGAAGGAGAATTTTCCCGTTATTTCGGTGCCTTGGATGAGCGAACTAAAGCTGGATCGAAGCTTGAAAGGGCGCGCCTCGCGGCCCAGGTCGTGGAGACGGTTGTGCTCCTCAAGGGCGCCGATACGGTGGTCGCCGCTCCGGACGGCCGCGCGGCGATCGCGGCCAACGCGCCGCCCTACCTTGCCACCGCTGGCGCTGGTGATGTGCTGACCGGGATAGCGGCCGGGCTATTGGCACAGGGCATGCCGGCTTTCGAGGCCGCGGCTGCGGCAGTGTGGCTGCATGGGGAGGCAGCGGTCTCGTTCGGCCCCGGGCTCATTTCCGAGGATTTGCCGGAAGTCTTGCCGCGCGTCTATCGCGCGCTGCTCGGTTGATCACGCCGCTCATGCGGGTGGGTGTGCCGCGCATTTGCGGCCGCAGATTGAGCGGCAATTTTTATAGTGCTTCGGGCGGACTCCGCATGATATAAGCCGCGCCGCCGGGCCGCCCTCCTGTCGCGGGCGTGGCGGAATTGGTAGACGCGCGGGATTTAGGTTCCCGTGACGAAAGTCGTGGGGGTTCGAGCCCCTCCGCCCGCACCAGCTGGGGCGGATGTTTTCGCAAAAGCGGCCAGGATGTGCGCGCCCGCGGGCCGTGAAGAGCAATGTCGATGCAAGTGACTGAAACTGCCGCCGCGGGCCTTAAGCGCGAATATCGCGTCGTCGTTCCCGCGACCGATCTGGAGGCGCGAGTCCAAGAGCGGCTCGACGACCTCAAGGGCAAAGTGCAACTGCGAGGTTTTCGGCCGGGCAAGGTGCCGGTGGCGCACCTCAAGCTGCTCTACGGCAAGTCCGCCATGGCGGAAGTGATCGAAGCGGCTGTGCGTGAGGCTAATAACAAGATCATTACCGATGGCGGATTCAAGCTCGCCACCGAGCCAAAAGTCGTGCTGCCGTCGGAGGAGGGCGCAGTCCAAGGCGTGATCGAAGGCAAGTCCGACCTGGCCTACACGGTCGAGATTGAGATCGTGCCGCCCATCACCCTGGCCGATTTCAAGACCATCAAGCTCACCAAGCTGACGGCCGAAGTGACCGATGCCGAGATCGATCAAGCGTTGCAGACGATCGCCGAACAGAATCGCCCGTTCGTCGCCAAGACCGAGGCGGCGGCCGATGGTGATCGCGTCACCATTTCGTTTGAAGGTTCCCTCGAGGGCGCGCCGTTCGAGGGAGGCACGGGCGAGGACGTCCCGCTGCTCCTTGGCGGCAACCAATTCATCCCGGGCTTCGAGGACCATCTTGTGGGCCTCAAGGCTGGCGAAAATACAACCTTCAACGTCAAGTTCCCGGATGACTATCGGGCGGCCGCGGTCGCCGGTAAAGACGCGACCTTTGCCGTCACCGTCAAGGCGGTGGAAGCCGCCGGTGCGGTGACGATCGACGACGACTTCGCCAAGACGCTCGGATTGGAGTCGCTGGCGAAGCTCAAGGACGCCGTTAAGGAGCGGATTGCGCGCGAGCACACCATGGCGTCGCGCCAAAAGCTCAAACGCGCCCTGCTCGATCAACTCGACGAACGCCACAAATTCGAGCCGCCGCCCAGTCTCGTCGAGCAGGAGTTCGGCAGCGTCTGGTCGCAGATCGAGAACGATCTGAAGCAGCAGAACCGTACGTTCGCCGACGAGGGAACGACCGAGGAAAAGGCGCGGGAAGAATACCGCTCGATAGCCGAGCGGCGGGTGCGGCTCGGTCTTGTCATTGCGGAGATCGGTGAGAAGAACAATATCAAGGTGACCGACGACCAGCTCACCGCGGCTGTGGTGGAACAGGCGCGACAAATGCCCGGGCGGGAGCAGCAGGTCTGGGACTATTACCGAAAAAACCCCAGCGCTCTCGCCGCCTTACGCGCGCCGTTGTTCGAAGACAAGGTTGTGGACTTCCTGACCGAACTCGCCGAGGTGACGGAGAAACCGGTTTCGCGGGACGAGCTGTTCAAGGAAGACGAAGAGTAAAGACACCCGGCGCGGTCGAAGCTAAGCTGAGTGTCTTGTGGCGGGAACTTCCGCACATATCTGCCATGGGCGCATAGTCGGTTCCGTGGCCGTGCTTAGGGCAGTTTCGACAGCTGCACCCGACTCAGCCACATTGTGCGAGCACGTTGAGCTTTAAGCCCGGATAGGTGACCCCATGCGCGACCCGAAGGACACTTACATGAACTACCTCGTCCCCATGGTGGTCGAGCAGACCAACCGGGGGGAGCGGGCATACGACATCTATTCCCGGATGCTGAAGGAAAGGATCATCTTCATCACCGGGCCGATCGAGGATGGCATGGCTTCGCTGGTCGTCGCCCAGCTTTTGTTCCTCGAGGCGGAAAACCCGAAGAAAGAAGTGTCGCTGTACATTAATTCGCCGGGCGGGATCGTGACCTCGGGCCTGGCGATCTATGACACCATGCAGTTCGTCCGCCCCGCGGTGTCGACCCTTTGCACCGGGCAGGCTGCGTCCATGGCCTCGCTTCTTCTTGCCGCAGGCGCCAAGGATCTGCGTTTTGCGCTGCCCAATGCACGTATCATGGTTCATCAGCCGTCCGGCGGGTTCCAAGGCCAGGTAACCGACATCATGCTGCATGCCCAGGAGATCCTGAACCTCAAGCGGCGGTTGAACGAGATCTACGTCAAGCATACCGGCCAGCCGCTGAAAAAGATCGAGGACGCGCTCGAACGCGACATGTTCTTGACCGCCGAGATGGCCAAGGACTTCGGAATCATCGACAAGGTGATCGCGAAGCGGCCGGAGGAGCCCGGCCTCAAGGTCGAGCAACCGCTCCTCAGCAAGGTATGAGTGAGCCCGCTAGGTCGAATCGGCGCCCGCGCCGAGGCTCGCGACGACGTCAAGTGGGGATTCACCGGTGTGGTCAGGAAAGCACACCGGATCAAACTCGTGTTATCGTTAATGGATTCTTGATTGGCACGCCATTAGCATGCAGGCTTGTACTGACTGACCGGGTGTTGTCACTGTAACGTCTTGTTCGGGCGCAGAGCACGGAAGGTGCTACGGTTTTTTAGCCCGGCGGTTAGTAAGGTGGCGAGGGTTCAAAGCGCTCCCTCGCGGAGAAGACGGAGACGGGAATGAGCAAGGTCGGCGGCGGCGATTCCAAGAACACGCTCTATTGCTCGTTCTGCGGCAAGAGCCAGCACGAGGTGCGTAAGCTTATCGCCGGGCCGACCGTCTTCATTTGCGACGAGTGCGTCGAGCTGTGCATGGACATCATTCGCGAGGAAAACAAATCCTCGCTGGTGAAATCACGCGACGGCATTCCGACGCCGCGGGAAATCCGCAAGGTTCTCGACGATTACGTGATCGGTCAGGATCACGCCAAAAAGGTGCTCTCGGTCGCCGTTCACAATCACTACAAGCGGCTCAATCACCAGAGCAAGCACAACGACGTCGAGCTGGCGAAATCGAACATTCTGCTGATCGGGCCGACCGGGTCCGGCAAGACGCTGTTGGCGCAGACGCTGGCGCGCATTCTTGATGTGCCTTTCACCATGGCGGATGCGACTACGCTGACGGAAGCCGGCTATGTCGGCGAGGATGTCGAGAACATTATTTTGAAACTTCTGCAGTCCGCGGATTACAACGTCGAACGTGCCCAGCGCGGCATCGTGTACATCGACGAAATCGACAAGATATCGCGCAAGTCCGACAATCCCTCGATTACCCGCGACGTGTCGGGTGAGGGCGTGCAGCAGGCGCTGCTCAAGATCATGGAAGGCACGATCGCGAGCGTCCCGCCGCAAGGCGGCCGCAAGCATCCGCAGCAGGAATTCCTCCAGGTCGACACCACGAACATCCTGTTCATCTGCGGCGGCGCGTTCTCCGGCCTGGAAAAGATCATCTCCGCGCGTGGCCGTTCAACCTCGATAGGGTTCGGCGCCAGAGTGATGGCGCCGGAGGACCGCAAGCAGGGCGAGATTTTCCGCGAGGTTGAGCCTGAGGATTTGTTGAAGTACGGCCTCATTCCGGAATTCGTCGGCCGGCTTCCTGTGGTCGCGACGCTGGAAGACCTCGACGAGCCGTCGCTCAAGCGCATCCTGACCGAGCCGAAGAACGCGCTGGTGAAACAATACCAGCGCATGTTCGAAATGGAGACTGTGGACCTCACGCTGGCCGACGAGGCGCTTTCTGCGATCGCGCGCAAGGCCATCGATCGCAAGACCGGCGCCCGTGGCTTACGCTCGATCATGGAGAACATTCTGCTCGATACCATGTTCGATCTGCCGAGCCTCGAAGGTGTCGAGGAAGTCGTAATCTCGCGCGAGGTTGTCGAAGGCGCAGCCAGGCCGCTCTACATTTATGCCGACAGGTCCGATCGTGCCGGCGATGCCGGCGGCGCGAGTGCCTGAGTGGTGTCGGGTTCCGGCGCCGTCGATTCGGCTCGCGGCGCGGTACCGCTGCTTTGTAGTGCGGCTTTTACCTCGAAAAACCGGGCTTTCTTGACACGCCGGTACGGCAACGCCACCTATAATGAGCGGCCAAATGGTCCTCCGAATGGTCGCGGAATACTCCGGGCAGGGTTTCATACTCGCCCAGTGGGTTCGGACAGACCACCGTCCGCGATCCCCTTCCCGGCCACACGGCAGTCCGTTGCGACAGCGCATGCTGCGGGTCTCGATGGGCGTGCACAACAATAAGGAAGTGGGACCATGACGAGTGCCACAAAGACAAAGCCGCCGCTCTTGACCGGTGAAAGCCGGGCCTATCCCGTGCTGCCATTGCGGGACATCGTTGTCTTCCCGCACATGATCGTTCCGCTCTTCGTTGGGCGCGAGAAATCGATCAAGGCGCTCGAAGAGGTGATGCGCTCGGATACATTCATTCTCCTTGCGACGCAGAAAAACGCTTCCGACGACGATCCGTCGACGGACTCCATCTATGGCATTGGTACGCTTGCCAGCGTGCTGCAGCTCCTGAAACTGCCGGATGGCACAGTCAAGGTATTGGTGGAAGGCGCCGCGCGCGCTCAGGTCAAGCAATATACCGATCGAGAGGAATACTACGAGGCCGATGCGGTTGTGATCGCGGATACGTCCGGCGATCAGGTCGAGGCCGAAGCGATGGCGCGCTCGGTGATTAACGAGTTCGAAGGCTATGTGAAGCTCAACAAGAAGGTGTCGCCCGAAGTCGTCGGCGTAGTTCAGCAGATCGACGATTATGCCAAGCTCGCCGATACCGTCGCCTCGCATCTCGCGGTCAAGATTCCCGACAAGCAACTGATCCTGGAGACGCCCAGCGTCACCGAGCGCCTGGAGAAGGTGCTGGGACTTATGGAGAGCGAAATCTCGGTGTTGCAGGTCGAGAAGCGCATCCGCACGCGCGTCAAGCGCCAAATGGAGAAGACGCAGCGCGAGTATTATCTCAACGAGCAGATGAAGGCGATCCAGAAAGAGCTCGGCGACGAGGACGGCAAGGACGAGCTCGCCGAGATCGAAGAGAAGATCAAGCGCACGAAACTCTCGAAGGAGGCGCGCGAGAAGGCGCAGCACGAGCTCAAGAAGCTGCGGCAGATGTCGCCGATGTCGGCGGAAGCCACCGTCGTGCGCAACTATCTCGATTGGCTGCTCTCGATCCCGTGGAACAAGAAATCCAAGATCAAGAAGGATCTCACGCTCGCCGAGCAGATCCTCGACGCCGATCATTTCGGCCTCGAGAAGGTCAAGGAGCGCATCGTCGAATATCTCGCGGTGCAACAGCGCGCCAACAAGCTGACCGGACCGATCCTCTGCCTGGTCGGCCCTCCCGGTGTCGGCAAGACATCGCTCGGCAAGTCGATCGCGAAAGCGACGGGGCGCGAATTCGTGCGCGTCTCGCTTGGCGGCGTGCGCGACGAGGCGGAGATTCGCGGCCATCGGCGGACCTATATCGGCTCGATGCCGGGCAAGGTTATCCAGTCGATGCGCAAGGCGAAGACCTCCAATCCGCTGTTCCTGCTGGACGAGGTTGACAAGATGGGCGCCGATTTCCGCGGCGATCCGTCGTCGGCGCTTCTTGAAGTGCTCGATCCCGAGCAGAACCACGCGTTCAACGACCATTACCTGGAGGTCGATTACGATCTTTCCAACGTGATGTTCATCACCACGGCGAATACGCTCAATATCCCGCCGCCCCTGATGGACCGCATGGAGATCATTCGGATCGCCGGCTACACCGAAGACGAAAAGGTTGAGATCGCGCGCAAGCATCTGATCCCGCACGCGCTGGTCAAGCACGGTCTCGAACTGAAGGAGTGGTCGATTGACGATGGTGCGTTGCTCACGCTCATCCGCCGCTACACGCGTGAGGCGGGCGTGCGCAACCTGGAACGCGAGCTTTCGACACTGATCCGCAAGGCGGTGAAGGAGCTCACGATCTCAAAGAAGCAGTCGGTCGAAGTCACCGACGCGGTTCTCGCCGATTATCTCGGTGTGCCGAAGTTCCGCTATGGCGAAGTCGAGGACGAGGATCAAGTCGGTGTCGTCACCGGTCTGGCCTGGACCGACGTCGGCGGCGAGCTTCTGACCATCGAGGCGGCTATGATGCCCGGCAAGGGCAAGATGACCGTCACCGGCAATCTGCGCGATGTGATGAAGGAATCGATCTCGGCGGCGGCGTCCTACGTTCGCATGCGCGCGGTTGCTTTCGGCATCGAGCCGCCGTCGTTCGACAAGCGCGACATCCACGTGCACGTGCCGGAGGGTGCGACGCCGAAGGATGGTCCGTCCGCGGGCGTCGCCATGGTCACGGCGATCGTGTCGGTGATGACCGGTATTCCCGTGCATCGCGACGTCGCCATGACCGGCGAAATCACGCTGCGCGGCCGCGTGCTGCCGATCGGCGGCCTCAAGGAGAAGCTGCTTGCCGCGCACCGCGGCGGCATCAAGACCGTGCTCATTCCGGAAGAGAACGCCAAGGATCTTGTCGAGATCAACGACAGCATCAAGAGCGGCCTCGACATCATCCCGGTTTCGCGCATGGACGAGGTGCTGACGCGCGCGCTGGTGCGGATGCCGGACCCCATCGTGTGGGAAGAAGTCGCCGCAAAGCCCGTCGATGTTCCCGAGGCTATCGTCGAGGAGGACGCCTCCGGCTTGACCGCTCACTAGAGCATGATCCGGAAAAGCGAGTTTTCCGAAAAGATCATGCTCCGCTAAAATGACCAAGCGTCACGATATGTGGCGATGACGAGTTCCAAGACGGCGCCCGGCGGGCGCCGTCTTTGCTTTTCCGGGGGTTGCCTCGGGAATGCGAGGGGCGTGCGTGTTCGGCAGGACACAGCGCGGCAAAATTCCGCTCGGCCGATTGGCGTGCCCTATTACATTAGCTACAATTCAGAAGTGGAGCCTAAGGCAATAACGGCAGTAAAAAGAGCGGGGGTTTCGCGATGAAGATCATCTATCCACTGATCGGCGGCGTCACTATCGCCTTAACCGCGGCGGCCAGCGCCGGTCCGCTCGCGGACGATTTTTGGCTTCTGGGGAACTACACACAGAACAAACCCTGCAAGGGCGATGGTAGCGATGCCGCGGAGCTTAAAGTGAAGATTTCGACGGAAGAGATCAAGGCCAAGGTCGGGATTTGCAAGTTCCTAGATGCCAAACCGGACGGCAACCGTATCAATACCCATGTCGAGTGCCAGTTCCCGGCCGGGCCGCTCATGGGCGACATCACCTTCACGATGAAGCCCAACAATACGATCGATTTTGTCGATCGTGACAAGACCTATACCGCGACCCTCTATCGTTGTCCGAAGTGACGGGACTTAAATTGCCTCCTAACCGGGGGCTGGATCGGTGTTAATATAGCTCGGTCGCATCCAGGGGGAGGGGGGTCTGCCATGCTTCGATACGCTGTCGCCGCCGCGCTGCTGGCTGTCCTGCTGCCAAGTGTGCCGGCCTTTGCCGTGACGTCGAAAGACAGAATGGCGACCTGCAAGTTCGGCGCCGACGACCAGAACCTTCAAGGCAAGGCGCGCAATGCGTTCATGAAGAAATGCATGTCCAACAAGGACGATCCGCGCGGCGCGGCCATGGCCCCACCCGGCGCGCCTCCGCCCCCGCCTCCGCAGCATTGACGTTGCCGGCTGCGCCCGCCTCCTACTGTCGTATGCAGCCTGGATCTTCACCGAAGCTGCCGGTCCGGCACTTATTCATGACAACGTTCGCATGCCGATTGATCTGACAAGGGGAAACGTTCGATGAGAATGCTCGCCTACCTTCTGGCCATTATCTGCATCATCGCCGCCGTCATGTATTTCGTGATGCCGGCCGGCTCTTTGCCGACATTCATGCCGGGTTACGAGGCGGGCTCGGCGCATATCCATATGAAGCATGCGATCATCGCCATCGTCGCCGCGATTGTTCTATTCCTGATCGCCTGGCTGATCGGTCGCCGGCGCTACTGACGCCGCGGTCGCTGGCCCTCACTTCTCGCCACGCACTTTACGCTGCACGCGTTCGTCGAACCGCGTCACGCTGACCACCACGCGCTGATGCGTGCCGCCGCCGATCGTCTCGACGCCGTCGCGGGCTTCCACGCGGAAGGTGACGGTGCGGCCCTCTACGCGCACCACTTCGGCGGTCGCCGTCACCTGCAAGCCGACCGGCGTCGCCGCGACGTGGCTGACATCGAGGTGAATGCCGAGGCTCTGATGGCCGGGAGGCAGCAGATGCTCGACCGCGTCGAGCGCGGCGGCCTCGATGACGTTGATCATTACTGGCGTGGCCAGAACCGCGATGCGCCCGGAGCCGACGAAAGGCGCTGTGTGCTCCGGCCTGACCAGGAGTTGCGCGGTTCCTTTGAGGTCGGGTGTGATGCGGGTGAGATCGACCATGGTGGCTCCGGCATACGTTCGGGACGCGCTTACGACGCGCTCCTTGGCCAATTCTGATGCCAATGTCCAGCTCGCCAGCCACGATATGGCGGGGTCCAATGCGCCAATGAACCTGCCGCCGCTGCGCACGTTGTTCTTCGAGGACCTTTCCGTCGGCATGACCGATTACGGCACGCTTACCTACGCGTAGCTATCGCCAAATAGCTGATCGCCATCATCAAATCTTTCTCTGAAGCCTCAGGAATTCCCGCCCGAAAAATCGTCGCAACAATCCGCACCCACTGCCGACCCGGCACGCAAACAATCAACTAGGTTCCAGCGATGGCCGACGACGAGCGGAAGGAAAAAACCAAAACCACGCCCTCTAAGGGGGCAACAGAGAAGGCCGCTGTGTCCGGCGCGGTGCTGGAGAAACGAAAAGCTC
The DNA here is from genome assembly GCA_049517455.1 of Xanthobacteraceae bacterium. Classification (GTDB taxonomy): domain Bacteria; phylum Pseudomonadota; class Alphaproteobacteria; order Rhizobiales; family Xanthobacteraceae; genus BOG-931. The sequence continues at coordinate 14,127 of JBEKSB010000084.1, forward strand.
TTTGGAATGCGCTCAATGATTTCATCCGTGGGTCTGGTGGCTGGGTTGTTTCCTTGCCGGGTGCGACCACTTTGCGCGTCGAGATTCCGCAAGGAACGTCGCTGCCCGCAAAGCTGATCGAATTGGGGTACAGCCCGCGTCATTGCGGCAATGGTTCGCGAATAACACCCGCCGGCACCATCGAGACCATCACCGAGCATTCCACCGGCAAGCCGGTCATTCGACATCATGCCGGAATCATTCAGACTGACGTTTTCGAGACGAGTCTGCCCGGGGCGTGACTGTATGGCGTCGCTCGCGAGATGGCCGCTCATACCCCCAAAAGCCGACATTTTGTTGCAGCACAATATCTGTCGGTAAGGGCCACAACCGGACTGTGAAACTCCGCGCGGCGCGATACCTATCAGACAGGACGTTGTAGATTCCGGAAGACTGCCGCGGCAAGGGCGCGACCCTTATCGGTTAAGAAGACTTCGGTTCTGGTCGGATAGCTGGAGGTGCGCCTGATGGTGACCAAGCCCAAACCAGCCCCACCGTTCCGCGCTCGATCACCGATGCATTGCATGTACCGGCTCATGACGTAGCGATTGACGTCTAGTTCGCGGGCGTAAGTCCCCACGGGCTTGCCTTCTTCGAGGGCGACGGTGAGGAAGGCTACCGCGTAGGGCAGCGGCATCGAACGCCGACGAAGGTTGGTAAGCGGCTTAAGCGCCCACAAAAGGTTCTGAATGACCCTTTTGTTGCTCGGCGCTATCGCTGCGTTCTTTCCCATTTGAAAAATTGTGAGAGGGCCACAGAATGGCCCTCTCAGAGCAGCTTCGCCTATTTAGACGATCACCAACCACCGAACTTATAGTTAAGGCCGGCGGTGAACATATTGATGCTGCGATTGTTGACGCTGATCACGTCTCCCGCAAAAAACGGTGCGCCAGCAGCGACCGTAAAGTTCTGGTTCTGGAGCGCGATGTAGTCCCACTCGGCTCGCGCTGACCAGTTGCCCGCGAAGGCCCATTCAACGCCGAGACCGACGGTCCAGCCCAAATTGTTGTTGCTGGTGCCGGTGAACGCGCCCGGTCCCCCATTGACCGTAATCCCAGGATTGCTCGCCCCAACCCAGGCGCCGCCGCCCTTGCCATAAAGAAGCACACGATCCCACGCATAGCCAAGCTTGCCGGTCGCGGTCGTCAGCCATCGATTGTTGATCGTCGCGGCGGCAGTGTTTACCCCGTTAGTTACGTTGATTGTGTTAGTGGTATTGGGAAGCCAATCGAACATTGCTTCCGCGCCAACCACGACGCCACCCCAGAACTGATAGTTGACGCCGACCTGGCCACCACCCAGAAACTGGGTATTACTTGGCGTCGAAAAGGTGCTCGCGAACGTGTCCGAGATAGCGCCAGTGCTGTTCCAACCGACGCCAAGGTTGCCGCCGATATAAAAGCCCGACCAATTGTAAATCTGAGCAACTGGGGTGTAGACGGCAGGCGCACGCGGCGGCGGCGCCATCGGTGGCGGCAGATCGGCTGCCAATGCGGCGGAGCCAGCGCCGACACTCAATGCAACTGCAAACGCTAACCGTTTCATCAGAAGTCCCCTCCGACCATAATTCATCAAATTCAACCCAGCCTCTAATCTACGGGAACGGACACTGGAAGGCTGTCACTAATGGGCAACAACCGGCAGAAACTAAAAGGCTTTTCTTGGGCGGAATACAGATTGTCTTGTATCTCCATATACTTAGGACGACAAAGGCCTCGATGCAGCAGATCGCCCCTAGAGGTGGGCACGGTTAAGGGGCCATGTATGGACGGTGCCCGCGTTGCAAGGGCAAATCTGACTTTTCTGCGAAGCGTTCGGGTGCAGCCATGTATACGGCCTATTCTCGCTTGGAGGGTTACCTCGGTCGCGATGCA
>JBEKSB010000085.1:0-16228 GCA_049517455.1 Xanthobacteraceae bacterium
GACGCCGCGTGGGCGCGCTGGGTGCGGCCGTGGGTGCTCGGCGCCTGGATGTGTTTGACGCTTGGTATCGCCGGAGGTTCCTACTGGGCCTATTACGAGCTCGGCTGGGGCGGCTACTGGTTCTGGGATCCGGTCGAAAATGCCTCGCTGATGCCGTGGCTCGCCGGCACGGCGCTCTTGCATTCCGCCGTGGTGATGGAAAAACGCGGCGCGCTCAAAGTCTGGACCATCCTGCTCGCCATTCTCGCCTTCTCCCTGTCGCTGATCGGGACGTTCCTAGTGCGATCGGGCGTGCTTACATCGGTCCATGCCTTCGCCACCGATCCGCGGCGCGGCATTTTCATCCTGGCCATACTCGTTGCGTTTATCGGCGGCGCCCTGGCGCTCTACGCGTGGCGGGCGCCGCTCCTCAAGCAGGGTGGCTTATTCGCGCCGATCTCGCGCGAAGGAGCGTTGGTTCTCAACAATCTGTTTCTCACCAGCGCGTGCGCGACCGTCTTCGTCGGCACGCTTTATCCGCTCGCGCTTGAAGCCCTGACCGGTGACAAGATTTCCGTAGGGCCGCCGTTCTTCAACGCGACGTTCGGTCCGCTGTTCGTGCCGCTGCTGCTGACGATGCCGTTCGGGCCATTGCTCGGCTGGAAACGCGGCGACCTACTCGGCGCCGCGCAGCGCCTACTTGCGGGAGCATTCGTCGCGGCCGTTGCAATTGCCGCCGAATTCGCGCTCCAACGCGGCGGTCCGGTACTGGCTCCATTTGGTGTCGGGCTTGCGATCTTCGTCATGGCCGGCGCGATCACCGACATTGGCGAGCGTACCTTGATCCTGCGCGTGCCGCTTGGAGCGGCGCTGCGCCGCGCCGCGGGGTTGCCCCGGTCGGCCTGGGGCACGGCATTTGCGCATTTTGGCATCGGCGTCACGCTTCTAGGCATCGTCGCCGTGACCGCCTGGGGCTCGGAGCGCATCGCCGCGCTCAGACCTGGCGATACGATCGACGTCGCTCACTACCGGCTCAGCTTCGACGGCTTGTTCAACCGGCCCGGTCCGAATTATCACGACCTCGTGGGCCGTTTCACCGTGCGCCGCACCAATGGCGACCTGCTCGGCGTCATGGAGCCTAGCCGGCGTACATTCCCGGCCCGCAAAATGGCAACCACCGAGGCGGCGTTGATGCGGCGCGGCGTGAGCCAGCTTTACCTTTCGCTCGGCGACCCCAACCCTGATGGCACTGTTCCGGTACGTCTCTATTTCAAGCCGCAGGTGCTTCTGATCTGGCTCGGCGCGGTGATCATGTTTGTCGGTGGCGCTTTATCGCTTTCCGATCGGCGGCTGCGCGTCGGCGCGCCGCGGCCTGCGAAAGCTCAAGCGGCGCTGCAACCGGCGGAGTAAATGGCGTGAAAGTTTTACGTGCGCGCATACCTCCGATGTCCGTCTTTGCGGGGCTCATTTTGCTGCTGCTCGCTTCATTGCCGCTCCGGGCTGTCGAGTCGAGCGAGATGCTGGCGGATCCGACGCTCGAAGCGCGCGCGCGTACCCTGTCAAAGGAATTGCGCTGCATGGTTTGCCAGAATCAGTCGATCGACGATTCCGAGGCGCCGTTGGCGCACGATTTGCGCGTGCTCGTGCGCGAGCGGCTGAAGGCCGGCGACAGCGACGCGCAAGTGCTCAATTTTCTCGTCGCCCGCTACGGCGAATTTGTGCTGCTGAGACCGCCGCTTGCGTGGCACACGGCGGTCTTGTGGGGCCTGCCGCCTGCTGCCCTGCTCATCGGCATCGTCGCCATCGTCGCTGTCGTCAAGCGGCGCCGGAGCGCGCCCCCGGCGGCGGAAGCCGCGAATCTGACAGCCGCCGAAGAAGCCCGGCTCTCCGAGCTTCTGCGCGAAGAAAGCTGACGCTCCGTCATTGCGAGCGAAGCGAAGCAATCCAGCTTTATGATTCACTGGTCTGGATTGCGTCGTTGCTTTTCGCAACGACGAGAGTTCCGCCTCTTCCAACATTACAAACTTTTAATCCGCCCGACAGAGCGCGGTAAGGCGGACTACCCCACATTGCGTCTGCAAATACGGGCCCCCGGGGGCACCCCTCCGTTGCGAGACGGACAACCGATTTGGAGACTGTAATGAACGGTAATCAAACACCCTCACGCCGCGTTTTATCGGTGCGGCGATTTGGGCTTCTGGCGACAACGATCGCCGGCCTCGGCGCAGCGGCATTTTTCGTCGCGCCCAGCCTGACGCCGAACGCCACTTTCTTTGCAGCCCCGGCACATGCGCAGAACCTATCGCAGGAAGCGCAGAAGCTCGCCCAACATCCGGTCGGCTTCGCCGACATCGTCGCCAAGGTCAAACCGGCGGTGATCTCGGTCCGCGTCAAGATCGACCGGCCGGCCAGTTCTTCCCTCAGTAACGATGAGAGTCCGTTTCCGCCTGGCTCGCCGATGGAGCGTTTCTTTCGCCGCTTCGGCGCGCCCAACGGCGGTGAAGGTGGCGGCCACCAGGTCATCACCGGCCAGGGTTCCGGTTTCTTCATTACCGCCGACGGCTACGCCGTGACCAACAATCACGTCGTACAGAACGCCCAGACCGTGCAAGTCACGGCAGACGACGGCAAGATTTACGATGCCAAGGTCATTGGCACCGACCCGCGCACCGACCTTGCCCTGATCAAGGTTGAGGGCAAGGACTTCCCCTACGTGAAGCTTGCCGACAATGCGCCGCGCGTCGGCGATTGGGTGCTCGCGGTCGGTAATCCGTTCGGCCTCGGTGGTACCGTGACCGCAGGCATCGTTTCCGCTCGCGGCCGCGACATCGGCGCCGGTCCTTATGACGACTTCATCCAGATCGATGCGCCGGTCAACAAGGGCAATTCCGGCGGACCGAGCTTCGACGTCGACGGCAACGTGATTGGCGTCAACACGGCCATCTTCTCGCCCTCCGGTGGTTCCGTCGGCATCGCGTTCGACATCCCTTCCGATACGGTGAAGAACGTCATCGCGCAGTTGCGTGAGAAGGGCAGCGTTACCCGGGGATGGATCGGCGTGCAGATTCAGCCGGTGACTCCGGACATCGCCGACGGCCTTGGCTTGAAGAAAGCCGCCGGTGCGCTCGTGTCCGAGCCGCAACCCAACAGCCCCGCTGCGAAGGCCGGAATCGAAAGCGGTGACGTCATCACGTCAGTCGACGGCACCGCCATCACCGATGCACGCGAGCTTGCCCGCCGGATCGGCACCATGGCCCCCGGGACATCGGTCAAGCTGAGTTTGGTCCATCAGGGTCAGGAAAAGACCGTGACGCTGACGCTCGGCACGCTGCCGAACGAGAAGGCGGCGTCGAATCAGGAAAGCCAGCACGCGGCACCCGATAACGACATGCCGAAGCTCGGGCTCACGCTCGCGCCCAGCAACAAGACTTCTGGCAGCGAGGGTGACGGCGTGGTCGTTACCGCGGTCGACCCCAACGGGGTCGCCGCCGATCATGGCTTTCAGGTCGGCGACGTCATCCTCGACGTCGGCGGCAAGTCGGTTTCCAACCCGGCGGACGTTCGCAAGCAATTGGCGGATGCCCGCAAGGACGGCAAGCACGCTCTGCTGTTTCGGGTGAAGTCGGGTGAGGGCACACGCTTCGTCGCTCTACCGCTCGGCAACGCCTGAAGAGTAGTGGGGCGATCCGCTGGCATCCGTCGCCCCCGCTGGCGGACGTACCCTGGGGACGGGCCGTAAGGCCCGTCCCCACCGATACCAACTCTGCCTCCCGGCATCCGTCGCCCCCTCCGGGGGTGGAGTCGGTCGAGGGGGTGGCGAGCAACATCCGCCGCCCCCTTTCTTTTTCTGCAATTTGTTGCCGGAGGAACCGTGCAAAACGATATCATGGGCCGCGAGGCCACCCAGCCCGGTTCGCCAATTGCTTTCCCAGCGAAGCGATCGACTATGCGCCTTCTGATTATCGAGGACGACCGCGACGCCGCCGACTATCTGGTGAAGGCGTTCCGCGAGGTCGGCCACATCGCCGATCGCGCGCCCGACGGCGAGGAGGGCCTCGCGCTCGCGCTCGACGGTCAATACGACGTGCTGATTGTCGATCGCATGCTGCCGAAGCTCGACGGGCTTTCGGTCATCGGTACGCTACGCAGCAAGTCCGTTGAGACGCCGGTGCTCATTCTCTCCGCGCTTGGTCAGGTCGACGACCGGGTCAAAGGTTTGCGCAGCGGTGGCGACGATTATCTCGCCAAACCCTACTCGTTCTCGGAGTTGCTGGCCCGCATCGAGGCGCTCGCCCGCAGGCGCGGCAGCCGCGTTGAGGAGACCGTTTATCGCGTCGCCGATCTTGAACTCAACCGGCTTTCTCATCAGGTGAGCCGCGCCGGGCAGGAGTTGCAATTACAGCCGCGCGAATTCCGCTTGCTCGAATATTTGATGCGCCATGCCGGGCAGGTCGTTACCCGGACGATGCTGCTGGAGAATGTCTGGGATTACCACTTCGACCCGCAGACCAACGTGATCGACGTGCACATTTCGCGCCTGCGTTCCAAGATCGACAAAGGCTTTGCGCAACCGCTTCTGCATACCGTTCGCGGCGCCGGCTACATGATCCGCGACGACGCGAAGTAGGTCGTAGCTTACACGCGCTCCACCTCGGACTCGCCGAGAATGCCGCGCTCGAACAGCGTCTCGATCCGATCGTCCGGAATGCCCCACGCGGCGAGGGTGGCGCGGGAGTCTTTTCCGAGCCGCTGCGGCGGTGTCGGGCGGGGCGAGGGTGTTCTTGAGAAGCGCGGCGCGGGTCCTGGCTGCACGACGCCGTCGATCTCGACGAAAGTGCCGCGGGCGACGTTGTGCGGATGATATGGCGCCTCGGCCATGGAGAGAACCGGTGCAAAGCACGCGTCCGTTCCCTCCAAAAGTGCGCACCAATCGTCTCGGGTCCGCGTCTTGAAAAGCGTTTCCAGCTTGCCGCGCAGCTCTGCCCCGTCATCGGTGGTGTAAGGAAGACCGATGAGTTTGAACAGTTCTTTGCGGAATTTTAGTTCGATCGGCGCGATCGACACGAAACGACCGTCCGCGCATTCGTAAGTTTCGTAGATCGCAGATCCGGAATCGAGCAGATTCGTGCCGCGCTCGAGACTATGCCGCCCGGCCGCATGTAGGGCGTAAAAGATCGTCATCAGGGAGGCGGCGCCTTCGGTCATCGCCGCGTCGACGACCTGCCCTTTGCCGGATCGCTGGGCTTCGATCATCGCGCAGGCCATACCGAAAGCGAGATAGAGTGCGCCGCCCCCGAAATCCGCCGCGAGGTTTAGTGGTGGCGTGGGTTTTGACCCGGCGCGTCCAATGGCATGAAGCGCTCCGGTCAAGGCGAGATAATTGAGGTCATGGCCGGCCGCTTGGGCTAAAGGCCCCGATTGCCCCCATCCGGTCATGCGGCCGTAAACCAGACGCGGATTGCGCGTGAGCATCGCGTCCGGACCGAGGCCGAGCCGTTCCATTGTGCCCGGCCGAAATCCTTCGATCAGCGCGTCGGCCTTGGCGACGAGGTCGGCGGCAAGCGCAATTCCGTCGGCGTGTTTCAGATTGACGGCCACGGACGGACGCGATCGCGACAGCAACTCGAAGCGGGTGGGAAGGCCGATGCCGAGATCGCTCGGCGACACCCGATCCAATCGGATAACGCTCGCGCCAAGGTCGGCGAACAGCATCGCCGCCATCGGTCCGGGGCCGATACCGGCAAACTCGACAATGCGAAGCCCCGCGAGTGGTCCCGTCATCCGTCGTTCAACCTTGCTTGTTTTTCATTGGCGTCCGGGGAGCTACTCTGGCAAAGGATCAGGCAAAGAGGAGAGGGCGCCTCACTTCTTGTCAACAGGAAAACCATGTTTCATCCTGGGCCTGGAGATCACAATGACCTCGAGCAACGCGGCACCTTTTCTCGCGGCGCGTGATTTCCTGATCCGCCATCGCGAAGACTACGACACCGCGTACCGCGATTTCCAATGGCCGAAGCTCGACCGCTTCAATTGGGCGCTGGATTATTTCGACGTCATGGCGCGCGGCAACGAGCGGCAGGCGCTGTGGCTCGTTGATGATGGTGCGGGCGAGACCAAGCTTTCCTTCGCGCAATTGAGCGAGCGCTCGAACCGCGTCGCCAATGCGTTCCGCCGACTCGGCGTACGCCGCGGCGACCGCATTCTTCTCATGCTCGGCAACGTCGTACCGCTTTGGGAATGCATGCTGGCGGCAATGAAGCTCGGCGCTGTCATCGTCCCGGCGACGATGCTGCTCGCGCGTAACGATCTTGCCGACCGCTTCACGCGCGGCCGCGTGCGCCATGTCGTCGTTGCCGCCGATGTTGCTGCGAAATTCGCCGACTTGCCCGGCGACTATACGCGCATCGTTGTCGGTAACGAGGTGCCGGGCTGGGTGTCGTACGAACAAGGCTATCAGGCGTCGGCGCACTTCGGACCGGACGGCGAAACGCGCGCCGACGATCCGATGCTTCTTTACTTCACCTCAGGTACTACCGCGACGCCCAAGCTCGTTCTGCACAGCCATCAGAGCTATCCGGTCGGCCATCTTTCGACGATGTATTGGCTCGGATTACGCCCGGGCGACGTGCATCTCAATATCTCATCGCCAGGCTGGGCCAAACACGCCTGGAGCTGTTTCTTCGCGCCGTGGAATGCTGGCGCGACAATCTTCATCGCCAATCAACCGCGCTTCAACGCGCGCGGACTTCTCGACACGATCGCGCGCTGCGGCGTGACGACGTTTTGCGCGCCGCCGACCGTCTGGCGCATGCTGATCCAGGAGGATCTCGCCGTCTGGTCGGTGCGGCTGAAGGAGCTCATCAGCGCTGGCGAGCCGCTTAATCCCGAAGTCATCGAACGGGTGAAGGCCGCTTGGGGTCTGACCATCCGCGACGGTTACGGCCAGACCGAGACGACGGCGCTCGCCGGCAACACGCCGGGACAAAGGCTCAAGCCAGGCTCGATGGGCCGGCCGCTGCCAGGCTATCGCGTGGCGCTCCTCGATCAAAACGGCGCCGCACAGAAGGAAGGCGAGATTTGTCTAACGCTCAGCTCGCGGCCGACCGGACTCATGCAGGGCTATCAAGGCGTCGACGGCGGAGTGGTCCCGATTGAAGGTGCCGCCTACCGGACCGGCGACGTCGCCGCCATCGATGACGACGGATACTTGACCTATGTCGGCCGGGCCGACGATGTGTTCAAATCGTCCGACTACCGGATCAGCCCGTTCGAGCTTGAGAGTGTATTGATCGAGCATCCGGCCGTGGCCGAGGCTGCCGTCGTACCATCGCCCGATCCGATGCGGCTCGCTGTGCCCAAGGCCTTCCTCGCGCTGGCGCCGGGCCATGCGCCGGATCGCGATACGGCACTATCGATTTTTCGGCATTGCCGTGTAGCGCTTGCTCCCTTCAAGCGCGTCAGGCGGCTCGAATTCGCCGATTTGCCGAAGACGATCTCTGGCAAAATTCGCCGTGTCGAATTGCGGCGGGCCGAGGCAGCCAATCGGGGCGGCGACCAACGTGCAGCGCTCGAGTTTTGGGAAGACGATTTCTCCGAACACGAGCTACGCTTGCAGCGTGAAAGAATCTGAGCCGTGTCGGCACTGGGAAAACTTCTGCGCACGACGGCGTTTCAGCTGACGCTCGTCTATCTGCTGATTTTTGTCCTGTTCGCAGCGTCGCTGTTGGGCTATTTCGCGCTCAACACGCGTCGGCTTATCAACGAACAGATCACCCGCACGGTGACGGCCGAGATCGGCCGCTTGCGCGAGCAATACACCGAAGCGGGCATCCGCGGATTGGTTCTCGTCATCGATCTCCGCTCGCGACGACCGGGGTCGAGCCTCTATCTGGTGACGACGCCAAACGGCGAGGCGCTTGCCGGTAATGTCGGCTCGCTGCAGCCGGGCGTCCTCGATCATCCGGGCTGGCTCGAAACCTCCTATCGCCGCATCGAGGCAACCGAAGAAGTCGAGCATCGCGCGCTGGTAGAGGTCGTGGAACTGCCGGGCGGCTTTCGCCTCTTGGTCGGACGCGATCTCGAGGAGCGCGAGCGTATCTATGGCATCATCGCCAATGCCGGACGCTGGTCGTTCGCCTTGGTCGTGGTGCTCGGGCTCGCCGGCGGATTCTTCGTGAGCCGCCGCGTGCTCAAGCGGATCGATGCGATGACCGATACCGCGCACACCATCATGGCCGGCGACCTTTCGGGCCGGCTGCCGATCGCCGGCACCGGCGACGAGCTCGATCGCCTAGCCGACAACGTCAATGCCATGCTTGAGCGCATCGAGGCGCTGATGCGTGGCCTCAAGGAAGTCTCCGACAATATCGCCCATGATTTGAAGACGCCGCTCACGCGGCTGCGCAACCGCTGTGAGCAGGCGCTGCGCGGCGCCAAGGGCGACGGCGACTACCGCGCCGCGCTGGAATCCACTATCGCCGAGTCCGATGAATTGATTCGTACTTTCGACGCGTTGTTGATGATCGCGCGCGCTGAATCGGGGCACGCGCGCGACAACATGATCGAATTCGACGCCGCTGAGATTGCGCGCGATGTCGGCGAATTGTACGAGCCGCTGGCCGATGAAAAGGGTCTTGCGCTGAGGGTCGAAGCGCCGCTGGCGGCGCCGGTGCGCGGCAATCGCGAGCTGGTGAGCCAGGCGCTCGCCAACCTTATCGACAACGCGATCAAACATGCCGGGCCGGAGGCCAGCAAGAACAACGGCGCACCGGCCGAAATCGTCGTCGGAGCCGTCGCGGACAGTGAACGTATCACGCTCAGCGTAGCCGATCGCGGCCCCGGCATTCCCGATGCCGATCGCGGCCGCGTCGTCGAGCGCTTCGTACGGCTCGAGCAGAGCCGGTCACAGCCGGGCTCGGGATTGGGCTTAAGCCTCGCATCCGCGGTCGCGCGCCTGCATGGCGGCGAGTTGAGACTGGAGGACAATCATCCCGGCTTGAAGAGCGTCATCGCTTTGCCGCGCGCCGGACCGGCGGGGGCGTGATGCGGCGGCCCGCGCCCGGCAAGCGGCCGAAGCTAAAGCTCGACGAAGCAGCATTGGTCCGGCGCATCGATGGCGCGTTGCCACGTGTCTCGGCGCAAGGTCGCGCGCGCGCTGCCGAATGGCTGTCGAGCATCGCGCGGACGGCAGCCGGTAAGGCGCTCGGCCTGCTCGTCAAAGAGCACCCGTCGCTTGCAAGCCTGCTCGGAGGTATCGCCGATGCCGCGCCGTATCTCTTTGATCTTGTTCGCGCCGACCCGGCGCGCTTCCTCCGCCTGCTCGGCCGCGGTCCGGAAGAGGAGATTGCCGCGCTGTTCGCGACGACCCGCGAAGCAGCGGCGGCGACGCGGAGGTCGGCTGCGCTGATGCGCATTCTCCGGGGCATGAAGGCGGAAGCTGCGCTCGTCATCGCGCTCGTCGATATCGGCGGCGTATGGCCGGTCGCGCGCGTCACCGCGGCGCTTACCGATCTCGCCGAGACCGCGCTGCGCGCGGCCGTCCGCCATCTGCTCGCTGACGCTGCCGCCCGCGGCAAGCTCATTCCATCTGATCCGCAAAATCCCGAACTGGGCTCGGCCTACGTCGTGCTCGCGATGGGCAAAATGGGTGGCCGCGAGCTGAATTTCTCCAGTGACATCGATCTCATGATCTTTTTCGATCCCGCTGCCGCAGTTCTTGCGCCGGACTTGGAGGCCGGGCCGTTCTATGTGCGGCTGACCCGCGATTTGGTGAAGCTCCTGCAGGAGCGCACGGAAGATGGTTACGTGTTCCGCGTCGATCTGCGGTTGCGTCCCGATCCGTCTTCGACCCAGATCGCAATCTCAACCGACGCCGCGCTGGATTATTACGAAAGCCGTGGCCAGAACTGGGAGCGCGCGGCGCTGATCAAGGCACGGCCTTGCGCGGGCGATCTTGCCGCCGGTGAGAAATTCCTCCGCGAGCTGTCGCCGTTCGTCTGGCGTAAATATCTCGACTACGCCGCGGTCGCCGACGTGCATGCTATGAAGCAGGAGATCCACGCCTATCGTGGTCACGGCGAGATTGCGGTCGAAGGTCACAACATCAAGCTCGGCCGCGGCGGCATCCGCGAGATCGAGTTCTTCGTGCAGACGCAGCAGCTTATCGCCGGCGGCCGCCACCCCGGCTTGCGCGGCCGCGAAACGGTCGCGACGCTCGCGACACTCGCCGCCGGCGGCTGGATCGATGTCGTCGCCCGCGACGAACTGACGGCGGCTTACGATTTCCTGCGCCGCGTCGAGCATCGGCTGCAGATGATGGCCGACGAGCAAACGCACACGCTACCTGCGGACCGCGATGCGCTCGGTGCGTTCGCCCGATTTCTCGGCTTTAGGAACCGCGACGATTTCGCCGCCGCTTTGCTGGGGCATTTGCGTGCGGTCGAGAAGCATTATGTCAAGTTGTTCGAGAGCGCGCCGGCCTTGCTCGCGCAGCAGCAGAACTTGTCGTTCGCGACAGGCGATGACGAGGCCGGAAGCAAGACGCTCGATCGGCTCGCGGAAATAGGCTTTCGCCAGCCGCGGGAAGTGGCCGCCGCCGTGCGGCGTTGGCACGCGGGCGGCTATCCGGCCTTGCGGGGTGAGCAGGCGCGCAAAAATCTCATCGAGCTTGTCCCGGTCATCATCGATCAATTCGCGCGCGCGGAAAATCCGGATGGGGCTTTTGCCGCCTTCGATCGGTTTCTCGCCGGCTTGCGCGCCGGCGGACGCCTGCTGTCGCTGCTACGGCAGAATCCCGAGCTCATTCGCTTCATCGCGCTCATTCTTGGCGTCGCCCCGCGGCTCGCCGATATTCTGGCGCAGCATCCACACGTCATCGATCCACTGATCGACCCGAGTTTTTTCGGCGCGCTGCCCGACGCCAACCGGCTCGACGCTGACCTTGCGCGCGCGCTCGGCGAGGCGCGCGGCTACGAAGATATGCTCGACGCCATCCGCCTGTTCGGCCAGGAGCACATGTTCCTGATCGGTGCGCGGATTCTTTCCGGATCGCTTTCGGCAGAGCAGGCGGGCGACGTGTTCGCCGGTTTGGCCGATGTCCTGATCCGCGCGCTGCACGCCCGCGTGGAAGGCGATTTCGCCGCCTCTCATGGGCGCATCCGCGGCCAGGAGACCGCGATACTCGCGCTCGGCCGGCTTGGGGCGCGCGAAATGACCGCGAGTTCCGACCTTGATCTCATCGTCGTCTACGACTTCGACGAAAAACATCCGAACTCGGACGGCAAGCGTCCGCTCTACGGCGCTCAGTATTTTGCGCGACTGACGCAGCGCCTGATCAGCGCGCTCACGGTGCAGACCAATTACGGCGCGCTGTACGAAGTCGATATGCGGCTGCGCCCGTCGGGCCGTTCCGGCCCGCTGGCGACGCATATTGATGGCTTTGTCGGTTACCAGGAGCGCGAGGCCTGGACCTGGGAACATATGGCGCTCACCCGCGCACGCGTCGTCTCAGCTCCGCCGGCCTTTGCCGCGCGAGTGGAGGCGGCGATCCACCGTGTGCTCCGGCGCAAGCGTGATCCGCGCGCGATTGCCGCCGACGTGATCGAGATGCGCGCGGCGATCGCCAAGGAAAAAGGCGACGCCGATCCCTGGGATCTCAAATACGCAGCGGGCGCGTTAGTCGATATCGAGTTCATCGCCCAATATCTGCAGCTTGTGCACGCCGCCGCGGCGCCGGAAATCCTCGATACGTCGACGGCGCGAATGCTGGAAAGGGCCGCGCGCGCTGGCGTGCTCAAGGCCGAGGACGCCGCCGTGCTGCGGCCGGCGGTTCTGCTGTTTCACGATCTCACGCAGATTTTGCGCCTCTGCCTGCCCGGCGCCTTCGATCCGAAAACAGCGAATGTCGGCGTGCTCGCTCTGCTGGCGCGCGCCGCCGACCTGCCGGATTTTCCCGCGCTCCAGGCGCACGTCGTGGAAACGCAGCGTCAAGTGCGTGAGTGTTTTGTGCGGATTTTAGGCAAGGCGTCTTAGCGGCGCGGCGGCCTACTTGGTTTCGGGCTTGGCCGAATGCGATTGGATCGGGCCGTTGGCTTTCCGCCATTCACCGAATCCGCCCCTGATATGGGCGACGGGGCGCAGACCCATCCGGTGCGCGGTTTGTGCGGCCAGCGCCGATCGCCAGCCGCCGGCGCAGAAAAACACAAAGCGTTTGTCCTCACCGAAAATCGGTTTGTGGTAGGGACTTTCAGGATCGATCCAGAATTCGAGCATGCCGCGCGGAGCGTGAAAGGCGCCAGGCATACGCCCCTCGCGTTCAAGCTCGCGAACATCGCGAATGTCGACAAAGGTCACGTCATCGCGCCCATGAAGGGCAAGGGCCTCCTCGACCGAGAGGGTCTCAATTTCCCGTTCGGCGGCATCGACGAGCGCACGAAACCCGGTCGTGATTTTCTGCGGCATGAAACTGTCCCGGCGAATTTCGCAATAACACTACACCAGAGTAGCGTGGCAGTCCGCAAGGGGAGGGGAAACGACGTCGGCTTCGGCGCGCGGCGGTTCTCGCGCTTCCAGGGGCAAGCGCACGACGACGGTGGTGCCGGCGCCGAGTACCGAGCGGATGCGCATCGTGCCGCCGTGTAACTCGGCGAGCGATTTGGCGATGGCGAGACCGAGGCCCGATCCCTGGTGCCGCTTGGTCAATTGGCTTTCCACCTGCTCGAACGGCCGGCCGAGCTTGTGCAGCGCGTCCTTGGGAATGCCGATACCGTTGTCCTCGATGGCGATGGTGACTGTGCCGCCGCGCAGCCGCCCGCGCACGGTGACCGTGCCGCCATCGGGCGTAAACTTCACCGCGTTCGACAGGAGGTTGAGCGCGATCTGCTTGAGCGCACGGCGATCGGCCTTCAGAGTGATGCCCGGATCGATGTGCGAATTCAGCGTCAGGTGTTTTTCGTTGGCGCGTCCCCACACGACGCGCAGGCTGTCGGCGAGAATGCTGTCGAGCTCCACGATTTCGGGCGCGAGATGGATGCCGCCGGCCTCGATCTTCGACATGTCCAGGATGTCATTAATGACGTCGAGCAGATACTCGCCGCTTTCGCGGATGTCGCGCGAGTATTCGGTGTATTTTTCCGCCCCGAGCGGCCCAAACATGGCCGATTCCATGATTTCCGAAAAGCCGATGATGGCGTTGAGCGGTGTGCGCAGCTCGTGACTCATATTGGCCAGGAAGCTCGATTTCGCCTGATTGGCCTCTTCAGCGCGGGTTTTCTCCTCTGCGTATTTTTCCGCCAGGTCGGCAAGCTCGCCGGTCTGGCGCTCCAGCGTCTGCTGCGAATGGCGCAGGTCGTTGATGGTAGCGATCCGCCGTTTTTCGCCTTCGACGAGCTTCTGCTCGTGCAGCTTGATCTTGGTAATGTCGGTGCCGACCGAGACATAGCCGCCGTCCTTGGTGCGGCGTTCGCTGATATGCATCCAGCGGCCGTCGTTCAATTGCGCCTCGAAGGTGCGCGCGCCTTGCGGTTGTCCGTCCTCGCTCACGCTGGTGGTGCGGATGATCGGCTTTTTGCCCGCGGCCACGACCGTTTCGTACGGCGTGCCGGCCGCCACCGCATCATCGGGCAGGCGGTGCAGTTCCTGGAAATTCGAATTGCACAACACCAGGCGATTGTCGGCGTCCCACAGGACGAAAGCTTCCGGTATGGTCTCGATGGCATCGCGCAGCCGTAGATCCGCCGCCGTCGTTTTGTCGACGAGGTTTTTCTGTTCCGAAACGTCGACGGCGATGCCGATAAGGTGGAGGCCGGATTCGCCCTCCTGACGCGCCAATTCGCAGCGCACGCGCAGCCACAGCCATCGGCCGTCGGCATGACGCATGCGAAAGGCGTGATCGATCGACTGCAGCTGGGCTTCCGCGAGTTGCCTGGCAAGCCCGTAAAGGTCGATGTCGTCTACATGTACCAGCGCGTTGAGCTCCCCAAAGGTGAGCAGTTCGTTCTTCGCCGGCAAGCCGAGGATGTCGAACATCGAGTGCGACCAGAACACACGGCCGCGCGCGAGGTCCCAGTCCCAAAGCCCGCAACGGCCGCGGTTGAGCGCGGTGTCGATGCGGCCGCGCACGGTGTCGTGGATGAGGTCGGCTTCGCGTGCGCGCGTCGCCTGCCAATGGAAGGCGAAGCCGAGGATCAGCACGACAAATCCGGTCGTTGCCGACAGCGTGGCAGTAAGTGCAGTGGTCGAGCGCCAGCTTGAAAGCGCATCGCTCGCTGTCTGGATGACGGCGACGACACCCAGCGGATTGCGTAACGCTCGCACTGTTGCCAGGGCGGCGGCGCCGTCGGGGAGCGTGATCTCCAGCGCGCCGGCGGCGGCGCCGAACGTTGTCAACGGCTGCGACGGGCCGAGCAGGTCGAGGATGTTGCGACCGAGTTTTTGTGGATCGGTGGGGACGCTGCCGACGATCGCGCCGTCGGAGTCGGCGACGAGGACAAACCGGTCTCCCGTCATGGCCCATGCCGGAAGCGCACGCTCCAACGCCGCGGATGTGCGGCTTGAATTTCCTCTTGCGTCTCGCGCCGGATGATCAAGCTCGACGGCAAGCTCGTCGGCGAGTGCTTCGATGGCTTGGCGCGCGCCGAGCATGACTTGCCGGCGCTGCTCGAGCACCTGCACCACGGCGCCGACGCAAATCGTTATAAGGAAGGCAATGATGAGAACCGGTACGGCGCGCCGCAGCAATGGCTCGGCGCTCAACAGCCGCCGATACGCAGGCTTTGCAATTGATTTTGCCAAGCCCTGAATAGAATCGGATCGTAGAGACGCACTCGCCGTTTCGGCGCGCGCCATGCCTGCCTCCGTTCGGACGGTCCCCTGCACCCGCGATCGGAAGGATGTGCCGCACCTCTTTCCGAATCATCTTGATAAGAATCGATGCGCGAAGATTTGTCGAGAGTCCGGAGTCAATATTTTTTTGAACACTATCCCACGCTTTTTGTCGCGTGCGCGGGCGCGTCCGAAAGCCCGAGTCAAATCAAAGACGTGGAGGAAATCGCCGCGCCGCTTAGGATTTGGGGTTGCCGAACGATGCCGTAGCATCAGAGTTTCGTAGCATTAGAGTTTAATGACGTGGTTCGGGTTCGGCCGCTCATCCTCCGGAGCCTGGCTGTAGTCGCCAAAAGGCCCATCGCGACTGGCGATCGCCGACCTCACGCCCTCCTTCTCCGCCCGGCGAATGAAATTCATTGCATCCGGTGTGTTGCGCATCAATCCGTCCAGGATCGGTCCGAGGATTTGCGTGCTGTTGAGCCCCATATTCTCGTAGGCTTGATTCACGATCAGCTTCATCGCCGCGAGTTGCGACAACGGGATAGACGCGAGCTGCTGCGCGGTCTGGCGCACCGTTTCTTCGAGACGTTCGAACGGCACGGCGCGGTTGATGAGACCGACGTCGGCGGCTTCACGGCCTGACATCGGCTTGCCCGTCAGCGCATACTCCTTGGCTTTCGTCAGCCCGAGGCGATAGAGCCACATGCCGCTCAGGTAGCAGCCCCACATCCGCGAATAAGGCGTTCCGATCCGCGCGTCCTCGCTGGCGATGATGATATCGGCGCATAACGCCGTATCGCTGCCGCCGCCGACGCACCAGCCGTGGACCTGGGCGATCACCGGCTTGGGCGCCCGCCACATGCTCATGAATTTTTGCGTCGGACCTAATGCGTGCGCCGTCGACCAGGCAAAGTCCTTGCCCGAGTCCCACGCTCCGTTTGTCGTGATGTGTTCGTCCCAGGCGTGAAATCCATCGCCGAAATCATAGCCGGCGCAGAACGAGCGACCGGCGCCGCGCAGAATGATGACTTTGACGGATGTGTCCCTGATGGCGAGATCGATCGCCGCTTCAAATTCCTCCGGCATCGGCGGCACGATGGTGTTGAGTTCTTCGGGGCGATTGAGGGTGATCGTCGCGATTGGACCGTCTGTCGTGTAGACGAGCGTTGTGAAAGTCATGACGGTCCCTGCTTGGCCATTGGGGGATGGCGCAGGCTACCGACTGATCAATCGGGCAGTCAAACGAGACGGAAACACCCGCCGCGCGTCAGCTCTCGGCGAGCGTGCGGGCGACGATGTCGCCGACGTCGCGCGACAGCGTCGGAACCGCGGCGACGCGGCGCAACGCCGCTTCCGCGCGAGCACGACGCCGCGCTTCGAGCGCGCGCCATGACCGGAATGCACCCATCAACCGCGCCGCCACCTG
>JBEKSB010000086.1:0-15897 GCA_049517455.1 Xanthobacteraceae bacterium
GATGTCGATCGAGCACGAACACTGATCGAGCGAATGCTGCGTTTCGCCATTGGCTTTCATGCACCCGAATACATAATCGACGCGCGCATTGGTTGGATAATCGTTGAGATCGTCGGCCTGCACGAATGAGTGCGCGGCGCAAGCGACGAACAGGGTGATACCCAGTGCGAGCGATCTTGTTACAGGAGCCATCAGCAACTTCCTTCGCGCTTTCCGTCGCACAGAGCGATACTTCGCCTTGCGTTCTCGACGTTACGACAACGCGATCAAGATATCTTGGCGGCGGATGAAACCGCAACGGGCGTTCGAGGGATCATGACCCTTGTAATCTTCGACTGCGATGGAGTTCTCGTAGATTCTGAAATCCTCGCTAACGAGCTGCTCGCGGGTATGATGACCGAGTTGGGCCACCCTATGACGACGGCCGACGCCGTCCAGAAATTTACCGGGTGCAGTTTGACGGATGTTCTGGCGCTGATTGAGGGCGTGTTAGGTCGAAAGGTTCCCGATGAGGTGGGCCAGCGCTTCGGCCGGCGCTTGTCGGAGCGCTTGCGGCGCGACCTCAAGCCGATCGAGGGGGTGAAAGCGGTGATCGCTAACCTCCCCTATCGGCGCTGCGTGGCGTCATCGTCCTCGATCGAACGCATCCGGCTATCGCTCGAAGTTACCGGCCTCGCGTCGTTGTTCGACGGCAACGTTTTCAGCGCCACGCAGGTCGCTCATGGCAAGCCCGCGCCCGACCTTTATCTGTTCGCGGCAAGAACGATGAGTGTCACTCCCAGCCAGTGCATTGTGGTTGAGGATTCGCCTGTCGGCGTGAAGGCGGGTGTCGCCGCCGGGATGACGGTCGTGGGCTTCGCCGGCGGTGCACACGCCACCAGTGACCTCGCCCAAAAGCTTTCGGCCGCGGGCGCGCGGCAGGTGCTGTCTTCGATGAGCGAGTTGCCGGCGGTGATCGCATCGCAGCACTCGGCCTGCGACAACTTGCCGCAAGGCTCAGGAAGCTGACCGGCCAGGGCGGTCTTCACGTCGGTGGGGCTGAACGGCGTGAAAGACTTTCAAGGCCGCGACATGTTCCGCGACATCGTGAACGCGAAAGAGCGAAGCGCCAGCGGCGAACGCGGCGAGGCTTGTGGCAATCGTCCCGATGAGCTGCCCCTCGATCCCGCCCTGGATCAGCGAACCGAGAAACTTCTTGCGCGATACGCCGATAAGAATGGGGCAGCCAAATTCCTTAAGCTCGCCCAGTCGCGCGATCACTTCGACGTTCTGGCGCGAGGTCTTGCCGAACGCAATTCCGGGATCAAGGATGATGCGCGATTGCGGAATTCCGGCCTTCTCAGCGAGCGCGAATGACCGAGCGAAAAATCGTCGGATATCGGCGATGATATCGATCGATGGATCCTTTTCGGCCCGATTATGCATGACCACGACCGCCGCTTCAGCAGCGGCCACGGCATCGGCCATGGCCGGATCTTTCTGCAAGCCCCAGACGTCGTTCACCAGAACGGCGCCGAGCTCAACCGCGCGCGTGGCGACATTCGCCTTGTAGGTATCGATCGACAGCGGCACGTCGAGCCTGCCAGCGAGTTCGGTGAAAACCGCTTCGATGCGGGCAAGCTCTTCGGCTTCGGCGACCGGTAGTGCCCCCGGGCGAGTCGACTCCCCGCCTACGTCGATGATGTCGCAACCTTCTGCCGCCATCCGTTTGGCATGGGACAGCGCCGCTTCTGCCGCAACGAACCGCCCGCCGTCGGAAAAGGAATCCGGCGTCAGGTTGAGGATTCCCATGACGACCGGACGACTGCCGATCTTGTCGAGAAATGCGTCACGTTTGGCGCGCTGGTCCGCGCGCATCGGCCTTCGCTTTCATGTGGGGGTATTCGCAATGGAAGCTCTTGACGCTCCACTTTGGGTGGTCGCCGATCCATTCGGCGATGTAGGGCTGGGCGTTCATGACGCACTGCTTCAGCGAGCCCTGCCAGCTGAACTCAAGACGCTGATCTTGACACTGATCCGGCTGCGCCAACGCGCAAACCGTGACGACGATCGCTATCATTTCCATGACGTCGCTCCGCCGAAATATCGAATATACGCTCTCACCGAATCTTATACGCTTTCATGCAATAATATACGCAAACGGCTAGTTCCGGTTTCCGATAAATATCTCACCTTTCCCTAGGACCGCCATGTCCCCGGCGAACCGCTGTAGGCGCCGTCTGAGCAACGCGGCGGCATGCCTGCTGTAGGGATCGATAAGCCCCGCCAACAGTCGCATGGCGAGAAGATCGTGCTGGCCACAGTCGACGAATGTCGGGGACATCGCGCTGCAACCCGCACCAAGTACGATAGTACCGCGCTTCATGAGAAAGCCGGGAAGCGGTCCGGCCTTTTGCCCCACGACCAGGGTTCCCGCAATCATCCGGCTGCCCGCGTGGGCTCCGGCTTCGCCTTCGATAATGATGGTGCCCCGGCGCATGCGGTCGCCGGCACGCTCGCCCGCGCTGCCACGGACGACGACCACGCCGCCGCGCATTCCGGCCATCTCTCCGGCCAGCGGTCCGCCGAGCCGGTCGCCAGCTGCGCCCAGGATTTCGATTACGCCAGCCTTGATGCCGGCTGCGGCCCAGGGACCGGCGTTGCCGCGTAGCGTCAGGCGACCTCCCGCCATCAATCGCCCAGCCTGGATGCCGACATCGCCGTCGACGACGATGTCGCCACCGGTCATGGCTTGGCCGACGTGGTCGAAACGGTCGCAGGCGTCCTCGATGCGGATTTGCTCGGCATCGCCCATCCGCACGCGGAAGATCTCGCCGACATCGACGCGCACGCGTGTCGTCTGCAGTTCGATACGCTCGATCTGCGCCGCGGTCTTGCCGGCAAGAAGGTGTGGGACCAGCGGTGACAAATCGAGCCGCTCAGCGGGGCGCTGGCGCAGCGTGAATGTGAGCGGTTTCACGGCACAAGGTCCCGCAAATGGTAATGATGCGGCCCGAGTTTGCCGCCATAATTTCCCGCGCTGATCCGTGTGGCGCCTCGCTTTGGGCCGAGTTTGATGATCGCCGCGATGCCGGCGCGCATGGCTGCTGCCACTGCGTCGGACGTCAGCCCGTCGATCACGATCTCAAGTGCCGCGCCCGTATCCGCGTCGAGCGAAGTCTTCACCACGCCTCGTAACGTCGGGCAATAAGCATCGTTGGTCGAAGCCGGCGCACCCTTGTACTTGGAGCCGACCTTGGAGCCCGAGCGCACGATCCCTCCCGGAAAAGGTGCGATGACATCCGGCACTTTGGCGATTGCCGCCGCGGCGGCTTCGGCAGCGGCGCGGGTTGTCTTTGACGTGCGGCCGAGAATGAGAAGGTTGCCGCCGCCGACCGCTTTTTTGGTAAGGCCTGTTGTCGCTTCGCAGACAAATTCGCCGTCCATGACCGGAATGCGCCAGAAATGCTTGGCGCCAAAGCGCTTGGAAATCTGCCAACCATCGCCGAAATAGCGCAACCCATTGCCGAGCCGGAGCGCTTCTTCGCCCTCTATTCCAGCATAGCAGGCTGAACCCGGGCTGGTGAGTACGGATTGCCCCACGCGCGATTGCAGTTGCTTCTGTAGCTCGGCCGTCGAGACTGCAAACAGCAAAACCCGCACCCCTGGTCGCCCATCGGGCGTCTGCTTGGCTGTAAGCTCGCAATCGATGCCGGCCTCGCACCCGCATCCGATCACCGATGTCGCAAAGCCGGTCATGTTCAGCGCCGCCTGGCGCGCCCAGCGCGCGGTGTCGGCAGTGATGATCAGCGCGGTGGCGCGCATGCCGAAGGCCTCGGCGAAGGTGTCGTCGATCCGCACGCCTTTGACGGTCAGGACACGCATGCCACGACTGCGAACGGTTCGGGCCGCCCGAGCGCATGCTCGGGAACCTTGAGAAATTCATCCGATAGCCCGTAGCGATCCTCGTAATAGGCGCGCATGCGGCGATCGATCGCGCGGTCACGTTCAGGCCGCACGGTAAGTGCGCGACCCCAGCGGTAATTCGTGACTCTGCCGTCGCGAACAACCAGTTCGCCATCCTTGAACACCAGCGCGGCGGCGCGAAACATTTTGGCGCGGTCGGCGTCGTCTTCGTAGATGGCGACATCAGCGACGGCGCCGGCGTTGAGATGTCCGCGATCCGTCAAACCGAGCAGCTTTGCCGGCGCGGCACGGGTCATCGTGGCAATCTCAGTGAAGGAATATTCGCGCGCAATCGAGGAAAGAGTCGTTACTTTCATCGCCGCAGGCGGCAGGTCTGCCATCCATTGCGCCCGCAAATCCCGGCTCATCAGCAGGGCGAAGATCTCCGGATAGGTCGTAAACGGCGCGCCGTTTGGATGATCGGTGGTGAAGAAGACACGCCAAGGATCCTCAATCAACAGAAACAATTCGAGTCCGACCGCCCACTGCACGGCATTGTAGAAATCGTTCCGTCGGTAATTATAAGGAACAACGCCAACACCATTGGCATCGCCGTCGAGGATGACCCATTTTCTCGGCTTCGCCTGATTGCGGGCATTGAACTGCCGGAGCACATCCGACGAAATCGTCACCGTCTGCCCGAACATCACCTGGCCGACGTCGATCGTTACGCTTCTCGCCGCGTTCACGGCTTCGGCAAGCGGCGCGGCAGCTGACGAGAAACCGCGCTCGCCGTCTTTGCCGTAGCCGTAGAACTGCAGATGCGCGAGGTGAAGCGGTAGCCCGTCCGCAGCCGCAATCGTCGTCAGCGCAGTCTCGACGTTTCCCGCAAGCCCAAGGTTGTTGCAATGAACGTGCAGCGGATGAGGGACGCCGAGCGCATTGACCGCATACTGAAGGGATTTCACGATCGTGCGCGATGAAACGCCATAGGATGGCACGACATCATCGAACGAAAATGCGCGTACGTTCTCCTTGAATGCCGCGGCACCGCCTGCATTCACGACCTTGATGCCGAGCGAGCGGGACGTTTCGAGCGTCCAGGCGACATAGTCCGCGACGGCGGCGTCGCTCTCCTTCGCCTGTAGGAGGCCGAGCAAATAATCATCGTTGCCAAGTATCGCGAGCGTTGCCTTGTCGATGATCGGAATGTCGGCAAGCTCAAGGTGGGCGTGCAAAGCATGGCGCGGCGAGACCGCCGGCTCGACGACAGTCGTGAAGCCCATGGCGGCATAAAGGCATCCAGTCTCCTGTGTGGTCCACCCGACCTTCGACAAAGGCGTCTCAGCGGGCCGCGCCGCCGCCGCGGAGTGGTATTCCGGCAGCAGCAAGCGCGCGGTGTTCACATTCCAGCCGGCGATGTGGGAGTGGATATCGATGGCGCCGGCCATGACGATCTTTCCCGCCGCATTGTAAGTCGCATCGGCGCGCGCGCCTTGCGGCGCGTCGACGATTCTGCCGTCTCGCATCCAAACGTCGCCGACGCTATCGCGATTATTGGCTGGATCGATGACGCGCCCGCCGGCAATCCGCGTCAGCATTGGCGCTCTCCGCTTTTAGGAAAGGCGGAAGCAATGCGCGCAATCGCGTCGGCGACCGAAATTGTGTCGCTCGGCCGCGTCGCCTCGACAGCCGTCAACGCGCCGGTCGAGGCCAGATGCTGCACCGCGGCGTGATCGACACCGGGGCGGCCAACCTGGATGTGAACGCGCGGTGGAATGCGAAAGGCGGCACCATGACCCGTCAACGCGATCGTCGGCGGCGGCTCGCTCCATGCGGGCGCCAGCGCGCGATAGGCTGATATCCATAGCACGCAGTCCGCTTCGCGACTGTCGACGAAACGTCGGCTGTCGAAAAGCCAAGGATCGTGCTCGGCAAATCCGCGCCCAAATCCCGTGCGCATGGGGAAGCCGGTTAGCCAACCGCAGGTTTGCAGGACGCCCATTGCATTGTCGGCAGGCGCGAGCGGCAGCGCCGAGAAGCGCGTTGTTGCGTTCAAGTCGTTCACCAGGCCGCCCATCATTTCGATGGTGAGAGCATCGAGCGTGGCGGCTGACCAGATCGCCACACCAAATCGCGCAGCTTTGAGACCATTCGAAACCTGATCCAACAGTTTGGACGAAACGCGAGTCTTACCCGTCGGCCGACCGACAACACGCGCACGCAGAGCCGCGAGGAGCGCCGGTAAGTCGCCGGGCTGTTTGCCGATGCTCTCGATGGACGTTACCGCGGGTGCACCTGCCAAATCGCGTCCGGGGCATAGCCAAAAGATGCGACGCCCGCCGCCGACGTTTTTTTGCGACGGCTGCATTCTTCCCAAGAGCCGTCGCGGCAATTCCGGCCACGTTTCAGCGAGATCCGGACCGACCAGCAGTAGCGTATCAGCGCGCACTTGCACCTCGTGAGGCGTGGTCAGCATGACGCCCGAAGAACGCATGACATCGAGATCGCGCAACAATGCGCCCGAGTTCATATGGTCGATAACCGCGCCAGTCCGTTCGGCCAGCGCAATCGCGGCGCGCGCACCGGCGACATCGGTACCAAGACCGGCAATAAGAGGATGACGGCTTGCGTCAAGAAGCTTGGCAGCTTCGCTTATAGCGCTATCGAGCGCCGCGGGCTTGCCAGCAATCCACGCGTGGTCCATCCCGGATTTCCCATTGAACGCGGACAAATACTTTAAAGCGTTCAATTGTCGTACTTAACATAGGCGAAGCGTTGATCCTTTTCCGGCGTGCCCTCAAGCGCGCCGCCCTCCTTCGCCGGTTGCCACTGAATGACGTCCTCGATCTTCTTCGCCAACGCAAAATCCTTGTCAGTGATCCCTTTGGCGGCGTGATTTTGCAGTCGCACTTCGACCCAGGCGTAGGACGCGGTGATGTCCGGGTGGTGCCACGCGGCTTCAGCCAAATGCCCAATAGTGTTGATCACCATCAACGTGCCCTTCCAGCTGTTGGTTCTGTACTTGCGGCGTATCCAACCGCTTTCGAGGTACCAATGCGGCAAGTCGTGTTTTAGGCGCTGTTGAATCTCTTCGTCCGAATAGGTTCGTTCTTTATTGCTTTCGGTCATGGGGCGCCCTCCGGTTGATCGTTAACCCGCCTAGATTGCCAACCGAGACGGGATGACGCAGTGTAGCCCCGTACTCCCATCCGACAAACCCGGCAGTTAGCAATTTCGGGAGCCAGCGCTTGCACAACAGCGTTTCCTTGCCGGCTGGTATTACCGTCGCCGTCCCTGCACGGTTGCATCTCGGTTTTCTCGATCTCAACGGACGGCTCGGTCGCCGCTTTGGCAGCATCGGGCTTGCCATTAGCGATCTCGGAACCAGCATCACGATCCGAAGAACAAAACGCACCGAAGTCACAGGTCCAGAAAGCGATCGTGTGTGGCAATACCTGCAAACAATGGAGCGGTTGCTCGCGCTCGAAGGCGGGCATGGAGTGAACATTTCGGAAGTCGTTCCTGCCCATGCCGGTCTCGGCTCCGGCACGCAACTCGCGCTTGCGGTGGCCGCAGGCTTGCGCCGGCTCCACAACCTTCCACTTAATCTCGAAAGCGACGCGTTGCATCTCGGGCGCGGAACACGCTCGGGCGTCGGCATCGGACTTTTTTCCCGCGGCGGATTGGTCGTCGATGGCGGCCGCGGAAATGAACCAAGGCCGGCGCCGATCGTCAGCCATCTGCCGTTTCCGGATCGTTGGCGCGTTCTTGCTATTCTCGACCCGAAACTTCATGGCGTGCATGGACCAGATGAAGTGACGACCTTCGCGGCTCTTCCGCCAATGCCCGACGCGGAGGCCGCCCACATTTGCCGTCTGGTCCTGATGAAGGCGCTGCCGGCCCTCGTCGAACACGACCTCGCGAGCTTCGGCGCTGCAATCAAGGAATTGCAGGTCCGCCTCGGCGATTATTTTGCCCCGGCTCAGGGTGGCTCGCGCTTCACCAGCCGGGACGTCGCCGCCGTTCTGGACACTCTCAACGGCGCCGGCGCGGTTGGCATTGGTCAAAGTTCCTGGGGACCTACCGGTTTCGCCTTTGCGCCATCGTCCGAGGAAGCTGCCCGACTTGCCACAATCGCTCGGCGAGATCTGAGCGCGCGGGGTCTGGACATCCGGGTTTGCAAGGGGCTCAATCGCGGCGCGGAGATCGTCGCTCATACGTCTGCACATGCGTCCGACCAATAGCAATTGAAGTTTGGGAGGTGGTCATGGCGGAAAAGAACATCCTTCATATGGTCACCCCGACCAAGCATCTGAGCCCGTTCGACGTGAACATGGCGTTCGATGCTGGTTATGATGCGGTGCTCACCTACACCAATGTGACGCTCGACGAAGTGACGGGCCTGGTACAGGACGCGATCTTCTCGCGGCCGCCCAAGGTCGGCGCCCGCACGGGAATGTTTTTCGGCGGCAAGAATGCGACCCTCGCTCTCGACATGCTGGCGAAGGCCAAGAAAGCGCTGGTGCCGCCGTTCGGCATTTCGTTTTTTGCCGATCCCGCCGGCTCGTTCACGACTGCCGCCGCGATGGTGGCCTGCGTTGAGAAAGTCCTGAAGGACAGAAAAAAGCGCGACCTCAAAGGGCTGAAGGTCGCCGTATTCGGGGCCACCGGCGTCGTCGGTTACGCCGCAGCGGTCATTGC
Source organism: Xanthobacteraceae bacterium (assembly GCA_049517455.1). Taxonomy (GTDB): domain Bacteria; phylum Pseudomonadota; class Alphaproteobacteria; order Rhizobiales; family Xanthobacteraceae; genus BOG-931. The sequence continues at coordinate 8,590 of JBEKSB010000086.1, forward strand.
CGCGCTTGAGGGCAGCAACGTCACGCTGGTCGGCTATGACGGCATTAAGCGTGTCAGCGACAGTGCGAAAGAAATAAAGACCCGGTTTAACGTCGACGTGCGCGCCGCCGATGGCAGCGACGACGGCAAGAAGTCGGTTATCATGGCCGAGACCGAAGCCGCTTGGTGCGCCGGCCGTGCCGGCGTACCAATTCTCTCCACAGTGCAGCTAGCCGCTGCAAAACAGCTACTGATTGCCGCCGACGTGAATGTGGTTCCACCGGCTGGCGTCGAAGGCCTGGATATGCAGGCGAACGGTGTCGAGTTCACGCCACACGGGGCCTTGGGATTGGGTCCATTAGCCATCGGCAACATCAAGTACAAGACCGAATTCGGGCTGTTCCAGAAAATGATCGCCGCCACCAAGCCGGTGCAATTCGATTTTCGCGAGGCGTTTGCCGTTGCGCGCGAGCTCAATGGATAACGAGGCCGCCGTCCTGATTGCCGCCATCTCCGGCCGCGCGCTCGCGGCATCGGCGCGGCGGGGCGGCTATGTGCCGCTAGTGACCGATTTCTTCGGTGATCAGGACACGTTGAATGTGGCGGATGCGCATGTCCGCCTCGATGGCGAACTCGCGCGCGGGTTCGAAGAGAGAGCCCTTGTTCGCGCCTTGGAGACCCTAAGTGAGCGGCGTCCCCCCTTGGGCATCGTATGTGGCACCGGATTCGAGGGCAAAGCGCAACTCTTGCAGCGCCTTGCCCAAAGCTGGCGGCTGTTCGGCAACCGCCCCGAAACCGTCGCCAACGTCAAGAATCCCGAGGTCCTTTCTTCAATCTGTGCTGACTTGGGTATTCCGTTTCCCGAATCGTCGTTGTCAGCGCCCTCGGCGCCGGCCGATTGGCTGGCGAAGCGCAAAGGCGGTGCCGGCGGCACCCATATCAAACCGGCGCTGCAGGCGCACAGCGTGGGCGGCGAGATTTATTACCAGCGAAAAGTCTGCGGAACGCCGGTAGCTGCACTTTTTCTCGCCGACGGAGAACGCGCCGCCGTGCTCGGATTTAGCGCGCAATGGTCTTTGCCAACGCCGCGCCAGCCATACCGCTACGGCGGTGCGGTTCGACCGGCGACGCTTGCGCCGCGCACCGCAGATTTGCTCTCCGCTGCCGTTCATCGGCTCGCTGCTTCTATGTCGCTGGTGGGCCTAAACAGCGCAGATTTCCTTGTCGACGGTGAACTCTTTTGGCTGCTGGAGATCAACCCGAGACCCGGCGCGACACTCGACATCTTCGAGCTGCCGGAGGGGTCGCTCTTCGCCCTGCACATGGCGGCTTGTGCCGGCAAGTTGGTCATGGGGTCACCTTACCCCGAGGGTGCGAAGGCGGCCGCTATCGTTTATGCGGAAGATGAAATCCCTTCGGTCCCTATTCTGGCCTGGCCGGACTGGACCGCCGACCGGCCGCTCGTGGGCAGCGCGATCAAAGCTGGTCAGCCGCTGTGTACAGTCTATGCTTGCAGTTCGGCCGCGGCCGGGGCGAGAGCGCTCGCGGACGCACGGCGTGAAATAGTTCTCGCCTGGACACGTACGAGGAGGTCATGAACACGCCGCCCGGGATCGGCGTGAACGAGCGGGCCACGAAGCTCGTTGCGCGGCTGGTGGCGGATGCGTCTGAGCTGAAGATCGGAGTCAGCTGCGGCGAGCTTGGCGAAACGCTCATCGATGCGGGCAGCAAAAACCTTGGCAGTATCGCCGCCGGTCTTCGCATAGCCGAGATTTGCATGGGCGGGCTGGCCGCCGTCAGCCTCGTGCCGTCAGCGGCGACGCCGCGCTGGCCGTGGACGATCGTCGCCCGCTCCTCCAATCCGGTCATTGCTTGTCTGGCAAGTCAATATGCCGGCTGGAGCCTATCGTTGAAAGAAGGCGAACAGTCGTTCTTCGCGCTCGGCTCAGGACCGGCCCGCGCACTGGCGCGACGCGAACCGCTGTTCGAAGATTTGGACTACGCCGATTTTGCCAGCATTGCCACACTGGTCATCGAAAGCAATCGGCCGCCGCCGGCAAAGGTCGTCGACAGGGTTGCGCAGGATTGTCGGGTCGATCCAAAGGATCTGACGATCATCTTCGCGCCGACACAAAGCTTGGCCGGCGGCACTCAGATCGTTGCCCGCGCGCTCGAAGTCGCCCTTCACAAAGCACACGAATTGGGGTTTCCGCTCGAACGCGTCGTCGACGGCATGGGGGCAGCGCCGCTGTGTCCGCCGCATCCGGATTTTGTCACGGCGATGGGCCGCACCAACGACGCCATCATCTTCGCCGGGCAAGTGCAGCTCTTTGTCACCGGCCCGGCGAACGAGGCGCGTGCGCTCGCCGGCAAGCTTCCCAGCAAAGCTTCACGCGATTATGGCCGACCGTTTGCGGAAATTTTCAAAGCGGTCAAAGGCGATTTCTATGCCATCGATCCGATGCTGTTTAGTCCCGCGAAGATTACTGTTACGGCGCTGGAAACCGGCGAAAGCTTTCAATCGGGGGAAATCGATTTGAGCCTGCTCGATGCGTCCTTCGCCTGAACGCTTCGCAATCGAGCCTCAGGCATCTCGGCCGATCGTCGGTCTTGTAGTCGATCGCATGGATTGGCACGGGCGCGAGCTTGCCGCGGCACTTTCGGCGCGGGGCATCGATACGGCGCCCATTCGCCTGCATTTGTGCGGATTTGCGACGCAGAGCGCCACCGGACTGCGAATCGATGGATTTAGGGAAATTCTTCCCGATGCTGTCGTCGTCCGCTCGATGTCGGGTGGAACGTTCGAAGCCGTCACGCTCCGCCTGGGCGTTCTGCACGCGCTGCGAGAGTGCGGCGTCCTGGTATGGAATGACGCGCGCGCTATCGAGCGTTGCGTCGACAAGTCGATGACGAGCTTTCTGCTCTCTCGCGCCGGTGTCGCGACGCCCGCGACGTGGGCGACGGAATCATACGAGCAAGCACGGGTGATCACGCAGCGCGAAACAGCGGATGGACCGCTGGTGCTCAAGCCGTTGTTTGGATCGCAGGGACGCGGGCTGAGGCTGATTTGCAAACCGGATGACTTGCCGCAACCCGGGAATGTGGCCGGCGGGGTATGGTATCTGCAGCGCTTTGTGGCCGTCGAACGCGACGGCTTCCACGATTTTCGCCTGCTCGTGGTGCAAGGTCGCGTGATCGCCGCCATGCAACGGCACTCCACCCATTGGATCACTAACGTGAAGCGCGGCGGGCGCCCGGTCGTCGCGGTGGTCAACGATGAAATGAAGGCGGTCGCGATTGAGGCGGCGACGGCCGTCGGGGCGGATTTTGCCGGGGTCGATATTCTTTATGGAGCGGACCAACGGCCGGCCGTGCTCGAGGTCAATAGCATGCCCGCCTGGTCGGGACTACAGAAAGTCGCGTCCGTCAACATCGCGTCCGTCTTCGCCGACGCCCTCACGGCTGCTCTCGCTGTGCGCGCGCCGCGAGGAGCAATGGCGTGACGTCGCGCGTTGCACCCGCCTTCATATGGGCGTGCCGCGCCGAGCTCGACGCTCCCAAGCCCGGCAATGTTCATGTCTTTGCCGCCGGCCATCGGATGACGGCGGACGAGTTCGTCGCCAGCGCCGATGCCGCGGCCCCTTCGTTGTCGGCGGAAGGTACACGCGTCGGTGCCCGCATCCTCGGTGCGGTCGAGGCGACCTCCGCCGCGATTGGCGCCAATACCAATCTCGGAATCATCTTGCTCTGCGCGCCGCTTGCCGCGGCAGCCGATGCGGAAGGCACTGATCTGCGTGCATCGCTCGTGAAAGTCCTTCATGATCTTGACACGGAAGATGCCGACCTCGCGTTTCGTGCTATCGTCCGGGCCGCGCCCGCCGGGATCGGGCACAGTGCGCGCCACGACGTGTTCAAACCGGCAACGGTCAGCCTATTGCAAGCGATGACCGAAGCGGCGAACCGCGACCGCGTTGCACGGCAATATGCAACCAATTTTGCGGATGTGTTCGATCTCGGCTTGCCTCTGCTCGAAGCGGCCACCCGGCAACACGCCAATCCAAAATGGGCAACACTTACGACTTACCTTGGCTTTCTCTCGGCGTTCCCCGACAGCCATATTTTGCGTAAGCACGACGCCCAAACCGCCGACGAGGTCCAGCGAACTGCGGCGACGTTTCAGGCGTCGCTGCGCGCGGAGCATCCGGCCCAACTTCTTCCCAAACTCTTGGCTTGGGATGCGGCTTTGAAGGCGCATGGCGTCAATCCCGGCACGAGCGCCGATCTCACAGTGGCCACACTTTTCGCCAAGCGACTGCAAATTATCTTGCCGTCGGAGCGCAATGGTGGTTGACTTCACCGCGCGGGGCTGGTCCCGCCGCTATCTGGCTAACCGGCCCGACGTCCCCACGCCGGGCGCTGACAACAAGGATAGATGCTAACGAAACGACGAGGGCCACCATGGGCCTTACGGCGTTGTAATTTCCTTGGGAGGAGATGGCGATGGCAAAGATCAACGGACTTTGTGTCGGTGAATCGCTCGTCGGTGAGGGCAATGAAGTCGCCCACATCGATCTCATCATGGGTCCGCGAGGTAGCGCGGCTGAGACGGCATTCGCGAACTGCCTGACAAACAACAAGGATGGGTTTACGTCGCTGCTGGCCGTGGTGGCGCCGAATTTGCTCTGCAAGCCCGCGACCGTTCTTTTCAACAAGGTGACAATCAAAGGCGCCGAACAGGCCGTTCAAATGTTCGGCCCTGCCCAACATGCCGTCGCCATGGCGGTTGCCGACAGCGTGGCTGAGGGAGTCATTCCTCAGGACGAGGCCAACAACCTCTTCATCTGCGTCGGCGTGTTCATTCACTGGGAGGCGAAAGACAACAAGAAGATTCAAGACTACAACTATCGCGCCGTGAAAGAATCCATCGCACGCGCGATCAGTGGCGAGCCGACGGTCGCCGAGGTTGTGGCAAAGCGCAACCAGGTCAAACATCCGTTCGCTGCCGCATAGAGGGAAGAGCAACTGGCCGAGCAAGACCTTTTCCCTTGCGCGCCGTTCTATCCGAGGGCGGCGGACTGATTATGCCGCCAACAGGCGCGCGATCTGCGTGCCTGTAAGTTCGCCATTATGCAAGCATGAGGCAACGAGCGCCCCTGCTATTCCGGCACGTGAAAGGGCGGCGAGATCGACCGCATTGCGTACTCCCCCCGCAGCGTAAACGAGCTTTTCCGGGACCCGGCTCCTGATCGCCGAAAGCCTGTTCACGTCGGGACCTAGCGCGCTGCCGACACGCGCAAGCGTCATCGTGATGATCCTGCTTGGCCAGGTAGTCGCATCGCTCAGCAGCCCCGCGGGTCCGACAAATGCATCTTCGCGGTAATCGAGCGACATGATGACGCGCTCGTCTCGGGAAAAGCAGGAGACAAGGTAGTCGTCTCTTTGAGATTCACTGCCCAAGACAAGATGTCCGAGATCGGCATCTAGCCAGCATTGTGCGCTCGCCAAATCGGCTACGCCATTGTCCACCCAGAAAGTGAGGTTAGGAAATTCGGCCTTCAGGCGGGCCAATACGGCGTTGTTGTCTCCTTTGCGCTCGATTGCATCGAGATCGGCGATGTAGAATGTTTTGAACGGATAGATCGACAGCAGACCACAGGCGACATCGTCCGGCTTGCTCGTGGATGAAAGCGGCGTTTCGATTGGACGGTATTGGCTACGCCGTCCCATGCGCGCATGAACGACAGCGCCGTCCTTGAGATCGAGAACGGGTATGACCTCCATACCGGTACCTTGTGCCACGCAAAACGATCAAGGCATTGTATTCAAGGCATTGTATATTGCGTAACTAGCGCGCGCGAGACGATATGGGCGTTGTTATCGGATGGGACATCGGCGGCGTTCACCTTAAGGTGGCGCGCGCGGAAGACGGCCGCATCACCAAAGTCATGCAATACGCCTCCCCGTTGCGCGCCGGAACAGAGCTTTTGCGGCAGGCTTTCGCGGAAGCCCGAACTGAAATAGGCGCCGCCAATCGCAACGTCGTCACGATGACTGGCGAATTGGCCGATACTTTCTCCTCACGCAAGGAAGGCGTCAAGCGTCTTACAAAGCTTGCCGCTGGCGAACTTGACAGCGTGTCGATCTATGCCGGCCCGGCAGGTTGCGTCCGTCCTGAGGATGCCCACGAGCACAGTGCAGACATTGCGTCTGCCAATTGGCATGCCTGTGCGTCGCTGATCGCGCGCAAGCGCAATAACGCACTGTTCATAGACTTGGGATCAACCACGACCGACGTTATTCCGATTGTCGCCGGCAAAGTGGTGGCCCGCGGCTATACCGATTCGCAACGGTTGGCCGCCGGAGAGCTGGTTTATACCGGCCTCGTGCGCGGCTTTGTCATGGCAACCGCGGGCCGTGCGCCACTACGAGGCACGTGGACACCATTGATCAATGAGAATTTTGCCACCATGGCCGACGTTCACCGCATTCTCGGTACGCTGCCCGCAGGCGCCGACCTTATGGCTACGGCCGACGGGCGCGAAAAGACCATCGAAGCATCGCGGGCCCGCCTGGCCCGTATGCTGGGCAGCGATGCGTCGGATGCAGACCACGAGACCTGGACGTTGCTCGCGCGATGGTTCGCTGAAGCACAGATGCGTGCGATCGCCGACGCCGCGACACTCGTGATGTCGAGCGGAGCCTTGGCCTCGGCCACCGTCATTGCGGCCGGCATCGGCCTGACCGTCATTGAGGAGATTGCGCGTCGACTGGGCCGCGGCTACGCCACGTTCGATGAGTTGCTCGACGTCGCGCCGGACGTGCGCGCCGCAGTGTGCCATTGCGCGTCCGCAGCCGCGCTCGCCTCTCTATCGCCGTCGTGAACCGGTCTTCGAATGAATTCAGTCGCGGATATCCATCCGCAAGCCCCGCCCGGCAAGGCCGCGCTTTCAGCTGATTGGGCGAGAAACCGTGACGTAGCGGTCGGGTGGGGAAATGGAACTCTTCGACATCCATGGCCAAGTTTCTTTTTCAAAATCCCTAGTTTTGACTGCATTTTGGCTTAGTTCAAGTGGGTTGGTTGAATGATGACATTGTTGGTTGAATGATCACATTCAAGTAATGCTTCACAATATTTTATGGAAAGTACCGATGAATAAGGATGAAAAGGAAACGAGCATGGCGTGGACAACCCCGGCCCTTGTCGAAATCTGCATCGGCCTCGAGATCAACGGCTACCTGCCAGCTGAGTTCTGATCCGCGCCATAGTCCTTCGCGATCCGCCGTGAAATGGGGCGCCTGATCGTGCTCGGCGCTGCGGCAGGCGGCGGC
>JBEKSB010000087.1:0-15802 GCA_049517455.1 Xanthobacteraceae bacterium
CGACCAGCCGGGGTTGTGGTGTCAGCCCACGGGTCAGCCAGGGACTTGAACAGAGAGCCCCTGTCGCCAATGGCTTTTATGATGACGAGTAAATCAAGCGTAGATCGGGCTAAGCGATCTAAGCGTGTGACGACCAAGGTGGTACCCGGCTCCAAGCCCTTCAGGAGGCTCTGGAGTTGTGGCCGATCACTCCGGGCCCCACTTGCTACCTCCTCATAGATTTTCGCACACCCGGCCTCCCGAAGGCCCTCTAGCTGCGACTCGAGGCTTTGGCCCTGGGTCGATACCCTGCAATAGCCAATTTTCACGGAATCATTTTGACACGGATTTATGGTGACTGCAAGTGATTGATTTTACTTGGTTTGCTACTCGTGTCAGATCTGTCGAATTACGGGACACCATGAGGCCGATTGCAAACGCACCCGGGGCTCATTTGCTGTCTTTAGCGAGCCATGGGCTCGCAATCAGTGAGGCTGCCCTGCCAGCGCGAATCTTCAGTGCGGCTTCCCCGGGAAATTCAATTCGAAAGTATGCCTAAGTTGACTGTGATCTTGCTGTGAAACATCGGCCTGATGTCGGGGCCGTTTATTGCTTCGGTATCGAAATCCTTCATGTGAAGCAGCGACTAATGCCCCTCTGGAGGGGATGATATAATGCCGACTCTGAAACCTGATTCGAGGAGCAGATCGGTCAATCCTTAGCCGGTCGAATTTCGCGGCAACAGCAATCCAAATGCCCAGCTCAGATTTGTGTAGTCATTGGAATTTCTCAGACCATGAATGCGCTGGCGACAAGAAGCCTTTTGCCGAGAGATCTGTTTCGGGACGGAATGTGGGATAAGCCAAGTTTCGCCGAACGGGAGCAACCCACCATACGTCAAGAAGTGCTTATTTCACAGGGGCTTTGCGAACGCTGGCGAACAAAGGCTAACACGGCGTTGGCGGAGGGAGTGGGATTCGAACCCACGATACGGTTTCCCGTATACACGCTTTCCAAGCGAGCGCCTTCAGCCACTCGGCCATCCCTCCGATAGGGGAAGCGCGCAATATAGCGAGGCGGGTTCGGCTGACAACCCGCGCGGCGCTTCCTAGCTAAACTATTGCGCGGCTCATCGTGGCGCCACACCTTCCTGGGACGATCCACCCGCGGAAACAGCTAATTCTCGAGGAGAAGGTTCATGCGTCTGCCTTTGATCGCTCCCGCCGAACTGAGCCCCGAGCAGCGTCCGGTCTACGATGACATGCGCGCGGGCATCGAAAAGAACTTTCAGGGGTTCAAGTCGATCGCCGACAACGGCGCGCTGATGGGGCCGTGGAATCCGTGGCTGCATGACCCGAAGTTCGGCAAGCCGATCTGGGACCTGACCCTGGCGCTGTCGGTCTCCCCTTCCCTGCCGCGCACCGCGCGGGAGGTGGCGATTTTGGTTACCGGAACGACATTCCACTCGGCGTATGAGCTTTATGCCCACGTCATCGCCGCCGAGCGGCGCGGCCTGTCCGACGACAAGCTCGCGACCATCGTCGCCGGCCAGCGCCCCGGCGATCTGACACGCGAAGAGGCAGTCGCCTACGATGTCGCCTCCGCCTTGTTGCACCACGGCACGTTACCCGAACTGACCTATCGGCAGGCCGTGGAGGAATTCGGACAGCACGGAGCCGCCGAATTGATCTACCTGGTCGGACTGTACTGCCTCGTCTCGGTCACGCTGAACGGCTTCAATGTCCCGGTGCCGGAATCCGAAGTGGAATAAGGCGAAGGAAAAGAAATGCCAAAGCGCGCATGTACATTACCGCTTCGTCCGAGGGACTAGGGTTGATGGCGGCGCGCTTGCTCCCCGGCGAATCCTGAAGCGACCCAACGTAATTGCGCCAGGCGCATCGCCCCTGCTACGGTCGCGCCGCATAAACCGACAACAAGAAATCAACGTAGCTAACTTTACCGGGACGGAAACAATGATCGTACGCGAACGGCTGGATGGATCGCTCATCCTGATTGCCCAGACCGACCACGCCAAGCTTTCCGGGCAATGCGCCGCCCATTGGGGCAATAGCGATTTTGCGCGGCTGCAGCCGTACGAGTCTGTAGTCCGTGCCGCCATGTTTCACGACAGCGGCTGGTACGATTACGAAGCCAGTCCGTCGATCGCGCCAGACACTGGCAAGCCGCTGAATTTCCTTCAGGTCCCATGGGGAAAGCCGCAGCGGCGCGGATTCGAATGGGCGATTGACTGGATGACCAGGATCGATCCCTATTCCGGGCTCCTCCTGAGCAAGCACCGGACAGGGCTGCAACGCGGGCGTTACGACAAGGTCGCGCACCCGAAAATCTTCAATACCCCGAACCCCCCAGAAGACAACGAAGACTTTCTAGCGCGGAACGAAGAGGTACAGGCGGTGAAGTTGCGCAATTACAACGAAGCGGAGTTCTGGACGAACTACCAGCTTCTTCAGGCGTTCGACTTCATCTCGCTTTTTCTGTGCAACAAGGACACGGTCGACGACTATATCGAGCCGGTGCCGACTTCCTATGACGGTCGCTCGGCACCCGTGAAACTGACACTGCGGACCGTCGAAGCGAACAGGATCGAAGTCGATCCGTTTCCGTTCGACCAGCCTGCCCTGCGGGTGCAACTGATCCGGCGCCAACTCGATCGCGGCACATTTGCGGACGTGCCCTCCTTCCGCGCGGCCTATTTCCAAGCAACGCCGGAAGCCGTCGATTTCATGTTGTGCGGTCGCTGACTTTGAAAGCGATACGCGTCCACGAATGCGGCGGGCCTGAAACAATGAGGCTCGAGGAATTGCCACTGCCCGCACCCGGACCGGGTCAAGTCCTGGTTGAAGTCAAAGCCGCGGGCGTGAACCTCTTCGATACCCAGTTGCGGAGCGGACTCTACAAACGCGATCTTCCGCTGACGCTCGGTTTGGAGGGCGCCGGCATCGTCCAGGCGGTTGGTCCCGATGTGGGCGATGTGGCAATCGGCGACCGCGTCGCGTGGATTTTCGCGTCCGGTTCTTACGCCACTCACACGCTCGCCGCCGCGGAGCGGGTCGTACCGCTCCCCGACGGGATCGGCTACGCGGAGGCTGCGGCGGTTCTGTTCCAGGGGCTGACGGCGCATTATCTCGCAACTTCGACTTTTCCGCTCGCGCCGGGATCAAGCTGCCTTGTCCATTCCGCCGCCGGCGGCTGCGGAATCCTGCTTTGTCAGATTGCGAAGATACGGGGCGCCGAGGTGATCGGCGCCGTCTCAACCGCGGCGAAGGCGGGAATCGCGCACAACGCCGGCGCGGATCACGTCATTGTTTATGCCGACGAGGATTTCGAGAGTGCGGTGAAGCGCATCACCGCAGGCCGCGGCGTGGACGTGGTCTACGACGCGGTCGGACTGGACACTTATGTGAAAAGCATGAATGCGTTGCGGCCGCGTGGCTTGCTCGCGCTCTACGGCGAAGCGAGCGGGTTCGTACCGCCGATTGATCCCCGCGAGCTTCTGTTCCGTAAGTCGCTTTATCTCACCCGTACCGGCCTTGATCATTATGTTGCCGACCGCCGGGAGCTTCGCAGCCGTAGCGACGCGATTTTTGCCTGGGCCGCCGAGGGCCGGCTGAAGCAGAGAATTTTCAAGACATATGGGCTCGAGGAAGTCGCGGAGGCTCATCGCGCGCTCGAATCTCGCGCCTCCGCAGGCAAGCTTCTGGTGATCCCGTGACCACGCTCACGACGCCGCCGCTGCCTCTCATCGACGCGCCGGAAGATCCGCTGGTGCAGGAGTATTTCGAGACGCTCGCATCGGGCCGCGGGATCCTCAACCTCCACCGGATGATGGCCCATGCGCCGGCGCTCATGAAAGCCTCGGGCGAAATGGCGATGACATTGCGCCGCGATACCATGCTGCCGCGCGCGCTTGCCGAGCTCGCCGTCCTGCGAACCGCGCAGCTGATGGAAAGCGATTACGTCTGGGCACGGCACCTGCCGCTGGCGCGCGCCTGCGGCGTGAGCGAGCGACAGATCGAGGAGATCGCCAACTGGCCTCACAGTGCCGCCTTCACGCCGGCGCAAAAGGCTGCACTTGGCTTCGCGGAAAAGGCCGCGCGGCAATCGCCGGTCAAAGACGAGGATTGGGTGGCACTTAAGCGGTACTTCTCGTCTCGTGAGATCGTGGAGATCGCGATGCTGATCGGTTTCTACGTATCGACCGCGATCTTCATCAAGGCTTTGGCGATTCCCCCCGAGAAGGCGTGAACTGGACAAAAGGCGCCCGCCGCGACAACATCCCCGCCTGCCGCTTTTGTGTTCTTGCACGAAATTGTCAGGGCAAGAGTTCGGGAGCCTCACGATGAGCATCGATCGTCGAATTTTCCTCGGCAGCGTTGCGGCGACGCTGGTCGCACCACGGCTAAGCTTCGCCGCGAGCGTCACTGATGCGACCGGCCGCACTGTCACGGCGCCGGACCGCGTGGCTCGCATCTATCCGGCCGGTCCGCCGGCAGCGGCCATGATCTATACGCTCGCGCCCGATCTTCTGATTGGCTGGCTGGAACCGATTGGGCCGGAGGCGCGCGAATTCCTGCTCCCGGATGTCGCCGCGCGGCCCCAAATACCCCGGTTCGCCGGCCGCGGCGGCGACGGCATCAATCACGACGCGCTGACCTCGCTCAAGCCCGATCTCATTGTCGACATCGGCACGGTGGGCGCTGCCTTCGCGTCGCTCGCCGAGCGCGTTCAACAGCAGAGTGGTGTCCCCTATGTTTTGCTCGACGGGCACCTGGACCGCGTCGGCGCGACCTATCGCGCACTCGGTCAGCTTCTCGGCCGCAGCGACGACGCAGAGAAGCTCGCGCGTTACGCCGAGACTGCGATCGCCATCATCACGCAGCGCAGCGCTGCCGTGCCGAGCGATGCCCGCCCGCGCGTCTACTACGCGCGCGACAAGGGCGGGCTGCAGACGGGCTTTGGCGGCTCGATGATCAGTGAGCCGATCGAATTCATCGGCGCCCGCAACGTCGCCGCCGAGCTGCACGGCTCCCACGGTGTGGCGACGGTTGAACAGGTGCGCGGCTGGAACCCCGAGATCATTATCGCCAGCGACAAAGAGTTTGCGGCGGGGGTACGCAGCGATCCGGCTTGGGCGGCGATTGCCGCAGTCAAATCGGGACGCGTCTACCTCTCGCCGAAGCTGCCGTTCGGCTGGGTCGATTTTCCGCCGGCGGTCAACCGCCTGATCGGGCTTTGGTGGCTCGCCAAGATTTTTTATCCCGACCACTTCCCCGAGGACATCAAAACACTCACCCGCAACTTTTACACCACCTTTTATCATGTGACCCCGACGACAGCGCAGATCGAGCGCGTGTTGGCGGGCGGCAGTTGAACCAGCCCGGCAAGCGGATCCCTTGTGGCCTATCCCCAAACCCTCGGCATCGTGCTCGCCGGCGGGCTCGCGCGCCGCATGGGCGGCCGCGACAAGGCGCGCATCCGCGTCGGCGGTACGACCATTCTCGAACGCGTGATCGAAAGGCTCCGCCCGCAGTGCGGCCGACTAGTCCTCAACGCCAATTCTGACCCGGCGGGCTTCGCCGACACGGGCCTCACAATTGTGGCCGACAGTGTGCCGGATTACGCAGGCCCGCTCGCCGGCATTCTGGCCGGCCTCGACTGGGCGGCCCGTCTTGCGCCAAAGATCGAATGGGTCGTGAGCGTGCCGAGCGACTGCCCTTTCCTGCCGCGGGATTTGGTGGCGCGTCTGCATCAGGCGCGCGCCGCCGACGACGCGATCCTCGCCTGCGCACGCTCGGGAGAACGGCGCCACTCGGTCATCGCGCTCTGGCCGGTGGCGTTGCGTGAGGATTTGCGGCAGGCTCTCACAAGCGACGGCGTGCGCAAGGTTGAAGAATGGGCCGCACGCTACGTGCTCGGCGTCGCGGAATGGCCGGCCACGCCGGTCGATCCATTCTTCAACGTCAATACGCCCGAACAGGCTGCCGAAGCAGAGCGCATGGCGGCACGCCATCCAGAAGCTTGAAATCGCTACGCGCCGCTATGCCCCCTCACCTCGCAACGCCCTGATTTGATCGCGCGGCAGCGCTTCAGCCTGCAACGCGTTGGCGATGCCTTCGATGTCGTCGAGCCTCAGCAGCGGGAGCTGCGCTTGCGGCAGCGGCGAGTCAGTCGCGATCGCGACGATGCAATCGTCATCGGGATATTGCAGCGGCTTGCCGACCGAGGCGCGATAAACTTCGAGTTTCGGATGGGCATGTCGCTTGAAACCTTCGACGATCACCAGATCGGCCGGGCTTAGTTTCGCCAACAGCTCCGCGAGCGGCGGCTCGGGCTCGCCGCGCAGCTCATGAATGAGGGCCCAGCGCCGGCTCGACGCGACCACGACTTCGCTCGCGCCGGCTTCACGGTGCAGCCACGAATCCTTGCCGGGCCGATCGATATCGAACTCGTGGTGGGCATGCTTCACCGTCGCGACCTTCAGGCCGCGCCCGACCAGAACCGGGATGACCTTGGTGATCAGCGTCGTTTTGCCGGAACCGCTCCAACCGGCGAGACCAATAATGCGCATTGGCATGGCTTTAGATTTGAGTTCTTGGCCAGAGTCTTGGCTTGAGTTTTGATTTGGGCGCGACCATTGCCGTTATGATAAAGGTGGGTTTCGGTCTTTGCGACCCTCATCCGTGGCGGAAACAACCTTCGACCTTCGCGGCCTCAAATGTCCGCTCCCGGTACTGCGCACGCGCAAGGCGCTCGCCGGCATGCGTTCGGGCGACATTTTGATCGTGGCATGCACCGATCGTCGCTGGCATCGATATTCCGAATCTTCTGCGGGAAACCGGCGACATTCTGGAAGATACTCGCAGCGAAGCGCGCCTCATGACGTTCCGGATTCGCAAGCGCTGAGCTCGCATTTCCTCACTATGCATCGTCATGGCCGGGCTTGTCCCGGCCATCTCGCTTACAAGCGCACGGAGTCGCGACGCTGCGACGCGGTGCGCGGCGACGCCTTTTGCTTTCACCACCACCTTGATCGCGTCGTCAACGCGATCTTTGGCGTAGCGGATAGCGGTCGGCAGATCGTCGAGCGCAAAGGTGTGGGTATGGATTTTGGTGGCATCGAAGCGTTTTTGCGACATCAGCGCTTCGGCGCGGTGGGTTGCGCTACGGCCTTCGCCGCGGATGCCGTAGAGGTAAATGTTATTGCGCACGATTTGCGCGACGTCGACCGGCGTCTCCTGGTGCGGGAACGCCGCGAGGCAGACCTTGCCGCCGCGGCTGACCATGCGGATCGCGTCGTTCACTGCATTGGGCGCGCCCGAGCATTCGATCACGTAATCGACACCCTTGCCGCCGTTGAGCCGCCGCACGGCTTCGACGGCATCCTCGTTGCGTACGTTGACGACATGATCGGCGCCGAGCTCGCGCCCGATCCGAAGCCGATTGTCGCGCGTGCCGGTGAGGATGACGGGCGACGCGCTCAGCGCCTTCGCCACGGCAACGCCAAGAAGGCCGATTGGGCCCGGTCCGGTCACGACGACGCTTTCGCCGGCAACGAGGCCGCCCAGTTCGGTGAGACCGTACATCGCGGTGCCCGCCGTCACCACCAGCGTCGCCTCCTCGTCCGACATGCCGTCGGGAATCGCGACCAGCGTATTGATGTTATTGACCTGGTATTCACAGAAGCCGCCGTCGGTTGTGAAACCGTTGGCGCGGTGACCCTTGTCCAGCTCACCGTAATTGAGCCCGTAGTTGAGACACGAAGTGTACATGCCAGCGCGGCAGCGTTTGCACTGGCCGCAGCCGGCATGGATTTCGACGGTGACGCGTTGGCCGATCCGGTACTCGTCGACGCCGGGACCGAGCCCAACGACCGTGCCCATATATTCGTGGCCGGGCGTGAAGTTCTTGTTGAACGGCATGCCGCCCTGGATCAGCGCCGGCGATCCGTGATCGATGATTTCAAGGTCCGTGGCGCAGATCGCGACCGCGTCGATGCGCACAAGAACTTCCGCGCGCTTGGGCATCGGGACCGGCTTGCGCGTGAGCGCAAGCTCGCTGGGATTGCCGAGAACCCAAGCTTTCATCGTTTCCGGGATGGGAAAATCCGGGCTTGTTTCGACGGCCGCTCCGGCATCCATCGCGATAGTTCTTCCCTTGGTCCGGCACTTATAGTGAATTTCGGCGATCGGCGGAACGGCCGATTGCAAAGTTCACACCGGCACCGTCGTGGCATCGTAGGTAAAGAGCCAATCGTATCGCTCCTTGACACGATCATCCTGCCATTCCCGCGCGACATGCGCTTGCGCGGCATCGGCGTCGGCCATCGCGCGATTGTGAAACCGCGGGATCATATCGGCAGAGCCAGTCACGGCCCTGTTGGCGCGATCGCGACGGACCGCTTCGTACCGCGCAAACGCCGTGTCATGATCGCCCGGATACTTTTCCAAGCAGCGCGCCAGGACAAAGCCGTCCTCGATCGCCATGACTGCGCCTTGCGCAAGGAACGGCACCATCGGATGGCAGGCGTCGCCCAGCAGCGTACAGCGCCCCCTGCTCCACACTTTCATCGTAGGACGTAGCGCCAGGGCCCATTTGTACGGCACGTCGATATTCCGGAACAGCACATGCAGGTCGGCGTGCCAGCCTCGAAAATCGTTGAGCATTTCCTCAGTCGTGCCGCGCACGTTCCAGCCCTCGACCGTCCAGTCGGTGCGCTCGCGCAACCCGACGACGTTAAGCAGCTTTCCGGCGCGCAGCGGATAATGTACGGCGTGGCCGCCGGGGCCGATCCAGTTGGTGCCGATGTTCCATGCGATCGCCGGCGGAACGCGCTCAATGGGCACGACGCCGCGCCACGCGGTGATGCCGCAGAATTCCGGCTTCGCCGTACCGAACAAGCTCGCGCGGATCACCGAGTGCAGGCCGTCCGCGCCGACGACGAGCTTCGCCGTGACGGCTTCGCCGGTCTCGAAGCGCAATTCGACGTGGTCTGGCGTTTGCGCAAGCCCGATGCACTTGCGATTCAAATGAATGGCGTCGGGTTTTGCTTGCAGCAGCGCCTGCGCCAGCAGGTCGTGCAAATCACCGCGATGGATGGTGATGTAAGGCGAGCCGTAGCGCTCCACCGATTCCATGCCGAGATCGAACAGCTTCCAGCTTTGCCCGGTATTCCACAGCCGGATCGCCTTGCCGGCCGGCAGCGCCTGCACCCTCGCGAGCGCTTCCTCGAGCCCGAGGGCATTGAGAACGCGGGTGCCGTTGGCGCTGATCTGCACGCCGGCGCCAAGCTCGCGCAGCTCCTGTGCCTGTTCGTAGATCTCGACATCGATCCCGCGCCGGATCAGAGCGAGCGCCGCCGCAAGCCCCCCGATGCCGCCGCCGACGATGACGATATTTTCTCGCATGTGGAGGCCTACCTCGTCATTGCGGCTCGCCGGCGGCGTTGCGGTTCAGATCGACGAAGATGTCGTTATCCTTGAGCACGACCCGATAGGTACGCAACGGGACCTCACACGGCGGCTGCACCACCTTCCCGGTGGGCACATGAAATGAACCCATATGCATGCAGCACTCGATCACATCGCCATCGAGCATACCGTCGGCGAGACTGGCGGCCGCGTGCGTGCATTCGTCATCGGTGACATAGAAGGCGCCGTCAATGTTATAGACCGCAAGCGCGTTAGCGCCGACCGTGAAGGCCTTTACGGAGTCCGGCCCCACTTCCGATTTCGAACAGACTCGCACGATATTCTCCGCGTTATCCGCCATCAGTGATCCCTCCATCGCGATTCTTGCCTAGAATAAACGCAACAGGGACGGAAGCCATGCAGGTTCTCGTGGTTGGGGCAGGCGTTGTCGGCCTTGCCACCGCGCGCACGGCGGCGCTGCGCGGCCATGACGTGATCGTCGCCGAGGCGACCGGCGGCATCGGCAACGGGGTGTCCTCGCGCAACAGCGAGGTGATTCATGGCGGCATTTATTATCCGACCGGGTCGCTGCGCGCCCGCCACTCCACGCGCGGCCGGCGCATGCTCTATGAGTTTTGCGCGTCCCATGGCGTCACCTATCGCAAGTGCGGCAAGCTTATCGTGGCCACCGATGCGGCAGAGCTTGTAAAGGTCGAAACGCTGTTGGCGCAGGGCGTGCTGAACGGCGTCGAAGGGCTGGAGATGATCGGCGGCAATGCGGCACGTGCGCTTGAATCTGTGCTGGCCTGTATCGGCGCGCTGTCGTCGCCGGAATCCGGCATCATCGACAGCCACGGCTACATGCTGGCGCTGTGGGGCGAGTTGGAGGATCGCGGCGGCAGCATCGCTTTCGAGACGTCGGTCGAGCGCATGTCCTACGCAGCGCCCCATTGGCAGGTGCAGTTCGGCGGCCGCGACGCCGGCGCCGTGGCATTCGACGCGGTTGTCAATTCGGCCGGCCTCGGCGCCCAGGCGCTGGCGCGCCGCATCGAGGGCTATCCGGCCGATAAGGTCCCGCCACTCGTTCTCGCCAAGGGCAATTATTTCGGCTTCGCCGGACGCCCGGTTTTCTCGCGCCTCATTTATCCGACGCCGGTCGATGGCGGACTCGGTGTCCACGCCACGCTCGACCTCGCCGGCCGCATGCGGTTCGGGCCGGACGTCGAGTGGATCGATCACGAGAGTTATACGGTCGATCCGCGCCGCGCCGACTCATTCTACCAGCGCATCCGCGCCTATTGGCCGGGCCTGCCGGACGACTCGCTGGTTCCGGATTATTGCGGCATTCGGCCCAAGCTCACCGGGCCGGGCGAAAAGCCGGCCGATTTCATGATCGCCGGCGAGCCCGCTCACGGCCTGCCGCGTCTGGTCAATCTGTTCGGGATCGAATCGCCGGGGCTTACCTCTTCGCTCTCGCTGGCGGAAGAAGTCGTGGATTATCTCGCGGCCTGAACGTCGGCGGTCCGCGGCTGCGGCACCGTAACTCCGGGCGACTCATCGATGACCGCCAGCTCGGTGTTGCGCCGTGCGAACCGCACGCGCGATGATCCGGCACTCAGTTCGGCGGTGATGGTTTTAGCATCGACGGGCGTGAACGCATTAGCTTGGCCACGCTTGCCGGCATAAGCGACGAAGCCGTCCTTGGTCGCGACGATGTCGCCAGGCCGCAGCGTCAGATCGCTGCTCAAGTCAAACCGCGCGAGCCCAAATGCGTCCTTGCCGTTGCAGGTGCACTTGGGCACCAGGCGCTGGCGGTAAACAAACGCGTTGTCGAGATTGGCATAGCGCCCGCCGTCCTGGGCGACGGCGTGATCGATTTCACTGCCAAAGAACACTTTGGTCTTGCTCGCCGGGCACATAGCCCTGCAGGTTTCAACCGGCGTCGCGTTGGCCGTATGCGTTAGTGGAAAGTGCTGCCCGTCGCAGAGCCGCACGCAAAACGCAACGAAACGTCCGGCGCCGCCGTCTCGATGCGCGCCGTCGAGATTGCCGGAAAGCGGCGCCACCGGCGCCGATGGCTCGGCATAAGAATTGACTGCCGGCGACGGCGCCGAGGCTTGCTCGTGAGCGCCACCGAACAGCAAGTCGAAGATGCCGGCGCTCGCGGGACACGGCGCGGCCACAAGCAAGGCCGTAAATAACGCGCCGAAGAGCACAGCAGCGTACCATTTCAACGATTCGCTACGATGGAAGGGCACCACGGCAAAACCTCACAGCCAGCCCAAACGGGGAACGCAGCTACAACGTGCCGTGAGGCACGATCGTTCCACCGCTCAGCATATGACGACGGGAAAAACTTCAGGATCGCGTGACGGGAAGGTAGCAGGCTCCGGTAAATCCCGGATTTGCCGACATGGCCAAGATTTGCTGGTCGGAGTCACGCATCGTTAGGCTTCGCGTGCGGACGAGGCTTGGCCTCCTCCCCCGCTTCTGCGCTTTCATCGACGCGAGTTTTCGTCCGCCGATTCCAGGATCAGCGCGCCCGTCAGCAACTTGCGCACGCGCAACCCCCCGGGCGATGACGGGCCAAATATTCCTGAAGTCGGTTGCGATCGTCATCCGAAGAGCGCCCACGCCGCGCATGATGTCCAGCAGGCCCGGTTCCTGCATCAGGTAATGAGCCTCCATCAGCCGCGGAAGGCTTTCGACTTCGCGGAGGATGTCGCGAACGACATCGATCGCAAGAGGCGGCGCCTCGTCCGGGATTTGATCGATTGGATCAGGCAACCGCCGGGACATCGGCTTACCTGTTATGAAGGGTATGTTCCACATTCGCGCGACGTTCGATCGGTTTGCCGCCAAGGCGAGATCGAGTGACATTGCTGCCTCGATCGCCTCTTCGATCGATCGGGCAAACTCCTTGCGTTGTAAACGATCGTCGGCCATGGGCGTCTCCTGTTTGTTTCGCATTCCGCATCGGAGGATCGGTGACGATCGCCATGCCACCCGTACCGTTGCTTGGCGGTTGACATTCAGGACCGGGCCTTGAATGCCGCGCATTTCCAGCATTCGCTGATAGGTTTTCTTGCCGTAGCCCAGCCGTACGGCCACAGTCGGGTCCCCATCGTACTCACGGGGAAGCCCAAGCGGCTTGACATCGAAGCCAAGCTCCAGGAAGCGGGTGATCCAGACCGGATGAAACTCCAGCACGAACTCTTCGACGCCGATTGGCTCGCCCCATTCGAGGGCGGCTATCAGAAGCGTCGAGGCGACATCGCAGAACGCGCCCTCGCGCTTGAATTTCCGGGCCACGCAGTAGCGTGACCATTCCCAGATATGGCTGCCTCGCGGCGAGGGTCCGTCGCAGAGTTCGTGGTGAACGTCGGCCAAAAGATGCGGGCTGGTCGTGGCGTTGAAGCGCTGGTAACCGGCGACTTCGCCGTTAACGATCGCGATTTGATGGATGGTCGCCGGCGTATCGAATTGATCGAAATCGCGGCCGTCGGCGCGACGGAGCCCTTTCCATCCCATTTCCTCGACAAACACATGGTGACGCAGTCGCATTGCTTCGTCGAGCACACTGCTTTCACCGGGCCGGATGCCTTCCAACAGCTCGATCATCGACGTTTCCCCGCGTTTGGTGGAGCCACGGGGCATCATCGCTGCGCCCAATGAGGCGCGGCATCCTGGTTTCCCAGGAGGGATTTCTTACAAGAGTCAGTTTTCAGGGAATCAAGCGGGCCCGAATCGCCTCGGCCACCGCCTGTGTCCGGCTTGTGGCATCCAATTTGCGGCAGGCATGTTCGACATGAGTTTCAACGGTCGTGTAGGCGATGTTCAGCCGTTCTGAAATATCCCGCGAGGAAAAACCCGCAGCGACCCATTGCAGGATTTCAATCTCGCGTGGCGAGAGCTTGTGTCTGAAGTTTTTCACGCCAGACGTCGCCGCCCTGTTGTGCGCGTAGATCGCTATGAGATGCAGCGCATTTTGATCGGCGTTGCTCAGTTCGAAATGACGGCCGCCGAAAGAGACGGCCGCCTGGTCGCCTGACAAAGTGTAGATCGGTACCGACAATCCACTGTTGAGCGAAAACTCCCGAGCCTCGGTCATGACGGCGTGGCCGTTTTTGTCCGACGACGGATCATAGGGGGCTTCCGACCAGACCACGGGCATCGTCGTCGTCCGCAGCTTGCGGATGACGGGGTCGAGATGGAGATAGCCGAGCGTGTTGTAGCGCTCGTACCAACCCCGCGGCCAATTATGCATCAAGATGTATGGCTCGAGCTGTTTGCCCGGCGCGGGGATCCCCGCAACGATGACATGTTCGAGACCAAAATGACGTGCGGCGTGCGCAACTTCGTTCAAAACGACCGTCGGGGTCTCGGCACGTTCAACGCGCTCGATTACCGAATACGCGTAGGCGAAATGTTCCATGCGAGACCCCCCTCTCCCGCAGGTTGCATGCCGTACTCTTACAACGTACCAGGGGGTTTCCAGCGGGCAAGCCCAGTGCGGCAGCTGTACGGTCCTTTTCGATTTCATCGACGAAGTCGAATGCCGCGCGGCCGATGTCGAGCATGTCGTCAGCCTTGTGTCCCCCCAAGAATGCTAGGCCCTGCTCAGCGAGCGAACCTCCTTACTTTCATCCTCAACGATCGCTTCAAGAAGATTGGCAACGCGCCGCCGTATTTCTGGATTGCGAATGCGCGAGAGAGCAACGGCAATGCGGATGCCTTCCCTGGTGCTCAAGGCTTCGATGACCGTACTCATGCTGGAATCGGCCGCCGCCTTTGACGGGTTCTTGTCGATCCCCTCGAAAAAATAGGTCACCGGCACTCTCAAATGCTTTGCTATCGCGTGCAGCCGCTCCGGGCCGATGCGGTTCACGCCGTTTTCGTATTTCTGGATTTGCTGGAAGGTTACGCCCACGGCATCCCCCAACTTTTCCTGCGACATGCGGTAAACAAGTCTCGCGGCCCGCACCCGAAGGCCGACATGAACGTCCACCGCGCCAATCCTGCGACTGGCCATTGCGTCAATTCCCTCGAAGATCGCAGCTATATAAAGGATCAATCCGCATTCTTGAACTTGTTGGCTACGATAGCAAAGCGTATTCCGCCGGCTTTTCGCTCGCTGCGTACATCCTGGATTTCCCCCAAACGCCCCTCCACCGCCCGGCGGCGTTCTTTATGCAAGCACGGCGGCCGAGGGCCGCCCATGCCCCCTCTCCCCGCTCCATCACGCTCCCCGGGAGCATGCAGGGAAATCCGCGTGCTCAAAAATATCTCAGCAATACGTAAACTTGGCAGATGGCGATCGACGCGAACGCCATCGGCACGCCGTAGGCGAGATACTGAATGAAGCCGAAACGGATGCCGTTGCGCTCCGCGATGCCGGCGACAGCGAGGTTCGCCGAAGCTCCCGTCAACGTGCCATTGCCGCCGAGGCAGGCGCCGAGCGACAGGCACCACCATAGCGGCGCAATCGCGCTCGGCCCACCATAGGCCGGCGCCATGCCCTTGATCAACGGGATCATAGTCGCGACGAACGGGATGTTGTCGAGGAGCGCCGACAAAACCGCCGACACCCAGAGGATTATCGCACCGGCCATCGCGAGGTTGCCGCCAGTCAAGGTCACCAGCTTGCCCGCGGCGAGCGCCAACAAACCACTCGTCTCGACCGCGTGAACGACCACGAACAGACCGATGAAGAAGAAGATCGTGGTCCACTCGACGTCGGCGAACGTCGAGTGCACGTTGTCCGCCTGCTTGGCGCCGCGATGCTTCCAGTTGTCGAGCAGCATCAGCACGGCGGCGCCGGTCAGCGCGATCGTCGCCGGTTCGAGATGCAACGGGCCGGCGAACACGAACGCGGCGAGCACCGCAGTGAGCACGGCGGCCGAACGGCGCAACAGCACCCAGTCGGTGATCATCCCCGGCGCGTTCATGCCTATGACGAGCACGCGACTCTCGGGACTGGCGCGCAGCGAACGACCCCAGACGAGGTGAACCATCGCCGCCTGCACCGCCATCACCAACACGGCGACCGGCGCGACGTTGGCGAGAAAGGCGTTGAAGTCGAGCCCAGCCTGCGAGCCGATGAGAATGTTGGGCGGATCGCCGATCAGCGTCGCGGTTCCCCCGATATTCGAGGCAAACACTTCGGCGAACAGAAACGGATAGGGCGGCAGTTCCAGCTCCTCGGCAATAACGAGCGTCACCGGCACGATCAGAAACACGGTGCTGACGTTGTTGAGGACGGCGGAAAGAAACGCGGTGGCGACCTGCAACATGAGCAGGATGCCGGCCGGGTGTGCTTTCACCCGCTGCGCCGACCAAATGGCGAGATATTGGAACATCCCGGAGCGGCGCGAGATCGAGACCAAAATCATCAT
>JBEKSB010000088.1:0-15782 GCA_049517455.1 Xanthobacteraceae bacterium
TCGCCAATCGTGGAAAACGGCATATCCTGGCCGCCGCTCTTGCCGGATGTCGCGAGACGGGTCGCTTCATCCGCCTTGAGCGGAATGGTGATATCGAACTTCTCCTCGAGAGCGAAGACGATCTCGATCACATCCAGGGATTCCGCGCCCAACTCGTCAAGATGCTTGTCAGGCGTCAGCTGCTCGATCGGAATCTTGAGCGACTGGGCGACAATGGATCTGACGTCGTCGATAATTGCCAAGACAGCCCCCGGACACACAGTAAACTCTCTCGATCAGCGTCTTAGTCACCGATCAAGCCATTATTCGACACCCGTCGCTCAATCTCAAGCTCCCCTTCCCGTAACACACCGTCACCAGCAGCTAAAGCCCGTCGGTCGGCGATGGCATGCGCGCGCTCGGTCGCCGCATTGAGCGCCGTTTCAAGCGCGTGGCGCGCCTCTTCCAGCACCTGCGTGTCCGCATCCGTGGGCACACGGATCGCCTCGCCGATGACCAGCGCGCCGCGGCTGAACGGCAGATTGATTTCCGAGCGATCCCAATTGTCGAGAACAATCCGGCGGCTCGTCGCCAAGGAAATCGGGAAGATCGGGCGGCCGGACTCGCGCGCCAGCTTGACAATGCCGAGGCCGGCAACGCGCGAAACTTTCGGAACGTCGGCGGTCAGCGCCATGTTCCAGCCTTCGGCGAGTAAGTCCAGCATGTTTTTGAACGCGGCGACCCCGCCCTTGGCGTTGTATCGGCGCGCATGATCGCCTGAACCGCGCACGGCGCCGACTCCCAGCCACTCGGCGGCGATCGCGTTGATTTCACCGTCGCTGTGGCGAGAGATCAACACCTTAAAAGGGTAGTGCCGCCGCACAAACGGCAGCATGAAATGCTGACCGTGCCACATTGCAAGGATGACGGGCTGTTCGCGGTCGTACAGCTGATAGGGGTCCGCGGGCTCCATGATGAAGCGGCTCGTCTTCCACACCAGACGCAGATACTCGGCCGCCAAAATACCGATGGTCTTCTGGACCCAGGGATTATTCTTGTATTGTCTTCCCAATTTCACCGTGCAGGTTCCTTGATCGGCGCGATGTGGTTATGTGCCTGCTGGCGGAGTGGAGCAAGCGGCGCCTATCTTTGCAAATGCGCGAATTTATGTCTTGCGCAATCGGGATTGTCGCCTCGTGCACGCGAAGCCGCTTTTCGTGCTTGCGGAATCTCTCGTCGCGCCGTTTGATCTAACCGTTTCCCGCCAAGGCACGACGGCTCCACGGCAAGCGCGAAGAATGTAAGTGACAATGATCATCGCAATCGACGGACCGGCAGCCTCCGGCAAGGGGACGATCGCCAAGCAGGTGGCGGCAGTCTATGGCCTGCATCACCTCGATACTGGCTTGATTTACCGCGCCGTGGCTAAAGCGATGCTCGATTCGGGTCATTCGCCCGACGACGCCGCGCGGGCGACCGAAATCGCCATCAGGCTCGACCCGACGAAATTCGAGGACACTGCGCTGAAGGCGCAGGCCATCACCGAAGCCGCGTCGGTGGTTGCTGCCATCCCGCAGGTACGGCAAGCGTTGATGAACTACCAGCGTGAATTCGCCACAAAACCGCCGGGCGCCGTGCTTGACGGCCGCGATATCGGCACCGTCATCGCCCCTGGCGCCGACGTAAAGCTGTTCGTGGTCGCGAGCCCCGAAGTGCGCGCCGCGCGCCGCACACTTGAACTCAAGGCGCGGGGAGAGCCTGCTGACGAGCAGGAGGTGCTGGCCGACCTATTGCGGCGCGACGAACGCGATTCCCGGCGCACTGCCGCGCCCCTCAAGCCGGCGCCCGACGCGCACTTGCTCGATACCACGCATTTGGGTATAGACGCGGCATTCCGGGCTGCCGTCGAGATCATCGAAGCCGTCCGAACGGGCCGAAAGCGCAGCTGAAGCGCTTTCGTCATTGGAGGAACAGCCCGTTCGCGCCCTTCGCTAAGGCTCCGGACCAAGCTTTGTCCCGATCGTCTGGCTTTGGCCCCAACCGCCGGCTTAACCGGCGGCTGCCGCACGTTCGGGACGGATTCATATCACGGGGCCCGGAGTATTCATGACTCAAGTCGCTACCGCCGCGCCATCGCGCGAAGACTTCGCCAGCATGATCGACGAATCGTTCGGCGATGGTCATCTGCAGGAAGGATCCGTCATCAAGGGTACGGTGGTCGGGATCGAAAAGGACGTCGCCGTCATCGACGTCGGGCTGAAGACGGAAGGCCGCGTGGCACTGAAGGAGTTCGCGGGGCCGGGCCGGACCAACGAAATCAAGGTCGGCGATATCGTCGAGGTTTATCTCGAACGGGTCGAGAATGCGCTCGGCGAGGCCGTGCTCTCGCGCGACAAGGCGCGCCGCGAGGAAAGCTGGGGCAAACTGGAGAAGGCATTCCAGAACAACGAAAAGGTTCAGGGCGTCATCTTCAATCAGGTCAAGGGCGGCTTCACCGTCGACCTCGACGGCGCCGTCGCCTTCCTGCCGCGCTCGCAGGTCGATATCCGGCCGATCCGCGACGTTTCGCCGTTGATGAACAATTCGCAGCCGTTCCAGATCCTCAAAATGGATCGCCGGCGCGGCAACATCGTGGTCTCGCGCCGCACGGTCCTGGAAGAGACGCGCGCGGAACAGCGTCAGGAGCTGGTGCAGAACCTCGAAGAGGGTCAGGTTATCGACGGCGCGGTCAAGAACATCACCGATTACGGCGCGTTCGTGGACCTCGGCGGCATCGACGGCCTTCTGCACGTCACCGACATCGCCTGGCGCCGCGTCAATCACCCATCCGAGGTCCTCAACATCGGGCAGCAGGTCAAGGTCAAGATCATCAAGATCAATCACGAGACCCACCGCATCTCGCTCGGCATGAAGCAGCTCCTCGATGATCCGTGGCAGGGCATCGAGGCAAAATACCCGGTCGGCACCCGCTTCAAGGGCCGCGTCACCAACATCACCGACTACGGCGCCTTCGTCGAACTCGAGCCCGGCATCGAGGGTCTGATCCACGTCTCCGAAATGTCGTGGACCAAGAAGAACGTGCATCCCGGCAAGATCGTTTCGACCTCTCAGGAGGTCGAGGTGCAGGTGCTGGAAGTCGATCCGGTCAAGCGCCGCATTTCGCTCGGCCTCAAGCAGACCATGCGCAATCCCTGGGAGGTGTTCCTGGAGAAATATCCGGTCGGCTCGGTGGTCGAGGGCGAAGTCAAGAACAAGACCGAGTTCGGCTTATTCCTCGGCCTCGACGGGGATGTCGACGGCATGGTGCATCTGTCCGACCTCGATTGGAAAAGGCCGGGCGAGCAGGTCATCGAAGAGTTTAAGAAGGGTGACAAGGTTACCGCGCAGGTGCTCGACGTTGACGTCGAGAAGGAGCGCATTTCGCTCGGCATCAAGCAGCTGGCCGACGGCGGTGCCGCCGCGCCGGGAGAGGCCGCCGCCGGCGATCTCAAGAAAGGCTCCGTTGTCACCTGCGAAGTGACCGAGGTGAAGGAGGGCGGGATCGACGTGAAGATTGTCGGCACCGAATACACCTCCTTCGTCAAGCGTTCGGAGCTGGCGCGCGACCGTTCCGAGCAGCGCCCGGATCGCTTTGCCGTCGGCCAGAAGGTCGACGCCCGCGTGATCCAGTTCGATCGCCGCACGCACAAGGTCTCCGTCTCGATCAAGGCGCTCGAAGTCGCCGAGGAGAAGGAGGCGATCGCGCAATATGGGTCGTCCGACTCCGGCGCGACGCTCGGCGACATCCTCGGCACCGCGCTCAAGCGCAAGGGTGAGGAGAACGAAAAGGAAGAGGTGGAGGAGTGACGCTTTGAAATTTCCTGCCCCGCGTAGCGCAGCGCAGCGGGGGAGGGGGATAGGCGGCCTTCGGCCGCCGTACTTTGCGTAAACGACGCCGGCGCAAAGCGTTGGCTATGGCGAAGCGCGGTGGAGGGGGCTAGCTCGCTCTGCTTGCCGGCACTTGCTCCTACCGGCGCGCTTCGCGCGCCGCCTCCCCCGCAAGCGGGGGACGAAAGAGAATGCGAAAGGAAACCCGGCCATGTCGCTTGATGCCGAGTCAATCGTCGACCGCCGCCGGATGCGGCGCAAGCTTACATTCTGGCGCGTGCTTGCCATCGTCGTGATCGTTCTCGCGATTGTCGGGCTGGCCGGTGTCCTGAGCAATCGCACCGGATTTGCCGGCGCCGGCGCCTACATCGCGCGGGTGACCATCCAGGGACTGATTCGCGACGATCAGGAGCGGGTGCAGCAGCTCGACCGGCTTGCCCGATCGACCACGGCGCGCGCCGTGGTCGTGCATGTCGACAGCCCCGGCGGCACCACCGCCGGCTCTGAGCAGCTCTATGATTCCCTGATGCGGCTGAAGGAGAAGAAGCCGCTTGTTATCGTCGTCGACGGCTTGGCCGCCTCCGGCGGCTACATCACCGCGCTTGCCGGCGATCACATCGTGGCCAAGCAGACTTCGCTGGTCGGATCGATCGGCGTTCTGTTCCAGTATCCCAACGTCGCCGATCTTCTGACCAAGCTCGGCGTCAAGGTCGAGACGATCAAATCGTCGCCGCTTAAGGCGGCGCCGAACGGCTTCGAGCCGACCTCGCCGGAGGCACGCGCAGCGATCGAATCGATCATCAAGGATTCCTATGCCTGGTTCCGCGGCATGGTGCAGGACCGCCGCCATCTCAGCGACGACGAACTGCAAACCGTCGCCGACGGCCGCGTGTTTACCGGGCACCAAGCCATCGGGTTGAAGCTCGTCGACGAGATCGGCGATGAGCGGGCTGGCATCGCCTGGCTGGCGAGCGAGAAGAAAATCGATGCCAAGCTGCCGGTGCGCGATTATCAGCTTCACGGCCGTTTCAGCGATCTGCCGTTCTTACATGCGGCCGCCGCTGCGGCACTTGACGCCGCCGGGCTCGCCACGCTAGCCCGCGGCATTGACGATTTGGGAGCCATGCAGGCGGTCGAACGGCTCAATCTTGACGGTTTGTTGGCCCTTTGGCACCCTGCCAGCGCGAACTGAGCGGGGCTGGGCTTCGGCGTTCCGTGACCTCGTTCCCATAACTGACGCCGTATTCGCGGGCGACCCAAGGCGGGACCAATGATCAAGTCCGAACTTGTTCAGCGCATTTCCGTACAAAACCCGCACCTTTATCAGCGCGACGTCGAGAAAATCGTCAACGCCATTCTCGGCGAGATCATCGCGGCGATGGCGCGCGGCGATCGCGTGGAGCTGCGCGGCTTCGGCGCCTTCTCCGTAAAACAGCGCCCGGCGCGGACCGGACGCAATCCGCGCACCGGCGCCCATGTCTCGGTCGACCAGAAGTGTGTGCCGTTCTTCAAGACCGGCAAGGAAATGCGCGAGCGGCTTAATCAGGCAGCCGAGGCCTGATCCCTCGTTCCGGTCGGCCGGAGGTCTAAAAATTGCTGCGCAAGATCGTCGCGGCGATCATCTTGGTGCCGCTCGCCGTGATCATTATCGCCTTTGCCGTCGCGAACCGGCAGATCGTGACGGTCTCCTTCGATCCGTTTAGCACTGGCGAGCCCGCCGCGTCGGTGACGCTATCCTTGTTCGCGCTGGTCATCCTGTTGCTGATCGTCGGCGTATTGATCGGCGGTCTGGCGTCATGGCTGCGGCAGGGCAAGTGGCGGCAGGCCGCGCGCCGCTTCGAGCGCGAGCTGCACCACCTGCGCGGCAAAGTCGCCGCGCTGGAGGACACGGCGGGAAAGCCCCCGATCATTCCGGAAGAGGGAAGTCCTCCGCAGCGGCTTAGGCTGAAGCCGCCGGCTGGATGACGATCGCCTCCGCAAGACAAGCGCCGAGCGGCGATGTAGAACGGCGGCACCTAGGAACAGGCGATGTCGCTTATAGTGAAAATCTGCGGCCTTTCGACCCCGGACACCCTCGACGTCGCGATCGAGGAGCGCGCCGATATGGTCGGATTCGTGTTCTTCCCGCCGTCGCCGCGCCATCTTGCGTTCGATGCGGCGCGGGCGCTCGGCAAACGCGTGCGCGGTCGCGCCCAAAAAGTGGCGCTCACGGTCGACGCCGATGACGCGCTGCTCGATGCGGTTGTTGAATCATTGCAACCGGACATGCTTCAGCTTCACGGCAAGGAACCATTGGCGCGAGTTTCCGGGCTGAAGCAGCGTTTCGGCCTGCCGGTCATGAAGGCAATCCCGGTCGAGACGAGGGGTGACCTTTCCGTCGTCGCCGGCTACGCCGCGGTCGCCGATCGCCTGTTGTTCGACGCCCGCGCACCGCGCGAAGCGACGCGGCCCGGAGGGCTTGGCAAATCTTTCGATTGGCGGCTGCTCGAAAATCTCGATCCGGGCATCCCATTCATGTTGTCCGGCGGGCTCGACCCCGGCAATGTCGGTGACGCCCTATGCATCACCCGTGCTCCCGGCGTCGATGTCTCTTCAGGCGTGGAGCGCGCGCCCGGAGAGAAAGACCCTGAAAAGATTCGCGCTTTCGTGCACGCGGCACGCGACGCTGCGGCGCGCCTTTCAGCCAAGCCAGTGACGAGTCCGGCATGACCGTGCAGCAACCCAATTCCTTCCGCACTGGGCCGGACGAGAACGGGCATTTCGGCATCTATGGCGGCCGCTTCGTCGCCGAAACGCTGATGCCGCTCATTCTTGAGTTGGAGCAAGCCTACGCGAAAGCCAAAGCCGATCCCGAATTCCAGAAAGAAATGGACGGCTATCTCGCGCATTATGTCGGCCGGCCGTCGCCGCTCTATTTCGCCGAGCGCCTGACCGAATATTGCAGACAGACGGCCTCCGGCCTTTCGGGCGGCGGCGCGAAAATTTATCTCAAACGCGAGGAGCTCAACCACACCGGCGCGCACAAGGTGAACAACGTGCTCGGCCAGATTTTGCTGGCGCGGCGCATGGGCAAGAAGCGCATCATAGCCGAAACCGGCGCCGGCATGCACGGCGTCGCGACCGCCACGTTATGCGCGCGCTTCGGCCTCGAATGCATCGTCTATATGGGCTCGGTCGACGTCGAGCGGCAGAAGGCGAATGTCTTTCGCATGAACATGCTCGGTGCCAAGGTCGTGCCGGTGGAATCCGGATCGAAGACGCTCAAGGACGCGATGAACGAGGCTTTGCGCGACTGGGTGACCAACGTCGGCTCGACTTTTTATTGCATCGGCACCATCGCCGGGCCGCATCCCTATCCGATGATGGTGCGCGATTTCCAGTCGATCATCGGCCGCGAGACGCGCGAGCAAATGCAGGAGGCCGAAGGCCGTCTTCCTGACTCGCTCATCGCCTGCATCGGCGGCGGCTCCAACGCGATGGGCCTGTTCCATCCATTCCTCGACGAAAGGCAGATCGAGATGTACGGCGTCGAGGCTGCCGGCCGCGGCCTCGACACCGGCATGCACGCCGCCTCGATCGCCGGCGGACGACCCGGCGTGCTGCATGGCAACCGTACATATCTCCTCATGAACGACGACGGCCAGATCGACGAAGCGCATTCGATTTCCGCCGGTCTCGACTATCCGGG
Organism: Xanthobacteraceae bacterium; assembly: GCA_049517455.1. GTDB lineage: Bacteria > Pseudomonadota > Alphaproteobacteria > Rhizobiales > Xanthobacteraceae > BOG-931. The sequence continues at coordinate 7,535 of JBEKSB010000088.1, forward strand.
CATTGGGCCGGAGCACGCCTGGCTCAACGATGTCGGCCGCGTCACCTTCCTGTCGGCGACCGACGACGAGGCGCTCAACGCATTCCAGCTCCTCTCCAAGCTCGAAGGCATCATTCCGGCGCTCGAGCCGGCGCATGCGATCGCCAGGGTGCTCGACCTCGCGCCGCAAAAAACGAAGGATCACCTGATGGTGGTCAATTTGTCCGGCCGCGGCGACAAGGACCTCGCCAACGTCGCGGCGCATCTGCAAAGCAAAGTGCCATGACCACCCGCATCGATCGCCGCTTTGCCGCGCTGAAAGCGGAAGGCCGCGCGGCGCTGGTGACGTTCATTATGGGCGGCGACCCGGACTACGAGGGCTCGCTCGCGATCCTCAAAGCGCTGCCGCGGGCGGGCGCCGATGTGATCGAACTCGGCATGCCATTCACCGATCCGATGGCCGATGGACCGGCGATCCAGGCCGCGGGCCTGCGCGCGCTCAAGGGCGGGCAGAACATGAAGCGGACGCTGAGCCTCGTCCGCGAATTCCGCCACGGCGACGACGCGACGCCGATCGTGCTCATGGGCTACTACAATCCAATTTACGTCTACGGCGTCGAGCGGTTTCTGGCCGACGCCGGGAGCGCCGGCGTCGATGGGCTCATCGTCGTCGATCTGCCGCCCGAGGAGGATACCGAATTGTGCCTGCCGGCCCTCAAGGCGGGCTTTAATTTCATCCGCCTCGCCACACCGACCACGGACGATAAACGGCTGCCGACGGTGCTCACGAACACCTCGGGCTTCGTCTACTACGTGTCGATCACCGGCATCACCGGGTCTGCCGCGCCGGATACAGGCAAGGTCGCGGAAGCGGTCAAGCGCATCAAACGCCATACCAAGCTGCCGGTCTGCGTCGGCTTCGGCGTGCGCACCGCCGAGCAGGCGCGCGCCATTGCGGGAGGCGCGGACGGCGTCGTGGTCGGCTCGGCGCTGGTCGATGCCATACGCAAGAGCCTCGGCCCAGACGGCAAAGCGGCAGCGGTCACGGCGACTGCCGACCTTGTGCGGACACTTGCCGAAGGCGTGCGCGGCGCGCGCCGCGTCTCGGCGGGGAGCATTGGCTAGGCGTGGATCTGTCCGCTACTTCAATGTCAAGCAGCCTCGCTGCAGAGTGTCGGCCAGCTATTCCGGCTCAGCGAGCAGTCTCGAGTTACGGCACTTCTCAGACAATTCGCCTAAGATGTAACCGCCTTCGTCAGAACGCACGCGCTGATCTTGAGACTGCCGTCGGACTGCGGCTCCAAAGTGTAGAGCGCTTCCCAAGCCACGCCGTCAGCGTCGACGATGTGGACTTGCTGAACGATCTTGCCTTCCGAGATCATGGCCTCCCCAAACTCGAAACTCCGGTGACGGTAGACCGGGGCATAACCGTTGCGGACCATGGACATGAAGACGTCCGGATTTCGGTACCAGCTTTTGATGGCAGGAGCAGCGAAGGTGTGTACGCTGCTTCTGCGTCGTCGCGGCCAAAGGCCTCTTCCTGGGACTGGATGACGGACCGGCCGGCGGCAACGTTCTCGTCGGCATAGGCGAGTCCGGTAGCGCCAATCAGAAATGCGACTAGCAAAAAAGCACGCATGATTCTGCTCCGAGGTTTATGGCGTTCGTCGCCTGCATTTCGAACATTCACGTCCAACCACCCGGCCGAGACCCGTTCCCAATTGTCGAGGTCCTCCCGCTAAACGCCGGGAGCGCTGCCCCCGCAAAAGCTACATGCCTGGGCAACGTGCGAGAAGGGACGCTCGGGCGTTGAATTTAGCCCTTCGGCTGCACACATATCCCGTCCAAAGCTGGAGGGGATGCCCCCATGGCCGGTGATGTGGCCCGTGATTGGATGTGGTCGGAAGCGTGCGCGATGCTGGCGCGCGCCGAACGGATGCACCGTGAGCTGTTCCGGCCTGCGGGCACGCAGGCGCGACAGCCCGCGTGGGAGCCGCCGGTCGATATTCTCGAAACCGAATTTGAGGTGTTGGCGCTGATCGCCTTACCGGGCGTCGATGCCGAAAAGGCCGAAGCCGTCATTGAGGACGGCGAACTGGTCATCGCGGGCGTTCGTACCTATCCACCCGTCCTGCGCACCGCAACCATTCACCGGCTTGAATTGCCGCAAGGCCGCTTTTACCGGCGGCTGCGGCTCCCGGCCGGTCGCTACAGCACCGTCCGCCGCGCCGTGGCCGATGGCTGCCTGGTGATCACGTTGCAGAAAGTGGGGGCAAGCCGTGGCTGAAGCCGAAATGCTCGCGAAGAACGGGCCAGCCGAAGGGGCGAGCACCCTCCCGCCGCTGCCGTCCGATGCACTCATCATCGTGCCGGTGCGCAATACCGTGCTGTTTCCCGGTCTGGTGCTGCCGATCACGCTCGGCCGGCCGAAGTCGATCGCCGCAGCGCAACAGGCGGTGCGCGACCAGCGCCAGGTCGGCATCCTTTTGCAGCGCGCCGCTGAAGTTGCCGAGCCGGGCTCGATCGACATGCATCGCATGGGCACGCTGGCCAATATCGTGCGCTACATCACCACGCCGGACGGCACGCATCACCTCGTCTGTCAGGGCGAGCAGCGATTCCAGATCGTTGAATATCTCAGCGGCTGGCCGTTCATGGTCGCGCGCGTTCTGCAAATCCCTGAATCGGATACGCGTACCGCCGAGATCGAGGCGCGGTTCGTCAATCTGAAGGCGCAGACGCTGGAAGCGATCCAGTTGCTGCCGCAGACGCCGACCGAACTGCTGGGCGCCATCCAGTCGATCGAGACGCCGGCCGCGCTCGCCGATCTCGCGGTCGCCTACATGGACGTGAAGCCGGAAGAGAAGCAGGAAATCCTGGAGACGATCGACATCACGGCGCGCATGGACAAGGTCTTGCGCCTTTTGTCCCAGCGCATCGAGATCTTGCGGCTGTCGCAGGAGATCGGCCGGCAGACCAAGGCGTCGCTGGACGAGCGCCAGCGCGAGATACTGCTGCGCGAGCAGATGGCGGCGATCCAGCGCCAGCTCGGCGAAGGCGAGGAGGGCAAGGCCGCCGAGATGGCCGAGCTCGACAAGGCGATCGCCGATGCTGGCATGCCGAAGGAGATCGAGGAGCAGGCGCGCAAGGAATTGCGTCGGTTACAACGCATGCCCGAAGCGGCCGGCGAATACGGCATGGTGCGGACCTATCTCGATTGGCTGATCGAGCTGCCCTGGGCTTTGCCCGAGGAAAAGCCGATCGACATTATCGAGGCGCGGCGCATCCTCGACGAGGACCATTACGACCTCGAAAAGATCAAGCGGCGGATCATCGAATATCTCGCCGTGCGCAAGCTCGCGCCGCATGGCAAGGCACCGATCCTCTGCTTCGTCGGGCCGCCCGGCGTCGGCAAGACGTCGCTCGGCCAGTCGATCGCCCGCGCCATGGGCCGCAAATTCGTGCGCGTCAGCCTCGGTGGCGTGCACGACGAGGCGGAAATCCGCGGCCATCGCCGCACCTATATCGGCGCGCTGCCCGGCAACATCATCCAGGCGATCCGCAAGACCGGCTCGCGCAATTGCGTGATGATGCTCGACGAGATCGACAAACTCGGCGCCGGCATCCAGGGCGATCCCGGTGCGGCTTTGCTCGAGGTGCTCGATCCGGAGCAGAACAACACGTTCCGCGATAATTATCTCGGCGTGCCGTTCGATTTGAGCCGCGTGGCGTTCATCACCACCGCCAACATGCTCGATACCGTTCCGGGGCCGTTGCGCGACCGCATGGAGATCATCAGCCTCGCCGGCTACACCGCTGACGAGAAGCTCGAGATCGCCCATCGCTATCTGGTGCGCCGGCAAATGGAAGCCAACGGGCTCAAGCCCGGTCAGGTCGAGATCGATGACGATGCGCTGCGTGACATCGTGCAGAATTACACGCGCGAAGCGGGCGTGCGCAGCCTGGAACGGCAAATCGGTCAGGCCCTGCGCAACGCTGCCGTGCGCATTGCCGAAGGCCGAAGCGGCCCGATCCGCATTACCCGCGGTGACCTCACCGCCATTCTCGGCGCGCCGAAATTCGAGAGCGAAGTGGCGATGCGCACCAGTGTGCCCGGCGTGGCGACGGGTCTGGCCTGGACACCGGTCGGCGGCGATATCCTGTTTATCGAGGCGACGCGCATTCCCGGTTCGGGCCGGCTGATCCTCACCGGCCAGCTTGGCGACGTGATGAAGGAAAGCGCGCAGGCCGCGCTCTCGATCGTCAAGAACCGCGCTGCCGCGCTAGGCGTCGACGCCAGCCGCTTTGAGAAAAGCGACATTCACGTCCACGTGCCGGCGGGTGCGACTCCGAAGGACGGACCAAGCGCCGGCGTCGCCATGTTCATGGCGCTCGTCTCCCTGATGACGGAGCGGACTATTCGCAGCGACACGGCGATGACCGGCGAGATCAGCCTGCGCGGGCTGGTGCTTCCGGTTGGCGGTATTAAGGAGAAAGTCCTCGCCGCGCACGCAGCGGGCATCAAGCGGGTCATGCTGCCGGCGCGCAACCGCAGGGATTACGACGACATTCCCGAGATCGCGCGCAAGCAGATAGAGTTCATCTGGCTCGAACGCGTCGAGGAAGCGATCTCCGCCGCGCTCGAGTCCAAGAAGCCGGCGGAGACTGCTCCCGCCTCCGTCCCGCAACTCGCCGACGCCGAGGCGTGATATCCGTCACCGCTCGTCTCCGCGTAAGCGGGGACCCGGCGCTTAGCCATCACGCCGGCGCGGCGGATCGTGTCTGATTTCGAGCCGTGGCAATGAGGTGGGTGCAGATTTTTGCCGTTCATGTCACGATACATTTCGTAAGCGGGAAGGAAACGTTGGGATGAATATCAACGTCGGAAAAAAGGCCATCGCCGAAGCCACTGCGAAACTCAAAAATTGGGGACGATGGGGCAAGGACGATCAGATCGGCACACTCAATCACATCACGCCGGAGGATATCGTGCGGGCGGCGGGATTGATCCGCACCGGCAAAGTGTTCGCGCTCGGCATTCCGCTAGACCGGCACGGCCCGCAGACCGGGCTTTTCGGCGGGCGCTGGAATCCGATCCACACCATGCTGGCGACCGGCACCGATGCGGTCGCCGGACGGCAGGACAAGGTGCCCGGCGTCCGCTATGCCGACGACGCCATCAACATGCCGGTACAGGCCGCGACGCACTGGGACTCACTCGGCCACATCTTCTACGAAGACAAAATGTACAATGGTTACGATGCGCGCGAGGTCGACAGCAGTGGGCTAGGCAAGCTCGGCATCGAGCATGCCAAGAACAAGATGGTCGGCCGCGGCGTGCTGCTTGACGTCGCCCGCTTCCGCGGCGTCGACTGGCTTAAGGACGGCGAGGCCATCTCCAACGACGAGCTGGACAAGTGCGCCAAGGAGGCGAACGTCGAGATCAGGCGCGGCGATTTCGTCATCCTGCGCACCGGCCAGATGGAACGCTGCCTTTCCGAAAGGAACTGGGGTGCCTATGCCGGCGGCGATGCGCCGGGCGTGCGGTTCGAGAATTGCTATTGGTGCCAGGAGAAGCAAATCGCGGCGATCTGTTCCGACACCTGGGGAGTCGAGGTGCGGCCGAACGAGACCAAGGAAGTCAACCAGCCGTGGCATTGGGTTGTCATTCCGGCCATGGGGCTGACCATGGGCGAGATGTTCTATGTGAAAGAGCTGGCGGAAGATTGCGATGCAGACGGCATCTACGAGTTCTTCTTCTGCGGCTCGCCGCTCATCATCACCGGCGGCACCGGCTCACCGCTCAACCCGCAGGCGATGAAGTGACGCTTACAGCGCGAAAACCTGCGGATTGACGCAGTTCGGCAGCCGCTTGCCGGCGATAAACGCAAGGATGTTGTCGACCACGATATTCGCCATCTCCTCGCGCACTTCGAGAGTGGCGCTGCCGAGATGCGGCGTAAGCACGACATTGGGCATCGCCCGCAACGTCTTGTCGATCTTGGGCTCGTGCTCGAACACGTCGAGGCCGGCGCCGGCGATCTGCCGTTTTGCCAGCGCCCGCACCAGCGCGGCCTCATCGATGATCGGCCCGCGCGCGGTGTTGATGAGGAACGCCGTCTTCTTCATGAGCTTCAGTTCGCGCGCGCCGATCTGATGGTGTGTCCGATCGTTGAGCGGCGTGTGGATCGAAACGAAATCGGATTCGCGCAGCAGCTTCTCCAACGGAACGTAGGTCAAGCCCGCCTCGCGCTCCTCGCTTTTCAGGGAGCGATGGGGTGACCAATAGAGCACGCGCATGGCAAAGCCGTGGGCGCGGCGGGCCACCGCCATCCCGATCCGCCCGTTGCCGCCGATGAGCCCGAGCGTTTTGCCGTGGACGATGGCGCCCATGAGATGATCCGATTGCGCGCCGGGAAATTTTCCCGCGCGCACGAGACGGTCGCCTTCGATCAGCCGCCGCGCCGCCGCAAGCATCAGGCCGAAGGCCAGATCGGCGGTGGCTTCAGTGGTGCGCGCGGGCACGACCGTGACCGGGATGCGCTGTCCGTTCGCTTCCTCCATATCGATATGCGAGGGCGTGATCGACTGCGCGGAAATCAGGCGCAGGTCCGGATTGGCGGCGATCACGCCGGCGTCGATGCGATCGTGCAACAAGCAAAAGAGGATGTCGCATTGGCGCACTGCTGCGATCAGTGCGCGCCGCGAAATGACCCGGCTTGAGTCCGGATTGATCCGAACGGCCGCGACCCGGCGCAGCCGCGCGACCGCGCTCTGCGCCACCGGTTGCGTGATGAAGATGCGCGGGCGGCGCGGAAAGCCGGAATGGACTGCCATGACGCAAGTATATGGTTCGTCGTCGCGCTTGTCGCCGGAATGACGTAAAGGGACTTGCACGAGACACCGCCTGCACGGGGACGAGGATGAGCAAGGTGACGCGCCGCACGCTGGCGCGCGGCGGGGCAGCCGGCCTCTTGGGCGCGATCGCCGCGCCGGCGGTGGCGCGGGCCAGCGCGCTGCGCTGGCGCATGGTGACGTCTTGGCCCAAGCATCTGCCAGGTCCCGGCTTGTCGGCGGAGCGCATCGCCGCGCGCATCGGCGCGCTGTCAGGCGGCCGCCTCGAAATCACCGTGTCCGCGGCGGGCGAAATTGTGCCGGCGTTCGAGGTGCTCGATGCGGTCGGCTCGGGCGTCGCCGAGATGGGCCACACCGCCGCGTTCTACTGGCAGGGCAAGGCGCCGGCGTCTGCGTTTTTCACCACCGTGCCGTTCGGGCTGACACCGAACGAGCATGTCGCCTGGATCGACGCCGGCGGCGGCCAGGCGCTCTGGGACGAGCTTTACGCGCCGTTCGGCGTCAAGCCGTTCATGGGCGGCAATACCGGCGTGAGTATGGGCGGCTGGTTCCGCCACGAGATCAAGAGCCGCGACGACGTGCACGGGCTTAAAGTCCGCGCGCTCGGCCTCGGCGGCGAAGTCTATCGCCGGCTCGGCGCCATCCCGCAGACCACATCGCCCGGCGAAATTCTGGTCGCGCTGCAATCGGGCGTGATCGACGGCGCCGAATTCGTCGGCCCCGGCTCCGACATCGCGCTCGGCCTCTATCGCTTCGCGCCGTTCTATTACGGCCCTGGCTTCAACAAACCGAACGGCACCGGCGAATGCATTGTCGCGCTTAAGGCCTGGGAGACGCTCGACGCCGAGTTGAAAGCGATCGTCACGCATGCTTGCGCGGCGGAGGCGTCGTTCGCGCTCGCCGAAATGGAGCGGCTCAACATCGAAGCGCTGGCGACGCTCACCACGCGTGACAACATGCAGCTTCGCGCGTTCCCGTCCGATTTTGTCGCCGCCGCGCGCAGCACAGCCGCTGATGTCCTCGCCGAGCTTGCGACCAGGAGCGTAACCGCGCGCAACGTGCACGATTCCTATGTCGGCTTCCGCGACCGCATCGCCGCCTGGTCGCGCATTTCGCTGCAAGCGGTGCTGGAGGCGCGGGAGGGGTGAGAAATGAAAACCCGCGCGGATTAGGCCCTAAACCTCACGATCTTCTGATGCTGCTCGCCGAGCCCGTCGATGCCAAGCCGCACCACGTCGCCGGCTTTCAAAAATTTCGGCTCCGGCTTGAAGCCCATACCGACGCCGGGCGGCGTGCCGGTGATGATCACGTCGCCCGGCTCCAGCACGAAGAATTGCGAGCAGTACCAGACGAGGTGGGCGACGCCGAAGATCATGGTTTGAGTCGAGCCCTGCTGCCGGGTTTCGCCGTTGAC
>JBEKSB010000089.1:0-15739 GCA_049517455.1 Xanthobacteraceae bacterium
AGGTCCTGCGCAATCGAGAAATCGCAGGCCATGCCGATTTCTTGGCCGCCGCCGATGCGCATGCCATTCACGCGGCAAATCACCGGTTTGTCGCAGCCAATGATCGCCGAAACCATATCATTGAACAGCCGCATATAACCCCGGTATTCTTGGGGATTGCCGGCGTAGTACTCGGCATATTCCCTGGTGTTGCCGCCGGTGCAAAAAGCTTTGTCGCCGGCGCCGGTGAAGACCACGGCAACGACGTCGCGCGCCGCACTCGCGGCGCGGAAAGCCAGAATGGTCGCCTTCACCATATCGGTCGTGTAGGAATTGAATTGGCTTGGGTTGTCGAGCGTGATCCAGGCGTTGAACAGCCCGGCCACAGGCTTGCCGTCCGTCCCTTTCACCGGGCGCTTCTCGTAGTGCACGCCTTTGGAAACCGTTTCGCGCACGGCCTCGATGACCAGATTGTGATCCCTGGGCTCGGATTTTTGCGCGGCGATGACGCGGGCTGCTTCGACAGTCATGGAGAGCTCCTCACGATGCAGGAATCAGAACGGCACGGCGCTTGAGTGCGCCGGCATGGGCTACCTCGAACACATGGTTGATCTCGCTGAGCGGATGTTTTTCAATAAATGACGTGACCTTGACCCGGCCGCTCAACACGAGCTCCAAGGCCTCGGGATAGAGATCGGGCGGACATCCCCAGTTTCCGATCGCCCGCGCGTGATATGCCATTAAGTTCGAGAGCCGCACCTCGACCTTGTCCATGGTGAATCCGACGACGGCGAGCGTGGCGCCGTGATTAAGTAGACTGAATGCGGTCTCCTGCCCGGTGCGGGTGCCGGAACATTCGAAAATGATCCACTCGGTCTGGCGCAGGCCGCGATCCTTGGCGAAGGCCTGGATCGCCGCCTTGATGTCGCGCGGTGTCATTTGTTTAGCGTTCAGGGTAAGCGAGGCGCCCTGCCCCTTCATCGCGGCGAGTTTTTCGTCGCTCACGTCGATCGCGACAACCATGCCGCCCAAGGCGGCCGCGATCTGGGCGGCATAGCCACCGACGCCGCCAACGCCGTTGACGACGATAAGATCTCCGGTGGTGACGCCGGCCTGCACCACTGCTTGATAGGGCGTGGTCACCGCATCGGCGATGACGGAGAGATCGGCCAGTTCGATTCCGGCCGCCGCCAGGCGGTGCTCATCAACAACACACAGTCCGCGCGCCGGCACGATGATGTGCGTGGCGAAGCCGCCGTGAATATCGTTGCCCGGCATCTTCTGGTTTGGGCAGATCGTCGCCTTGCCGCGCAGACAGGCATCGCAGCGGCCGCACGGGATGACCGCGGGAATGATCACGGCGCGATCGATGTACCGGAGCACATCCGCGCCGGCGTCGATGACGCGGCCGCTGATCTCATGCCCGAGCGTCAGCGGCAGCGCGTGCTTCGTGCGAACGCCATCGTAATAGTATCCCAAATCGGTATGGCAAACCCCGCAGCCGGCGATTTCGACCAGGACTTCATCGGGGCCCAGTTTTCCGATTTCGAATTCCATCGCGACCATAGGCTTGCCTGCGCCGGTCATCATCCAACGAACTGGCTTGGCGCTCATGGGTCGATCCTCCGAGCCCATCGGTGGGCTGGCACGCGGCCTCGTTATCTTTTTTGGTCCGAAGACCGTTGGGCTGCCTTGATCAAGGTCAAGGAAAAGCAAAAAAAAACGTATTCTAGTACTTCAATACATATTGGTGGCCGCGCGCCCACTGGGGTGGTTTCGGATCAGGAGATGACGACCATGGCAGCCTCGCCGAGCATCTCGATCGCAATCGTCGGCAGCGGTGGCGCCGGCGCTCTGACGACAGGGGATTCCCTGCTCGAAGCGGCCAGCGCCGCCGGTTGGCATGGGCTCTATACGCGCACCTTGGGCCCGCAGATCCGCGGCGGTGAAGCGGCTGGGCTGCTCCGCTTGGCCGTCCATCCGGTCGAATGCCTGCCCGATCAGTTCGACCTACTGATCGGCATCGACTGGCTAAACGCCCACCGTTTCGGGGCCGAAATCAAGGTCGGACCGCAGACCCTGGTGATCAGCGATCCCCGCGGCGGCGAGCCGCCGCCAATGGTGACCCAAACTGGCGCCCGCGTCGTTGACGTGCCGATGAAGGACTTGGCCAAGGCCATTCCCGGAGGTCGGCCCAACATGATCGCGCTCGGCATCGCAAGCCGCCTGCTGGGATTTAGCACCGAGCAGGTGTTCGCGGCGATCGAGAACCGTCTTGCCGACAAGGGGCCAGCCGCTATCGAGGCTAGCCTCGCCGGCATCAAGGTCGGATTCGGCGCGGCAGCGGGCATCGACTTCGACAAGCGACTCGCCGCGCCTGGTCCGAGTTCCGCCCGCCGATGGCTGCTGTCGGGCAACGAGGCAACCGCGCTCGGCGCCATTCGCGGCGGTATTCGCTTTGCCGCCGCCTATCCGATCACGCCCGCGACAGAAATTCTCGAATGGCTCGCTCCGAGCCTTCCCAAGGTAGGCGGGGTGCTGCTGCAAGCCGAAGACGAGCTCGCCGCAATCAATATGATCATCGGCTCATCCTTTGGCGGCACGCCGGCGCTGACGGCAACTTCTGGGCCCGGACTCTCGCTAATGATCGAAGCGCTCGGCCTCGCCACATCCGCCGAAATCCCGGTCGTGGTCGTGGACGTGATGCGCGGCGGTCCGTCGACCGGCATTCCCACCAAATCCGAGCAGGCCGATCTGAATATCGCGGTCTATGGCTTGCACGGCGACGCGCCGCATCTCGTGCTGGCGCCGCAATCGGTCGGCGACTGCATGTTCACTACGCAATGGGCGACCTATCTCGCGGAATCGCTGCAAGCCCCGGTCATCATCCTGTCCGACCAGTTCATGGGGCAGTCACGCGCCGCCATCGAGCGGCCCGCCGACGTCGCGTTCATCGGCGCACGCACGATCGCCACCGATATTGCCGGCGCCTACAAGCGCTATGCCATGGCTGCCAACGGCGTGTCGCCGATGGCCATTCCGGGACTACGTGGCGGTCAATACACGGCCGACGGCCTCACCCATTCCGAGCGCGGGACCCCGACCAGCGGAGCCGCAGACCACCTGACCCAGCTCAACAAACGGCGCGACAAGCTCGAACACTTCAACTTCGGCGACCATTGGGCGAGTGTCGAAGGTGCTGGCGATATCGCGGTCATCACTTGGGGATCGCTCACGGGCGCCGCGCGCGAAGCAGTCGGACGCGCCGCTGCGGAAGGACATGACGCCCGCGTCGTCGCGCCGCGCCTGCTGTTGCCAGCCCGGCCGCAACAGATGGCAGCCGCCCTTGAAGGCGTCAAACGCATACTGGTCGTCGAGCAGACGCATGGCGGCCAGTTTCACAAATACCTGCGGGCCCACTACGACCTGCCGGCGCCGGTTCACGTGTTCAACCGGCCGGGGCCACTACCGATCACGGCCGGCGAAATCCATCGGGCAATTACGGAATGGAGATAACCATGTCGAGCGTCGAAACACGCCTGGCGACCAAGCCGGCGGATTACAAATCCGACGTGACGCCGATCTGGTGTCCCGGCTGCGGCGATTATCACGTGCTGATGTCGTTTACGCGCGCCTTCGCTCAATTGGGCCTGCCACCCGAACAGATCGTCGTCGTATCCGGAATCGGTTGCTCGTCGCGCATTCCGGCCTACACCAATTGCTACGGCTTCCATGGTGTGCACGGCCGTTCGCTGGCGCTCGCAGCCGGACTGAAAGTGACGCGGCCTGATCTGACCGTCGTGGTGGCGAGTGGCGACGGCGACGGCTATTCGATCGGCGGCAACCACTTCCTTCATGCCTGCCGGCGCAACGTCGACATGACCTACGTCGTCATGGACAACCGCGTCTATGGCATGACCAAAGGTCAGCCCTCGCCGACCACGGAGCCGGACTTCGATACTGCGCTCTCCCCCGGCGGTACCGGTCTAAGCCCTTTTCATCCGCTGGTGATCGCGCTGGCATCGGGAGCCAACTTCGTCGCCCGCGCCTTCTCGGGCGAACCGAACGAGACCGCGGGCATTCTCGTTGAAGCCATCCGCCATCCCGGCTTTTCGTTTGTCGAAATTCTCAGTCCATGCGTTACTTTCCGACCCGACGAAAGGGAATGGAAAAGCCTTGTTCATTCGGCGCCGGTCACCGCCACCGGCGACCCGGCCAAGGCGGCGCGCCGAATCATGACCGACGACGGCTTCAATATCGGCATCCTCTATCGCGGCGCACGCCGGCCGTATCAGCCGCGGATGGGAGATCAGAGCATCGACCTCGCCGATCTGGAGAAGGACTTCGAGCTATGAGCAAGACGCCTTCCGAACGCCCGATTACCAGCATCACCGACCTGCTCGCCCTCGCGTACCAGATCGAGGCCGATGCCGTGCAGCGCTACACCGAGCTCGCCGAGCAAATGGAAACGCATAACAATCAAGAGCTGGTCACAGTATTTCGGGATCTTGCCAGGGCCGAAGGAATTCATGCCGAAGAAATCCGGAAAATGGCGGGCGACATCGACTTGGCGGCGCAGGCACAGCGCCTCGGGCGATGGAAAAAGGGCGGCAGCCCGGAGGAGGCCGATCTTGGCGCTGCGCACTATCTGATGACGCCATGGCATGCGCTGCAGCTTGCGCTTACCGGCGAAAAACAGGCCCTCGCCTTTTTCACCTCCATCCTGGATTCAGCAAACGATGCCAAAATCAAGGAGAGGGCGGCTGAGTTCGTCGAGGAGGAGGCCGAGCACGTCAATTTGGTACACCGGCTGTTGCGGAAATATCCGAAGCCGTCCGACGCATGGGCAGAAGATGACGATCCACCAGCCCCACAGGGCTAAATTACGAAGCAGGAGGACCATTTGATCTCGCCGGAGAGCTGCAAAATTTCTCCAATAAGTTGTCAAGGTCACGCGTGTGAGTACGCAGCGAACCGATCGATTGACCTTGGTCAATTTGTTGTGGCGCCGGCGGAATAAACTAATTTATACGGCGCTGGCACCGCGGATTTCCCTGGGCGAGCCGGGATGGATTGATTCATGACGACACAATCGCCCGTCAGACGATGGCGCAGTCGCGGCAACAGCCACGCCACGCACATGGTCGACGACATACTCGTTCGGAAGACCGCATCATGACAACGCAACCCGCTGTTCGCCATGCCAACTCAGTCATGTTCGATCACGCCATCGAATGTATGCCGCGCGCCGAACTCGCGGCTCTGCAGCTCGATCGTCTCAGGAAGACGCTGGAACGCGCCTATGCCAACGTCCCCCACTTTCGGCGCAAATTCGACGCAGCGGGCGTCACGCCGGAGCATTTGACGTCACTCGACGAACTCGTGCGCTTTCCCTTCACGCTGAAAGCCGACCTGCGCGATAACTACCCGTTCGGCTTGTTCGCAGTGCCGCGCGAAGAGGTGTTGCGTCTGCATGCCTCCTCCGGGACGACTGGCCGTCCGACAGTCGTCGGCTACACGCGTGGCGATCTCGATTTGTGGTCGGACCTTATGGCGCGCTCGCTGGCGTGCGCCGGCGCCCGCCCGGGCGACATCGTCCACAACGCTTACGGCTATGGCCTGTTCACTGGCGGGCTCGGCGCGCACTACGGTGCCGAGCGGCTCGGCTGCACCGTCGTGCCGGTCTCGGGCGGCGGCACCGAACGTCAGGTCGCGCTGCTGCAAGATTTCGGCGCCGACGTTCTATGCGCGACGCCATCCTATGCGCTCAACATCGCTGAGGTCGCCAATGCGATGGGCGTCGATGTGCGCAAGTTGCCGGTTCGTTGCGGCGCCTTCGGGGCCGAGCCGTGGAGCGAAGCCATGCGCCGCGATCTCGAGGCGCGCTTTGGCATCAAGGCGGTCGATATTTACGGCTTGTCGGAGATTCTTGGGCCGGGCGTCGCGTGCGAGTGCAACGAAGCGCAAAACGGCCTGCATGGCTGGGAAGACCATTTTCTGTTCGAAATCATCGATCCGAAGACGCTTGAGCGGCTCCCGATCGGCGAGCCCGGCGAACTCGTGATCACCACGCTGACCAAACAAGCACTGCCGATGATCCGCTATCGCACGCGTGACATCACGACGCTGACGAACGAGCCCTGCGTCTGCGGTCGGACGCACACGCGCATCATGCGGGTGTTGGGGCGCGACGACGACATGCTCATCATTCGCGGCGTCAATGTCTTCCCCTCCCAGATCGAGGCATTCCTCGTCAGCTTCCCCGGGCTCGCGCCGCACTACCAGATCGTGCTCACGCGCGAGGGCTCGCTCGACGCCATGACCGTCGAGGTCGAACTCGCCGTCGATGCGCCGTCGGACGAACCATTCGTCGCGAAAAAAGCGGAGGAGATCCGCCAGCACCTCAAATCAATGATCGGCGTGACCTGCACTATCGTCGTCAAAAGGTCGGGCGCGGTGCCGCGCTCGCAGGGCAAGGCCGTGCGGGTTAAGGATCTGCGCGAAACGACGCATTGATTGCCGGTGTGTGATTCTTTCAGAGAGAGCGCGCACGCATCGCCACAATCTCCTTTGACCTGTATCGAACGCCACCGCCAACCTCGCTCCATTTTGAAAGAACGCTACGAAGTTACTGTGTCTTTTTGCGAAGATACCCCGAGGAGAATTGATCTAGGTCAATGCAGTTATGCTCGAACAGAGCGCAGGTTTTTATTGTTAGCGGACATGACTTTCCCGCGAACAATTGGTTGGAGGAGATGCTGTGGCTGCTGGCGCCATGCACGCCGTGAAGAGCGTTCCCAGCTATTGCTACAATTGCGTGGCCGGGCCGGATCTTCTCACCGTTAAGGTTGTGGATGGCGTGGCGACGGAAATCCTGCCGAATTTCGGCGCCGCGGCCATCCACCCGGGCAATGGCCGTGTCTGCGTCCGGGCGCTTGGGCTGATCCAAAAGACTTACAATCCTAATCGTCTGTGCACTCCGATGAAGCGGACCAACCCGCGCAAGGGGCGGGCGGAGGATCCCGGGTTCGTACCAATCTCTTGGGACGAGGCGTTGAGCACCATCGCGTCCCGCCTGACCGAAGTCCGCGCCCGCGGCCTGCTCGACGACGCCGGTCTGCCTCGCGTCGCGGCGAGCTTTGGTCATGGGGGAACGCCACAAAGCTACATGGGCACTTTTCCGGCATTCCTGTCTGCCTGGGGCGCCGTCGATTTCAGCTTTGGCTCGGGCCAGGGAGTGAAATGCGTCCATTCCGAGCATCTGTACGGCGAATTCTGGCACCGCGGATTCACTGTGAGCGCCGATACGGTGTTGTGTCGCTATATCGTCTCCTTCGGCGCCAACGTCGAGGTTTCGGCCGGCGTCTGCGCCGTACGCCGCCACGCCGACGCTCGTATCCGCGGAATCAAGCGCGTTCAGATCGAGCCGCATCTCTCGGTGACCGCGGCCGCCTCCGCCGAATGGGTGCCAATCAAGCCAAAGACCGACGCAGCGTTTATGTTCGCGATGTTGAATGTTCTGCTCCATGAGCATCCAAGGCAGCGTCTCGACATCGCATTTTTGCGCGATCGCACCGCCTCCCCGTATCTCGTTGGGCCCAACGGTTACTATTTGCGCGATCCCCACGAACACAAGCCGCTGCTCTGGGACAGCGTGCAATCGTCTGCCGTCCAGTTCGACAGGCGCGGTTCTGTTCCGGCGCTGGAGGGAAATTTCGCGGTCGAGGATTGCGTTGAAATCGGACCCGACGGCGCCAGCTGGCGGCATGAGCGGGCCATCGGCACGACCGCGTTCACGCGCCTCGTCGAGCAGATGCGTGCCCACTCGCCGGAATGGGCGGGCCCCATCTGTGATGTGCCGGCAGCGACCATCCGCCGGGTTGCGAACGAATATCTTGAGAATGCCTGTGTCGGAGAAACGATCGAGATCGACGGGAAGGTGCTGCCATTCCGGCCGGTTGCCGTCGTCCTCGGCAAGACGGTGAACAACGGCTGGGGCGGATTCGAGTGCTGCTGGGCGCGTACGATGCTGGCCGTGCTTGTCGGCGCACTTGAGGTGCCGGGCGGCACGCTCGGTACCACCACGCGCCTCAACAAGCCGATCGGGAATCGGCTCGCGAGCGTCAAGCCGGGCGAAGATGGTTTCATGGCGGCAAATCTGAACGCCACCGACAGGAAGCACTGGGCGGCGCATCCGACCGGGCGCAATGCTCATCGTACCCTGGTGCCTTTGGTCGGCGATTCAGCGTGGGCTCAGGCGCTGGGCCCCACTCACCTCGCTTGGATGTTCCTGCGGGAGGCGCCACCGCATTGGCAGCGGCCGTCCGCGCCCGATATCTGGTTCGTGTTCCGCAGCAACCCGGCCATCTCGTTCTGGCAGAGCAGCCGGCTCGTCGAGACGATGGCGAACATGCCGTTCGTCGTAGCATTCGCCTACACCTTCGATGAAACCAACCATATGGCGGACATCCTGCTGCCCGAAGCTACCGATCTGGAGGGCACGCAGCTGATACGGATCGGTGGTACTAAGTTCGTGGAGCAGTTCTGGGAGCATCAGGGTGTAGCCTTGCGCCAGCCGGCGGTCGAACCGCGCGGAGAGGCGCGCGACTTCACCTGGATCTCCACCGAGCTTGCGCGGCGGTGCGGACTGCTCGAGCCCTACAACGCAGCTATCAATCGCGGTGCCGGTTGCGTCCCGCTCAAAGGCGGCAATTACGATTTCTCGCTCGAGACAGGTCGCGCGCACTCGGTGGAGGATATCTGGGATGCCGAGTGCAAGGCAGCGACCGCTCAGTTCTCGAACGGGGCGGAGACCAAGGACCTCGCCTGGTTCAAGGAGCACGGCCTCTACACCGTGCCGTTCAAGCGGCTCGACTGGTATCTCTACCCCACGATGATTGAAAAGAACCTGCGTTTCGAACTGCCCTATCAAGAGCGGTTGTTCAAAGCGGGACAGGAACTCGCCAATCGGCTACACGAGCACGATATCCACTGGTGGGATGACCAGCTTGAGGAATATGCGCCACTACCGTTATGGGACGACGTTCCCGCCCGCTGGGAGCGAGCGCTACGCAAGATGGGTGGCGATCCTGCCGACTATCCGCTGTGGCTCATCACCACCAAGAGCATGCAATATTCCGCCGGCAACAATGCCGGGATTCCGCTGATGAACGAAGTCGGCCGCAACATGCGGGGCCACGGTGGCGTCATTCTTAACGCTGCGACCGCAAACCGGCTCGGTATTCGGCAGGGAGATCCGGTCGAGGTTCGTTCCATCACCGGCAGCACGCGCGGAAGCGCAGTATTGGAACAGGGTATCCGTCCCGACACGGTCGTCATCGTCGGGCAGTTCGATCATTGGAAGACGCCGTACGCCAAGGATTTGCACTTTCCGAGCCTCAATACGGTCGCGCAGCTTTCGCTCGATCTGACGGATTCCACCGGCTCAGGATCGGATCTCGTACGCGTCTCGGTGCGAGCGAGCAAACAGCCATGACCCGCTATGTCATGGTCGCCGATCTGCGGCGATGCATCGGTTGCCAGACCTGCACGGCGGCATGCAAGCAGGCCAATGCGACACCGCCAGGAGTGCAGTGGAGACGTGTGCTCGACCTTGAAGTGGGTGAGTATCCCGCGGTTCGGCGGGTCTTCGTACCCACAGGTTGTCAGCACTGCGCCGACCCTCCCTGCGAGTGGGTATGCCCGACCACCGCCACGCGCCGGCGTCCGGACGGGATCGTGGAAATCCTTTACGATCTTTGCATCGGTTGCAGCGCGTGCGCTGTAGCCTGTCCTTATGAGGCTCGCTACAAAGTCGAAAAGCAGGAATTTGCCTTCGGCGACGAGCCGACTGCGGACGAGGAATTGCGTGCCGACGACTCTCGCATCGGCGTCGCCACTAAATGCACTTTCTGCGCGGACATCGTAGATGCCGGCGTCGCTCACGGGCTAACGCCCGGTGAACATCCTGATGCGACGCCGGCTTGCGTCAATCTTTGTATCTCGGGAGCACTTGCCTTCGGCGACATCGATAATCCGCAAAGTAAAGTGTCCAAGCTGCTCCGCGAGAACAAACACTTCAGAATGCACGAGGAGCAAGGGACAAACCCGGGCTTCTATTACTTATGGGATGAAGATTTGTGTCATGACCGCGACCCTTGATGGCGCCCCCCGGCTCCAGCGCAGCTGGGACAGCCGCGCCGCCTGGAACTTCATCGGCGGCGGTGCGGGAACCGGGCTTCTCCTGGCAGCGGCCGCGGCCCTGCCCGCCGGATGGCCCTATTTCCCCGCCGGAGCATTGGGGATCGCCCTGATCGGATTTGGACTGTCGATGGTCTGGCTGGAGATCGGCCGGCCGTTCCGCGCCTTGAATGTCTTCTTCCATCCGCAAACCTCGTGGATGAGCCGCGAGGCTCTTCTGGCGTTGCCGCTTCTCGCGCTCGCTGGGATTGCAACTCTGGCGGACCAGAGTTTTGTGCCATTGCCTCTTCAGATGCGTTTGCTGGTGACTCCTCTTGCATCAGCGGCGGCGGCGCTCGGTTTGGCGTTCTTATATTGCCAAGCACGCATACTGAAAGCTTCGCACGGTGTGCCGGCGTGGCGCGAGCCAAGTCTGCAATGGGTCATTATTGTCACTGGGATCACGGAAGGCCTCGGGCTGATGCTTTTCCTCAGCTTCTTTGTAGGATCGCCACCCGCCTGGGCGATTCCGACGAGCTTAGCAAGCTTGATCGCGCGAGCCGGAGCCTGGGAGTATTACCGGCATCGATTGAATCCACGAGTTCCCGCTCCGGCCGTCGCGGCGCTGAGCCGAATCTCCTTGCCGGTCCATCTTCTGGGTCACGCGCTTCCGGCGTTGCTTCTCCTCGTGTCGCTTGTCGCTCCAATGCCGCTGGTGCCCGCAGCCGTTGCCGGGCTTGCAATGGTCGCCGCCGGAGCGTGGCTCAAATTTGCCGTCGTGACACGCGCTGCTTTCACCCAGGGCTTTTCGATTCCTTTTATGCCGGTGCGCGGGCGCGCAAGCACCGCAGCCGCGGCTGACGTACGGCCGGGGCAATGATGGGAGCCAGTAAGGGCTGATCAGGGTGCCTAATTCTCCCGGCTTGCAACTTCGGCTGAACAGGCGTGCACAGTTCAGCAATTGTCGGCAGTGGATCTAATATGACGGCCGTCTTGGCGTCTCCGCGGAACTCAGTATGGGCGTGGGGGGCACTTGGCAAGTCCCGCACCCGGTCACGAAATGGCTCGACGAATTTTCGGTTCAAGAAAGCGAGTGCGACGCTGGCCAGTATTGCCACTGGCGTGGCTGCAATGAAGATTGCCCAGCCGCGCGACTGGACTGAGTGAAAGGCAAGAACGACCGCAAAACCAGCAAGCCATTGGACCAGGAAAACGAAATAGGCCCACTCGCCGAGGACTTTGTCGACGCGCCGAATGAATGGATAGAAACGACGCCCAGCGAGACCGGCGACGACGACGGTAAACAGGATCGTGTCGAGATAGTAGCCAAACCCAAAGATATAGGAACTGGAGAATATCCAGCCCCCGACAAGCATGTTGGTAAACCACGCGATGAAGGCTAAGGCAGCGAGGCGCGGGGTTATCGTCCAAAACTGGCCTTTGAGAACGAAATACAGCACTGCACCGACAGCAAACGGTAATACTGCGGAGGGGGCGGTAAAGTAATACGCAGCCCAGCTTACGCCAACGCTCGTACAAGCCAGATGATAGGTCAGGCTCGCAATCAATGCGACCACGGCCCAAGCCATGCGTCGCGCGACGATAACATAGAGCAGCAGGTACATCTCAATCTCGATCGCGACCGACCAATACGGCGGCACCAATCGGAACGACGGATCGGGCAATTGCAGCGGCAGGATCGAGAAGTTAAGCAGAACGTCGCGCAGGTTCACGCCGCCTCGCCAGAATTTCAAATACTGGCCTGCCTCGGACGGCAGCAGCGCGATGACCGCCAACGTAATGCCGCAAACGATAAAATAGGGAGGCAGTAACCGTAAGGCGCGATTAGTCCAGAATCGAATGCCATCGAACTCATAAACTTCATTGAGTACCGACGTCATGAGAAAACCAGAAATAACAAAGAATCCGCGGACGGCATAAAAGCCAAAATGTGCAAAATAGTCGCCGCCCACAAGATGGCTAACGACAACTAGGTATGCCAATAGGAACCGCAATAAACCCAGCATAGGTCACCCTATAGTCAGGCTAGTCTCGGCAGCATTACCAACATCAGTAACCCGATTGTGCCGGCCACAACCATAACCGACCGGCGGCGCGCTATTGGGTCCACGAAAAACATTGTCAAAAGACGAACAGGATCGCGCGGGATCAAGAACGGCGTGTGCGACCGGTAAGCCGCAAAATCGGGAAACGCTCGCACCAGCACCGCCTCTTCCCACAGCGCCCGCGCGACCTGTAGCGTGACAATCAAAACACTCAACGCGGTTGCCGATAACGAGCGATATTGCAAGAGGGTCGCGACTACACCCAAGATCTCGCACAAGTACAAAGGATGCCGGACGATCTTATAGGGACCGCTTTTCACCAGTTGCCTCGCCTCCGGCATGACGCTCAGTGAGCGGCCAAGAAAGCTGACCGTCACAGCCGAAAATACATTGGCTGTGATGCTGAGGATGACCGAAACGGAATTGATAACCAAATCAGCGGCCGCGCGGTCGAGAAGCATGAACAGCGGCGCCAACGACACGGTCAGGAGCGCGCCGATCCGGGGCAGGACACTCTCGGACTTGGCGATGGGGCGTTGTCGAAAAATCGGCAAGACCGTCAGCAACGCCACGAATATCCATTGGGAGACCCGCGCGAGCGTCGCAATTATGAATGCGCCGTCCGGACGCTCGGACAACGCTGCTGCTTGGGCAGCCTGCTCGCAGAAACCAAGTACGTCGTGGCTAAGCACAAAAAAGGAATAACCGACGATCGGAAGCCGCATTGCCCAGTCGTAGAAACGACTTCGATCGAGGCCGCAGCGGACGTCATTGAGGCGCACGAACATTGATCCGGCAGTCGTCACCTTAAGAAGCTCCTTGCACGGCCAGGGCCGTCACCCCGACTGAGCCACGAGCCTACTTCCGAGCCAGTTACGATATAGTTACAAATGATACTAATGTTCTCTCAGACGCTCTCCAATGACTAACAATTCTTCAGCCGCTTTACGTTGTGAGGACACTTCATCTACTTCGCTTTCGAAACCGTTCTTGGAGACGTTCGATTTGCCGAAGGCCCATTCGGTCCGGCATCTATGCGCCGACAGTGCGGCCATCGATCTTGCCAGGGATGCTGTTCCGCCCGCCGCAGAAGCACGGCGCGAACTCCCGACGCCGCTGTCGAGCCAGTCGCGGCGTGTTTTGTCTCGACGAGCAAGGCGGCATCGGGGTTTGCCCTTCGTCTCAGCATCGGTCGCCCGAGTACGTGGCGGTTGTCAACGCGTCGGCGAGCGTTTCGCCTCCATTCGCCGTCAAACGTGAGTGACCCCGACAATCTTGAAGTGTTAGCTCGTCTGGTGCACCGGGAAGCCCGCGAGCATAACGCAAAACAAACGCTGTCACGACGGCCAAGCCGCCGATCCAATATATCAAGGCTTCGATTGCAACGATCGACCCGATTGTGAAATTATGCACGCGGTCATCAGTTATTTTCGTTTCTCAAAGACCCGGTCCTCTTTCAATCCGCATGCGTAAAACCAATGTTAGAAATTAACTGGATTTCGGGCATTCACAAAAAGTCCTGCACTTCCCAAGCTTCCATGCCCTGCCGCCGTGCAGTTTGATCCGATCTTGACAATCGACGCTATGTATTCGGAGCTTTCATGAGCACCTTTCCGAGCAATCTTTTGCGCAAGAGGGTGTTATCGATTTACCACACACGCCGCGCCGCCCAAGGCAACGCATTCAACGCTATGAGCGTTGCAGCGTTCGGGCAATAATCCTTCCATGCCGGGTTAGCGGAATCGCGCGCAAGCTCTCGCGCACACAGCCGGTGACTTTCACACATTGTGCAAGCTAGCTGAAGATCGTGGAACGTTCCCCGTTCGACCCGGGAAACTTCATTTCGGTCGAGGTCAAGCGCCGCCATTCGGCGCAACAAAAGGTCGGTTGATTCCGGACCCAGGCTCGCGAGCCTGCGAAGATCGGAGGGAGATACGCCGACATCTTTTGCTATGAGTTTAACTTCCTCCTCCCCAAAACATTTCAGTTCCGAGGCAGAACCTTGTTTGATCCAATCTCGCCACCATTGAAAAATAGCTTCGATAGGTGACCAGCTTTTTTGTCCAATGGCCAGGGCTGACATTTGACCCTCCTCTAATATTGATCAATCAACAATATAAGACGATCGATTGTTAGTGCCTTGACTTCGGTCAACTCGCCTCGAAGTCAGTGGCATCGTTCCCGGTTCGGCCGGAATCTCACGCATTCTCGGGGAGATCCGAAACCGACGTTGCGCGCCAAAGCGGACAATATCGGTTTCGATTCTGCGGCGCGCCGGTTGCAGCCTTGGATAAAGTCTAGTTTTTCCAAGGACTACGGGCGAAATCCGAGCAGAAATGCGCCGGCGATTTGGTCGCGGTGGGGGCCCAACCGAGTTTCCGGCGGGCATTCTTGCTGAGCCGCTCCAGTGTCCAGGGCGGATCCAGGACGAGCCGCACGCGAACCGATGCGGCCTCGCGGAAGCGATGACGCAGTATGTCGTTGATCCGCTGCAACAGCGCTTCAACAAAGGGGCATGAGGGCGAGGTCGTCGTGAATTCCACGTCGATGCCCGTTGCGTTCCAGTCGGCGCGATAAATCAGGCCCAAGTCGACGATGCCGATGCCAAGTTCCGGATCGTCGATCTCGTTCAGGACGCGGGTCAGGTCCTCTTGCATCTTGTGGCTCACGTTCACACGGCGCGCGAGTAGCGCGTCTCTTGGTTCGATAAATCAGCGTCGAAGACGGCACATATCGTCCGCACCAGCGGCCGTGCATCTTCGGGAACGGTGATCGTGCCGTTGGCGCGATGAACCAATCCGAGCTCCGCCAGCGCATCGATCTCGGACAGCTCTGTTGCGAAATCATTGAGGCTCCTGTTCCTCAGGCATGGCGTTGATCGCTTGAGACGGCGGCGCGGCACCCTAGGAACGTAGTCGCTGCTGGCCGCCGGATATTGATCGAAGTCAAAACCGTCAGGATGACCGTGGCGGGATCGGTTTCGCAGGTTTGAACAGCAGATCAATTGCCGCCGACATTTGTTCGGACACAAACCGCTTATTGCGCCCTTGTCGATGATGATGCGCTGCCAAGCAAGGCTGCCATGCAAATTTTCGATAAACATTTAGAACCATTCTCGAAAAGGGTTCTGCTTGCGACAGTTCGTGCGCGTAAGGAATTTTATTCCTGCAGCTCGCGCAGGCTTTGAAATTCCGGCGCGATCTTATGCACGAGTGAACAAGGACGCTCCAGTCCATCGGGCGATTGAGACCCTCGGCGCCATCATTTCACGGCCAGTTCTCGGTGGACTTCACCACTAGTATTGCCGAATCTGATTTTCGGTACACACAGCCCGAGATCGGCGCAGCCGACGGCGTTCACCTGGCATATTTCCGGAATTCCGGCTTGCGCTTTTCGTTGAACGCGCGAACGCCTTCCTTGGATTCCTCGCTCTCGTAATAGAGCTTGAGCGCCTGCATGCCGAGAGCGCCGATCCCAGCGATGGAATCGGTGTCCGCGTTGAATGAGCGTTTGGC
>JBEKSB010000090.1:0-15642 GCA_049517455.1 Xanthobacteraceae bacterium
CGCGCCGATAGTGTCGGCGGGTGATTTCAGTCCAAGCCATCGTGACCTCCATTGAGCTTCGCAACCCAACGGAATCACAACCGATTGAAATCACCCAATTTATTTTTCAGTCAGCCTCTCAGTTGGCGGCCTCACTTCACCTTTCGACGTTTAACCTCGTTCGTAGCGGAAGCCTTAGTTTCCGACGGCGTGCTTGGGATATTCGGATCACGCCTTGGCAGGTACAGCGTAAGCTGCACTGGCTCCTTGCCGTAACGTGACGGGGTAAGCCGCCAAAAGCTCATCGATAAACTCTCGGCGGTCAAAGCATTGCTACCGAACGAGACAGAGAAAGACGAGGCCGCCAACTGAGGCGGCCTATTTGAAGCTGATGGACGCTTGGTGAATCATGTCAAGCAACGCGTGGCTATAATACCCGCCGTAGTAAATCTGATCGATCCAATAAGCGATCAGAACGCCAATGCCGATGATAAGCACATCACGCATTCAAGGCCGTCCTTCTAGCTCTGCTAGTATCAGTACAACTACTTACTGATTTGCGAATTAGGACAGTCGGGCCAGCAAATTAGGACAAAGGGCTCGGAATTAGGACAGTACCCCCGCAAGGTAGTGTCCCGCTTTGAATCAAAACCAGTCACTCACGTTTTCAAATCCGGCCACTGAGGCCGGAACCCGGCCAGTACTGAAAAGAGGGCGCCAACTGAGGCAGCCTCCATCTACTTATAGCACTCGTCGCCGTTTCATCGGCGGTGTCGGCGGTTTCGGATCAGGCTCGGTGAGAATGTCCGTTATCTCCTTGAGCTCTTGCGTAACCAGCCTCAGTCTCAACTTTGCAACGACGCGATCTAGATCGGTCATTTTGCCTCTCCTTAACGGCCCAACATTCAAGTGGCACATTGAGACTTAGTATTGACCCATATCGACGACCCAATGGGCCCGCCGAAAAGGGGCCACTCTCAAATCCAAAACGGGCCACTGATTTTCGCTTGTCGGAAAGGGGCCAGCACCGGGCGCTGGGCACTGTCCTAATTCCGAGCCTTCTGTCCTAATTTGAATTTCGGTCTGTCCTAATTTCTAAGATCGGCTTAACCGACGCTTTACAGGGGGAGCCTATAGCTTGCCCCATGCTGGCGAAGCTCAGAGCCTTCTTGGGCGACGAATCCGGCGCGACCGCCATTGAATATGGCCTGATCGCGGCCGGGATTTCCATTGCCATCATTTCGGTTGTGAAGGGCCTCGGCACGAAGCTCAACACGACGTTTTCGTCGATCTCGTCACAATTGAAGTAGGACGCCTCGAAAATAGCGGCCTAATTCGTTTGGACGTGCCCGTCGTCAGTGTCTCGCGGTTTGGCCTTGAACATATCGACAAACGCCAAGCGCCGCCCGGTGCGGGCCGGTTTTCGAGCCTAGTGGCCGGTTTTGAAACCCAGAGTGGCCGGTTTTTGCAGTGGCCGCTTGGCCGAAAGCCGTTTGTGGTTCGTGCGAGCCGCGGCAACGGCGCTACTTCTTTTTGTGCTTTTCCTCGTATTTCTCGAGGTTGGCTTCTTCTTCGCGAAGCAATTGCTCGACTATTCGGCGCTGCGCGGGATCGGTCGTGGTTTTGAGGATTTCCCGGTAGTGCGCAATGTTCTGCTGCCGGACAAAGCGTTCCATGCCTCTCTCCAAGGGCACAACTTCCTGCGTTGGCCCTTGAGCTAGATCAACGCGGACACGTGCAATTTATATGAAGGTCTTTTGCTCGAAAAGGCCGTTTCAATGTCCGATTGGAAACCGATTGCCACAGCCCCGGCTGATGCCGAACTGCAGCTAAGTATATACGATGAAGGGGAATATCATGCGCTGGTGTTCCCCTGTCGACGTGACGGCTCAGGCTGGCGCGATGTGAGCGCGAATCGTCCGATGCCGCTTAAGCCGACCCATTGGCGGCCGTGGAAGCGCGAGCAAAAATGACCTAAGCCGCCTCACTTGGCGGCCTCGTCTCATTCGTGATCGCGGGGAACGCTCGGCTCGTGGCAAGGCACTGGCGCGACCAGTGCATATCTTTAAAATAGCTTTTATGGGGGATCAGGTAGCTCATTGGCTGCTGGGGGAATTTACGGTCTTAGGTGTCCATTTCCAAAATTGGATGCCCGTAGCGCTGGCAATTGTAGCGTTGGGGATTCTCCAAGCGCGGCGAAAGTAGAGAGCAAGCAGGCCGCCGCAGGCGGCTGCCAGCCCCTTTCATCCCATTGGCCCCGTTTTGAATTTCGCAGTGGTCCGTCTTAAAGATTGATCTAAATCAATCCATTCTCTGACGCGGAGCGGGATGTTCTCACTATGCCGCTCTTCATGTACCGCTGCCCCAAAACCGGATACCGCGTTCAGGGCTTTTCCGCCGAAGATATTTCGGAGGATCAACATATCTATGAGCCGGTGACCTGTCCGGTATGCCGCCAGGTCCATCTCGTGAACCCGGCGACCGGCACCGTCTTAGGAGAAAAGGTTGAATAGGGGCGCCGCCGTTGGCGGCCTCGCATCCCGAACGATCCACGTTAGCTTTTCCGGCAACGCTTCCGGTGACCCTGCCGCGTTGGCTGACGGTCTGCCTTTTGGCTCGAAATCGTCGCGGCCACCGGCAAATAGCTGCATCCGGAAATGCTCGGACTTCATTCACGATTCTTGATCGCTCTCGCGCCGCGGCGGCGGTGGTTCCATGCCGCCACAATTGGCGCTCCGCCAAAAATTTGGCATCGCCACCGTCACAAAACCGCTGTAGCTTACATCGCGACTGATAACGACGGCCTCAGGCGTCTATGGCTGAAAGATGCTCGCGCTCCCGCCTGACCGAGGAGTAGCGTCCATGTCGATCATTCCGCTCCTGGCGAATACGTCCTTCGACCCCGAAGCTGTCGAAACCTTAAGTGCGGCATTCGACGATGCCTGGGCAAAGATCAAGCAATCGGGCTCCACCTTTGCCCGGCCCGCTTATGAGCGCGGCGCACGTGAAATTCTGGCCAAATGCATCATCGAGATGGCGCAGCGCGGCGAGCGCGATCGCCGGCATCTCAGCGATTCCGCGATCAAGTTTGTCGCCCAAAACTACAAGCCGTAAATGCGCCTTTCAGCGATCGAAGCGTCATGCCTCGATGACGATCTTCGGCGCCGGGCGGCTCTCGACCTTAAGGCCGTCGCGCACGCGCGCGGCGATGTCGCGGAAGGCTTGGGCGTGCGGACCGTCCGGTTCGGTCGCGACCACGGGTTCCCCGGCGTCGGATTTTTCCCTGATGTCGATCGCGAGCGGGACCTCGCCGAGGAACGGCACGCCGAGCCGCTCGGCCTCGCGGCGCGCGCCGCCATGGCCGAAAATGTCGGAACGTGTGCCGCAATGCGGGCAGATGAAAGTGCTCATGTTCTCGACGATGCCGAGCACCGGCACGTTGACGCGGCGGAACATGGCAATGCCGCGCCGCGCGTCGATCAGCGCGAGATCCTGCGGCGTCGAGACGATCACGGCGCCCTTGAGCGGCACCTGCTGCGCCATCGTGAGCTGCGCATCGCCGGTGCCGGGCGGCATGTCGACCACCATGACATCGAGATTGCCCCAGTCGACTTCGCGCAACATCTGCGTCAGCGCCGACATGACCATCGGCCCGCGCCAGATCATCGGCGTCTCCTCCTCGACCAGGAAGCCGATCGACATCACCGGCATGCCATGACGCACAATCGGTTTCAGTCGCGTGCCGCCGGCAGTCTGCGGGCGCTCTTTGATTGCCAAGAGCTTGGGCAGCGACGGCCCGTAAATATCAGCGTCGAGAATGCCGACCTTCAGCCCGAGGTCGCGCAGGCCGAGCGCGAGATTGACCGCTACCGTCGATTTGCCAACGCCGCCCTTGCCGGACGCCACTGCGATGATCGCGGCGACGCCGGGAATACCCGCTGGCCCTCCCGGGCCGCGTGCTGAACCCGGCGGCGCGGCGGCGGCAGGCCGCGCGCCGCCCGGTGCCATCGCCGGCCGCCGCGGCGGAGCGCTCGCCGCGGCGGCGCCGCCGCCGCCGCCGGCGGCGCGTTCGGCGGTGAGCGCGATCATGGCCGATTGGACGCCCGGGGTCGCGCGAACGGCTTTTTCGGCGAGCTCGCGCACGCTCTCCCACGCTTTCACGTCAGCGGCGTCGACGGTGATGGAGAAAAAAACTTTGCCGTCGTTGGCGACAATCTCGGAGAGCTTGCCCGTGGCGGTCAGGGGGCGGCCGTCGGGCGTGGGCACGCTGGAAAGCTTTGCCAGAACTTCGTCCTTGAGCGATGCCATGCCCGCCTCCGCGCGCTAAAACCTTTCGCGCCGAAGTCATTTCGGAGCGTGGCTATTATATGCTCACTAGATAGGACGGCGCGCGTAAGGGCTCAATCGCCGCCCACGGCAATTGCGTTGGTATAAGGTTTCGTTTGATGGAGGACATGATGGCGAAGGTGGCGTTTATCGGGCTAGGCGTGATGGGCTACCCGATGGCCGGGCATCTTAAGGCCAAGGGCGGGCACGATGTGACGGTGTTCAACCGCACCGCCGCCAAAGCCGACAAATGGGTATCGCAGCACGGCGGCAAAAGCGCACCGACGCCGCTTCAGGCAGCCGAGGGCCAGGATTTCGTCATGGCCTGCGTCGGCAACGACCGCGATCTGCGCGAGGTGATGCTGGGCAAGGATGGCGTATTCGAAGGCGTCCGCCAAGGCGCCGTCGTCGTCGACCACACCACCGCCTCGGCCGAGATCGCGCGAGAACTCCACGCCGAGGCGAAACAACGCGGCTTCGATTTCATCGACGCTCCGGTCTCCGGCGGTCAGGCCGGCGCCGAGAACGGCGTGCTTACGGTGATGTGCGGCGGCGATGCAAACGCATTCGCGCGAGCCGAAAAAGTGATCGCCGCCTATGCGCGCGCCTGCAATCTCATGGGCGCTTCCGGCTCGGGGCAGCTCGCCAAGATGGTGAACCAGATTTGCATCGCCGGTGTGGTCCAAGGGCTCGCCGAGGCGCTGCACTTCGCGCAAAAAGCCGAGCTCGATATCGACAAGCTCGTCGCTACCATCTCCAAAGGCGCCGCGCAGTCCTGGCAGATGGAGAACCGCTACAAAACCATGGCCGCCGGAAAATTCGATTTCGGCTTTGCCGTCGATTGGATGCGCAAGGATCTCGCTATCTGCCTTGCGGAAGCCCGCCGGAACGGCGCGCATCTGCCGCTCACCGCACTGGTCGATCAGTTCTACTCGGAAGTGCAAAAAATGGGCGGCCGCCGCTGGGACACCTCAAGCCTGATCGCGCTGCTGCAACGCTAAATCGCGCCGCCCGGCTCCGGCGCTACGCCGCAGGTGGGCGATTTGCAGTGTCGCGATCCAGCGCGGCGTCGAGATCGCGAGGATCGATGGTGACCATCTCGACCGAAGAGGCACGCGGTCCTTCCCCGGGCAAAAAAATCATGGTCGAGACGCGGCGGTAAGCCGCGAACGACAATTCCTCAATTAGCGCTTCGTCGGTCACGACCCGATAGTCTCCGGGCGGCAAGATCCGATCGACGCTCTGCAGCTTGAATGGATGACTGAACGCTACGGTTTTGCTGTGCGAACGCGTGGGCATCTAAGCCGCCGCGCGGCGGACGAAGGGATAATCCAGGCTCGCATACAAGCGGCGAATTCCGTTGCCGTCGTACCTCTCCTCGTCGACCTGGAGATGGGCTCCAAGCAGAAACTCAGGTGGAAGCTCCTCGATCGCGAAGCGGACGGCATCCGCGGCTCGCGCAAAACGCCGGTATCCGATCGGTTGCCGCCGGGATTTCCGGTTGCGGATAGAGAACAGCTCCGCCGCGGCACTGTAATCAAATCCGATCGTTGCTTGTTCAGCCGTGGATAGGTTCGTCATTTCGATCATCTCCAAAATAGAAGTCGAAAGCATGTATGCATGGTCATCATACAAGCGACCTTATTCATATATGCTCGAAATGCGAGAAAGTTAGTCGTGGCGGCGCGAGTATTTTCAGATCGCGAGCGAGCCTACGAGGAGAGCGCAAGATCGCGGCGCGCCGTTATTGCGCGCGTTCCCCCGGCGGCAGCGGCGGGTTCGGTTTTTGCGGCGAGGCTGCCTGCCCTGCCAACGCCAGCGCCACCACGGGGTTCATGCTGTCGACCATCGACGTCGGCATCAGGATGGTGGCGCCGCGCTCCTTGGTCGTCTCATAGATGATGTTCATGGCACGCAGCTGCAGAGCCGCCGGATGGTCGGCATAGGTCATGGCCGCCTCGACGAACTTTCCCGCGATCGCCGCCTCCGCCGAGCCGAGAATGACCCGCGCTTCTTTTTCCCGTTCCGCCTGGGCCTGCCGGGACATCGCGTCCTGCAAGGCAACCGGTATCGCGACGTCGCGGATCTCCACGGACTTCACCGAGATGCCCCAGTCGGCGGTTTTGCGGCTGATTTCGCCGCGCAAAAGTTCGTCAGCCGCGTTGCGTTCCGACAGCAGTGCCGACAGCATCGACGATCCGATCATTTCGCGAAGCGACGTCTGGGAGACCCGATCGATGGCTTCGCGATAATTCGTAATGTTCAATGCCGCCTTTTGCGCGTCATGCACGAACCAGAAGATGATCGCGTCCACGTTCACCGGGACGGTATCTTTCGTCAGCGCCGACTCGGCGCTAAAGGCCGTGGTCTGAATGCGCTCATCGATGACGGCAACGACGCGGTCGATGACGGGAATAATCAGGAACAGTCCCGGCCCTTTGACGCCGCGTAATTTTCCCGCGCGAAGAATGACGAACTTTTCCCAGTTGTTCGCCATCTTCAGCGCGGCGGCAATGATGACCGCAACGATCACAACGGCGATACCCGCATATACGTGCCCTATTGCGACCAAGACGACGCCCACGGCGAGGCAGGCGATGGTCAGAAATAGAGTGATTGGGTTCATTGTCGTGGCTCCCTACTCGATGGCGATTTGTCGACTATACGCTAGTGGCGTCGGTTTTAGTGAGCTCCTGCTCGGTTTCAGATCGGCCGTTGCAGTGGCTTTCCGGACCTGCCCGCCTGGATGGAACAGTCATATGATCCGCGCCGCCAACCGCACCAGCAAAGTCCCGGAAGTCACCCTCGTTTTCTGGATCATCAAGATCGCGGCGACGACGCTGGGAGAGACCGGCGGCGATAGCGTGACGATGACGCTTGATTGGGGTTATCTCGCCGGAACCGCGATATTTCTCACGCTGCTGGTGATGCTGATCGCGATCCAGATCGCAGCGGATAAATTTCATCCTGTCCTGTACTGGGCGACCATCGTCGCCTCCACGACCGCGGGCACGACCCTTGCCGATTTCGCCGACCGATCGTTGGGCATCGGTTACGCGGGCGGATCATCGATTCTGTTGGTCGGTCTGGCTGCCGTACTTGGCGTTTGGTATTGGTCGCTCGGCTCCGTCTCGGTCGCAACGGTCAATACGCCGAAAGTAGAAGCGTTCTATTGGGCGGCGATTACGCTGTCGCAGACGCTCGGAACGGCGCTCGGAGACTGGATAGCCGACGATACCGGTCTGGGATATGAAGGCGGAGCGCTTGTCTTCGCCGCTGCTTTGGCTGTGCTGGCTCTCGCCTATTATTTGACGAACGTCTCGCGCGTCTTTTTGTTTTGGGCCGCCTTCATCCTGTCGCGCCCGCTTGGCGCGACCGTCGGGGATTTCCTCGACAAGCCTGTCAGCGATGGCGGTTTGGCCTTGAGCCGTCCGATCGCCTCGGCGGTCATCGGCGCTTTCATCGTCGCGTGTCTTCTCTTGCTTCCGCAAAGGGCAGGCCAGCATCCGGGGCAAGCTTAAGGCGCGTCAGGCTGCGGCGCTTGGGCGGGCCGAAACCTTCGCGTACCAGCGCCGCAGATCGGCAAGCTCGTCCGGCACGGCCAGCTTCGATACCTTCATGAAATCGACCGACACCAATGCGGTGATGTCGGCAATGGTGAAGTCCTCGCCGGCGACGTAAGGCCGACTTTTGAGCTCGGCATCGAGGAACTGGAGGAACTTGAAGATGAGCGGCTTGTTGGCTTCGCCCCACGCCGGCACCTGCGGATCGACCAATTGTTTCATGCCCGGATGCAGATGCTGGAACACGCTCGAAACCGGCAGGTAGAGGTGAAATTCGACGCGCCGGTTCCACATTTCGACCAGCGCGCCGGCAAGCGGGCCGCGGCCGAACAGCGGCGGATCGGGATGAAGGGCCTCGAAGTAACGGCAGATCGCGACCGATTCCGTGATGACGGTGCCATCGTCGAGCGCGAGCGCCGGAACCCGCCGCATCGGGTTGATCGCGGCATAGGCGTCGGTGCGATGCTGTAAGGCCCCGAGATCGACCTGTTCGGCGGGAATCGTTATCCCCTTCTCGGCCAGAAATACGCGCACACGGCGCGGGTTGGGCGCGCGGCCGCCATCGTAAAGCTTCATTGCGATTGGGCTCCCCCCTCCCTATCCCTTTGACTGCACGACCTTATCCCGGCCAGGCGCGGCCTGCCAGCGCCCCAGGGCGCTGAGAACCTCTGGTCGGAAATATGAACGTTTGCTTGCGTTTAAGTCGAAGCCAGGTCCGGCCTTAAGTCTCGTCTTAAGGAATTTGGGCGACTTTTGACGCAAATTATCGCCAGCCCCGGATTGTAATGCCCAGCCCGACCAGCGAACCGCGCGAAACCGCTTCGCCCGGCGCCGCCGACGCACCGTCAACAAAGCGTCGCCTCGCTACTCAGCAAGTGCGCGAGGCGCGCGATCGGCTGACATCGACCAGCGGCAAGCGACCGGTTTTCGACTACGAATTGTTGCGCCAGTTCGCCCAGAACCGGCTGTCGGGATCGCTGGTGATCCTGCTGCTCGTCGTCACCATCGGACTGCTGTCGAGCTTGTGGACCGGAGCGCTCACCTCGGGCGTCTGGACCGGCGGCGCGCTGATCATCCATCTCGTGATCATCCGTGCGTGCCGGCAATTCCTCGACGAGCAGCCGGGCACCGCAAATCTGCGCGCCTGGCGACTGCGCTTCATCCTGCTTGATCTGTTCTTCGGCATGGCGTGGACCTTCATCCTCATTCATCCGGTCGGCGTCGACGAGCAGTCGGGCACATTCATGCTGTTCGTCATGCTGCTGGTCGTGGCGATATCGAGCATGCTTGCTTCGAGCCTGCCGGTCGCGGTGCTGGCGCTCACTTTGCCGGTGACCATCGCGATTGCGCTCGACTTCGTCTTCAAGGGCACGCTGCACGATTACATCCTGGCGATCATGGCGCTGACGGCGGAGGGCTATTTCTCACTGCTTGCTTACCGGCTCTATTCGACGACGCTCGCCACGCTCGAAGCGCGCGCGGAAAAAGACGCGCTCATCGGTGAGCTCGAGCAGTCGAAGTCGATCTCAGACGAGGCGCGCCGTCGCGCCGAGGCGGCAAACATCGCGAAATCCCGGTTCCTCGCGCAAATGAGTCACGAACTGCGCACGCCGCTCAACGCCATTCTCGGCTTTTCGGAGGTGATGAAGGGCGAGATTTTCGGCACGCACGCGGTGCCGATGTATAAGGACTACGCCGGCGACATTCACAATTCCGGCGTGCACCTTCTCAACCTCATCAATGAAATCCTCGATCTGTCGCGTATCGAAGCCGGCCGCTACGAGCTCAACGAGGAAGCGGTATCGCTCAACCGCGTGGTGCAGGATTGCCATCACCTCCTGAAGCTACGCGCCGGCAATCGCGGCATCACGCTGCACGAATTGTTCGAGCCGGATATGCCGCGGCTGTGGGCCGACGAGCGGGCGGTGCGCCAGATCTGTCTCAACCTTCTCTCCAACGCGATCAAGTTCACGCCGCAGGGTGGCGAGATTTGGCTGAAGGTGGGCTGGACCGCGTCCGGCGGCCAATACATGAGCGTCAAGGATACCGGCCCGGGTATCCCG
Source organism: Xanthobacteraceae bacterium (assembly GCA_049517455.1). Classification (GTDB taxonomy): domain Bacteria; phylum Pseudomonadota; class Alphaproteobacteria; order Rhizobiales; family Xanthobacteraceae; genus BOG-931. The sequence goes on from JBEKSB010000090.1 coordinate 9,932, forward strand.
GAAGAGGAAATCCCGGTGGTCCTGGCATCGTTCGGTCAGGGTTCGAATTCGATCAAATCGGCGGAACAAGGCGCCGGCCTCGGGCTGCCGATCGCCAAGAATCTCATCGACCTGCACGGCGGCACGTTCACGCTCAAATCGAAGCTTCGGATCGGCACCGAAGTGGTCGTGACCTTCCCGCCGGAGCGGGTGATGTCGGCGCTCGCGCCGATCTCGGATGCCGCCGCCCCATCGATCCAGCCGCGAGCGGACATCTCTTCGTCGTCTTCTTCCCGTTCGTCACCGTCGTCCGACGATTCGCTGAACCGCGCGCGCCGGGCGTTGTTCGGCGCCTAGCATGAACCGGAAAGTGCGGTGCGAACCATGGCGGTAAGAGGGACGATATCCGTGCGCCAACGCCTGTTATGGCTTCTGCTCGCCGGCCTCGCGATCGCGCTTCTCATCTTGATCGCGCGCCACGGCGAAGGCACGGTCGGTCCGTTTTCGACCGGCGGTTTTGCCTCGCTCGCCTATAAGATTGCAATCCTGGTCTTTGCCGGCGCCGCCGCTCTCATCATGTTCCGCGAGCGTTTCGCGCAAGCGCTAACGGCCGCGGTTTTTTGGGTCGTGCTCGCGCTGATTTTGGTCATCGGCTATTCCTACCGGTTCGAGCTACGCGATGTCGCCGATCGCGTGATGGCGGAGCTCATGCCCGGACACGTCATCACACGTGGCCGCTCGGTGGAGGTCGCGCGCACGGCGAACGGCGACTTCGACGTGACCACGCAGATCAATGGCGCGCGCGTCGCCATGGTGCTCGATACCGGCGCGAGCTCGGTCGTGCTTACCCGCGACGACGCCAAGGCCGCCGGCCTGCCGCTGGAAGTGCTCGCCTACACGGCCAACATCGATACCGCCAACGGGCGCACGCGCGCGGCGCCGGTCACGCTCGATCGCATCGCCGTCGGCGGCCTGGTCGAGCGCTCGGTCGAAGCGCTGGTGGCGCAGCCTGGCCAGCTCAAGACGAGCCTCCTCGGCATGAGCTTCCTCAACCGTCTGCAGAGCTGGGAAGTGCGCGGCGACCGGCTCTTGCTGCGCGGGTATCCCTGAGCGGCGGCCCGCGCGCGCTTCAAATCAGGCTGACAACAAAACGCAGCGAGACGAGAAGAAGAAAGCTGCCGAACGCGATCTCGAGTTTCCGCCGCGACAACCGGTGAGCAAGTCGCGCCCCGTAAGGCGCGACGAAACTCGATACCGGTGCCATCACCACAAGCCCGATCAACGACACGAAACCAAGCGAGAACGGCGGCAGCAGCGATTGGTGCGGCAGGCCGGCGAGGACAAAACCCAGAGTCCCGGCGATGGTGATCGGCACGCCGATCCCCGCGGACGTCGCGACCGCATTGTGGATCGGCTTGCCGTGGACTGTGAGCACGATGGTCGAGAGCGCACCGCCGCTGACGCCCATCAGCGATCCGCCGAGCCCGATGCCGAATCCGTAGAGCGCCATCGGCACCGGGCCAGGCAGCTCGGCACCGAGATTCCAGCGATCGCCGGCGAAGAGAAATTTGATCGCGATAAAGCTAGCAATGACGACGAAGGCCAGCACGAACACGGCTGCCGGCGCGAACGCCGCGATCACCGCGCCGCAGGCGACGCCGATCACGGCGGGGACAGCCCACAATTTGATGACGCCCGGAATAACAAGACCCTTGGCGCGATGGGTAAGGTAGGAGCGCATCGCCGTCGGCACGATGATCGCGATCGAGGTGCCGACGCAGAGTTGCATGCGCACCTCCTCCGGTACGCCGAGCACGCGAAAGACCTCGAAGAGGACCGGCACAATGACCGAGCCGCCGCCGACTCCGAACAGGCCGGCGAGAAGCCCCGTGATGACGCCGCCGACAACGATGGCGAGCGCGAGCCAGAGGATTTCATGCAACCCAACGCCGAGAAACATTCTTGTATTTAACTTTCCGGAATTACTGGTTTTGTTGGCGCATGATCTTTTCCGAAAACCGGACGCCACTTTTCGGGATCATGCGCTAAGCGGCGATGTGCGCCAATTCGCGATCCCGGTCCGAGACGAGGCCGAGCGCGGCGGTCAAAAGCTCGGCGCCTGCATCCGTCGTCGCGGCGCCGGCGAGATGCCGGCGGAACGCGCGCGCCCCCGGAACGGCGCGGAACAGGCCGTGCAGATGTCGCGTGATGGCGTGCAGCCGGGTGCCCAGCGCCAGCTCGCGCTCGATGTAGGGAACCAACATCTTGGCTGCTTCTTTCGGCGACGCAACGGGCGTGTCCTCTCCGAAGAAGAGCGAATCGACCGCAATAAGCCGCCAAGGCTCCTGATAAGCGGCGCGTCCCATCATGACGCCATCCACGCGCTCAAGGTGCGCGAATGCCTCCTCGACACTGCCGACGCCGCCGTTGAGAACGACCGTCAGCCGAGGATGCGCGGTTTTCAGCCGATAGACGCGCTCGTAGTCGAGCGGCGGCACCTCGCGGTTCTCCTTCGGCGAGAGGCCTTTGAGCCAGGCTTTACGAGCGTGCACGATGAGCGCATCGGCGCCTGCTTGCTCGACCGCCTGCGCAAAAGTCTCCAGCGCCTGTTCCGTATCCTGAGCGTCGATGCCGATGCGGCACTTGACGGTGACCGGCACCGGTACGGCGGCCTTCATGGCCGCAACGCAGTCCCCCACGAGTACGGGCTCCGCCATGAGGCAGGCACCGAAGCGGCCGTCCTGCACCCGGTCCGAGGGGCACCCGACATTGAGATTGATCTCGCCGAAGCCTGCATCCGCGCCGATGCGCGCGCACTTCGCGAGCGCATGCGGATCGGAGCCGCCAAGCTGCAGCGCCAGCGGGTGCTCGGCGGGATCGAAGCGCAGAAGGCGCGTGCGATCGCCATGCAGCACCGCGCCGGTGGTGAGCATCTCGGTGTAAAGCAGCGCGCGCCGCGTCAGCAGGCGATGGAAGAACCGGCAATGCCGGTCGGTCCATTCCATCATGGGAGCGACAGAAAAAAGACGACTATTCAGAAGCCCTGATTTCATCGGCCTTTCTGCTGTGTCCGTTGACGTTTCGCCTTGCATGTTTGGGCCGATGGTGCAATTGTGGTGCAGTTTCGATACGGGCTGGATACGCGCTGAATCTATATCGCCTGCACCATTTCTGCACCAAGGACTGCACCACATGGCAACAATCGTTAAACGAGGGCCGCGCTGGCGCGCTCAGGTTCGGCGCACAGGCCACAGCACGTTGTCCAAGACGTTCACCGCTCGCGCGGACGCGATGGCATGGGCAAGAGACATCGAGGCCAAAATCGACAAGGGCCAGGCGGTCGAGCCGGGGCGCCGTATCACGTTCGCCGAATTGATGACGGCGTATCGCACTCAGCTTCTTGGCTCCAAGGGCATTGGCCGCTCGAAGGCGCAGGCGCTCGAGAAGCTTTTGAAGCTGCTTGGCGCGCGGCGCTTGGTTGAATTGAAAACGACGGCGTTCCTGGATTTTTGCAAGACACGCGAGGGCGAAGGCGCTGGCCCGGCGACAATCTTGCAAGACTTGACCCATATCGGAACGGTGCTCCGTCACGGTGGCGCGTTGACAGGCGCCGAGCATGCGGTTGAATCGTGCATCACGGCACTGGATGCTGCGCGTCGCACCTTGCGCCATTCGGGCCGCGTGGCGAACCCAGAGGAACGCGACCGCCGGCCGACAGATGACGAGTTGTCGAAACTGATTGCCTATTGGTCGCCGAATCCCCGGCAGTCGATCCCGATGATTGATTTGATGCTTTTCGCGGTGTCGACGGCAATGCGCCTTGGCGAGATCGTTGGCCTTCGGTGGGAAAATTTAGACGAGCCAAACCGCACGATCGTTATTTGCGAACGGAAGCACCCTACAAAGAAGGCGACCAATCACCAAAAAGTCCCCCTGCCCTACGGAACGTGCACGGTGGGCGGCAAGATTGTCGAGCCGCTGCAAATCATACTCAAGCAGCCATCGGCTTGGCGTCGTGAGGGAAGAATTTTTCCCCACGCTACTCAAAGTGTGTCGACAGCGTTCCAGCGTGCCACGGCTGCCACGGGCATTAAGGATTTGCGGTTTCATGACCTTCGCCACGATGGCGCGTCGCGGCTCTTTGAAGCCGGCTGGCCGATCGAACGTGTTGCGCTTGTCACCGGGCACCGCGACTGGAACATGCTGCGGCGTTACACGCAGCTTAGGGCCGAAGATATTCACCGCCGGCAATCAAACGCTGAGGCCAGCGGCCAAGTGGTTCCGTTCCCCGCGGGCCGCGCCGCGCCTTGAACCGGACAACGTCTGCTTTCTGTCATTCGGCGTGCGATTTTTGGACGCCGATCGGGGGTCAAATTTGAGTGAACGCCGATTGACATTTTGCCGTCGGAGCACCGTGAAGTAGGTCACAGACCTCCCATTTAGGGCGTGATACCGTCCCCATAATAATGCAGCAGCACGATCCCATCTGGGACAGGGCAAATGGCAATTGAAATCCAAAGGCGGGAGTTCCTCACGTTGCTTGGCGGCGCGGCAGCCACGTGGCCGCTCGCGGCGCAGGCGCAGCAATCCGGCACAACGCCGCGGATCGGCCTGCTGGTGGGCTTGCCGGAAGGCGATCCCGAGGGCGAGCGATGGGTCAAGGCACTTCTTACGGGATTGGACAAGCTTGGCTGGAAAAGCGGCGCGAATGTGCAGATTGATTTGCGCTGGGGCGGCACCGACCCGGACGGCATGCTCAAGCTTGCGAAAGAACTCGTCGCGCTGCGGCCTGACGTCATTCAAGTCACTACGACGCCGGCGACCGCAGCCATTTTGCGGGAGACACACACGATTCCGGTGGTTTTCGCCATCGTTTCCGATCCGGTTGGCTCGGGCTTCGTCCAAAGTTTTCCCCGGCCCGGAGGCAATGTGACGGGATTCGTCAACATCGAAGCCTCGGTCGGAGGCAAATGGCTTGAATTGCTTAAGGAGCTCGCCCCGCGCATTATCCGGGTTGCGGTCCTGTTCAATCCGAAGACCGCGCCGCAATCCTCTTTCTATCTGAAATCCATGCAGGCCGCCGCGTTACCGCTCGGGGTGACGCTCGCGGTCAATGAGGTTGGCAGCGCTGACGAGATCAAGGCGGCGATCGCGGATTTGGCGAAGTCGTCGGATGCCGGCCTTGTCGTCACTCCCGACATCTTCACGATAGCGCAGGCGCGCCGCGAGCTCATCGTCGCGCTGGCGGATCGCTATCGCATCCCGGCCGTCTACTTCATCGGAACTTTCATCAGCAGCGGCGGCCTGGTCTCCTATGGAGTGGACCACCCCGATTTGCTGCGCCGCGCTGCGGACTATATCGACCGCATCCTGAAAGGTGAAAAACCGGAAAATCTGCCGGTTCAACTCCCGACTAGATTCGAACTCGCCGTCAATCTCAAAACCGCCAAAGCGCTCGGACTGACCGTACCAAGCTCGCTGCTTGCCACCGCCGACGAGGTGATCGAATAGCTTTCGCAATGCGTCAATTGACGCCGGCTAAGTGACATCATGGGTCATTCGCTACTGATGCGTTCGGCGCCAGCGTCACACCACGTCGGCAATGATCCGAAAGATGGGGTAATCGGCCGGCCAGCTTGTGGGTAGCTGAAGATTTTGGGTGCTGCGCTTCAGGCTGATGGTGAAACGAGGTCCGTGTGAACGGCCTCAAGCATCAGAAGGAGAAGCGCAGC
>JBEKSB010000091.1:0-15632 GCA_049517455.1 Xanthobacteraceae bacterium
CGGCGAAGTCGAAGCGGCCTAAACCTGCCGTGCCCAGTTTATTTTAGCAGCGCCCGCGCTTCGGATGACGGTTCACGGGACTACCCGAACATCCGCTCGCCTTGCAGATCGACGATCTGCCGCGCTTTGCCGAGCGTGAAAGTCACCGCATCGTCGTAAGAGGCGAACGCGTCGGCGCGGATGAAGCGGTGCTGCTTGTGCACGCTGCCGATCTCGCGCTCGATGATCCCCGCCGCCTGGTATTGACCTTCGCTCTTGTAGGGCTCGGCGCGGATGATGAAGCCCTTGTATTCGATCGGCTCCGAAACCTTTCCCGGCTGGACGTGCGCAAGGCGGCCGAACAGGGCACTGAGAAACGACATCACCTGCCTCCGGGCTTTTGCGCCCGCGGGGGAGGTTACTCCCAGAGCATGATCCCGAAAAGCCTCACAGGCGCCGACGAGAGCGGCGCAACCGCTGACGCGGGTCCCAGCAGGAACGTCACGCGTATCCCGTCCGGGCAAAATGCGCGCGCAAGATCGCGATGTTGCGGCGGTTGGCGCGGAAGAACACGTCGAAGGCATCGCCGGCAATCGGTACCGCGCCGACCGCGCCTTCGAGCACGACATTCGCCAGCATGCGCGCGAGCACACGGCGCGGCACGCCGAGCCGCGACGCCTCATAGAGCAGATAGAGCGAGAGCGCCGAGGCAGCAGCATCGCCGACGCCGGGCCAAAGCCGCAGCAGCGCCTCGACACCAAAACGGATATTGGTGCCGGGCACCACGATCGCGGTATCGAACAACGTGGCGAGGATATCGAGCCGGTCGAGCGCCGCGCGTCGCGAGGCGCCGTCATAGCGGGGCGCGGCGAAGGACTGGAACCCGGCAATCTTTCCGGCAAATCCGTTTGCAAAGCTGCTTGCAAAACCGTTTGAACGTGCGAAGGCCATCGACCCCGTCTCGTTTTTGGCGCCCTTTCGCACAAATGGGAACGCCTACGCGGAGCGCAAGCGGCCGCGAACCGCGTTGTCGTCGGCACCCGTGGCCCGAAAACAGATGGAAACTCGCGGGTGCTAATAGCCGTGAATATAGAGCGCGAGGGCGCGGGCCTCGTTGCCACGGGCGGCGCGATAGGCGCCGGCGAGATAACGCACGGCGTAGGTCATGTTGGTCGCGGGATCGAGCAGGCCCGCTGCCTCGCCGCGATAGCCAAGCGAACGCGCGGTGCCGAGGCGGATTTGCATCAGACCGTAATTGCCGCGATAGACCGCACGCGGATTAAAGCCGCTCTCGCGCAGGATGACGCGGCGCACCAGCGCGACCGGCACGCCATTGGCGCTGGCATGCTGCGCGATCAAGGCCTCCAAGGCCGCGCGCTCGTCCGCGGCCGAAGCGGGCCGCGCCAGCGCGGCGAAAGCAAACAAACAAACCACGATCGCACGCAACATCGGCTTTACGTCCCCCGGATTCGGCCGAAATGACAAAGCAGTCCCCATTTGTCAAATCAGTGTCAAAAACCCGCGGAACGCCGCAAAATGATGCGTCAAGGGAAGTGTTAACCTGCCCGCCAGCGCCAAAACGCCCGGTGATTGCCAAATCGGCAGAGTCTCTCTATATACGCGCCATTCGCGATTTAGCCTGACCTTGCCGTCTCGCCCTAGAGCATGATGCGGAAAAGTGAATACCGGTTCCGAAACGATCACGCTCCACCCAGAAGCTGGAGCGTTCGCTCCGGCGGGCCTTTCCCAAGAACACGCAGAATCCGAATTGACGACCGCGCGAATGGTTCGCGCGGCCACAAGACGCATGACGCGTTTTCAAATGGAGGCCATCATGGCTACAGGTACCGTCAAGTTTTTTAACGCCCAGAAGGGCTACGGCTTCATCGTGCAGGATGCGGGCGGCCCCGATGTGTTCGTTCACATCTCCGCCGTCGAGCGCGCCGGCATGAGCAACCTCAACGAGGGGCAGAAGCTCTCCTTCGACATCGAGGCCGACCGCCGCAGCGGCAAATCCGCCGCGACCAATCTGCAAGCGGTCTAATCGCTCCCTATATAAAGAGCGCCGGCGCCACACTGGCGCCGGCTTTTTCTTTTCTATCCGGGCGCAAAGCATGATCCCGAAAAGTGTGCAGCGGTTTTCGGACATAGATCATGCTCAAACAAGAACAACAGCGAGAAAACCAATGCCGAGAAAACCGGGATTGAATTCCGAATTCGTGATGTTCGATGTCGTCTACGAAGACGGCACGCAACGCTCGAACCGCAAGGTGCCGCGCGCACTGACCGGCGGCATCGATGGCGACAAGCCGGCGCACGAATTCCTGATCGAGCAGGACCGCGATATCGCCGAGAAATCCGGCCGGCCGCCGGTCAAGATCAAGAGCATCGAGCGCGCGGGCGCGAAGAAAAAAGAGCGGAACTACGCCTAAGCGGCGCGCCGGCATTCCGGCGGATTCGCTTCCTTTTCCGCGCGTCACCGCCGGGCTTGACCCGGCGGTCCATGCTGAAATGCGGTGAACCGAACCACGCGGCATATGCAGGGCCTTCCTCAGTAGGATTGCCGGGTCAAGCCCGGCCATGACGGGTAGAAATTCCCTCTCGCGGCGCGCTCGCGCCCGTACCCTCCCCTTTCCTCTCATTCTCAGCCGGCGATTCCGGCTCCGTTAACCCGCCGGTGGTACCAGGAAACCCGCGAGCATCCGCTCCGGGGGGTATTTCACGCGGACTCGCTGGGGATACTGGCGATGTCCAACCTCACGTCCGCGCTCGGCGCACTGATCACGCCCACCGGCGCAAATGCGCTGCTGCTGGTCGCCGACGCGCTGATCTATTTCGCCGTGCTCGCGGCCTTGTTCCGGGCGCGGCAGCGGATCGGCATCGGCGCCTTCTTCTGCGCGCTGGGCGTGATGCATTTCCTCGAGACCTACCTCGCCAGCATTCTCTACGTAGCGTTGCCGTTCGGCATCGTCGCGTCGCCGGGCTCGGCGGTGCTGTTCACCGGCAAGCTGATGCTGCTCCTCCTGGTTTACATCCGCGAAGATGCGGTGGTGGTGCGCCCGCCGATCTACGGGCTCCTGATCGGCAATCTTTTGTTGTTCGCACTCGCCGCTCTGATGCGCCAGCACGGCGTGGCAGCGCTGGCGGCGGACCGCCTCGCCGATTTCGGCTTTCTCGACGAGATGGGCGCCCTGATGATCTGGGGCACGCTGATCCTGTTCGCCGACTGCATCATGATGATCCTGATCTACGAGCGCGCGCGCGCCTTCCTCGGCGATCGCGTATTGTTGCGGCTGGCGCTGACCGGCGCGCTGGTGCTCAGCTTCGATCAACTCGCTTTCTACGCCGGCCTGCGCTTTCTGACCGGCGCCCCGCTGTCGGTGCTGTTCGGCGGTTGGGCGGCGAAGATGGTGGCGGTCGCGATCTATTCCGGCCTCGGCACCGTCTATCTGCGCTGGGTAGAGCTGCCGCGCCGACGTAAGAAGCGCACCCCGCGCATCGTCGACGTGTTTGACCTCCTCACCTATCGCGAGCGCTACGAGGATCTGGTGGCGCGCTCCGGCCGCGACGCGCTGACCGGCGCGCTCGATCGCGGGCGGCTGGAATTCCGCGGCCGCAAGAGCGTCGAGGAAGCCGCTCTGGCCGGCCGCCCGGTCAGCCTCTTCATCGTCGACATCGACCACTTCAAGAGCTTCAACGACCGTTTCGGCCACGCCGCCGGCGACGTGGTGCTGCTGCGCATCGCCCGCATCGTGATGGCGACCGTCGGCAGCGACAACTCCGTGTTCCGCTACGGCGGCGAGGAGTTCGTGGTGATCGCCGACAACCTGGCGCGGGCGCCTGCGCTCGCGCTCGGCGAACGTATCCGCCGCGACATCGCCAGCCACATGGACGCCGACGGGCCGCTGGTCACCGTCAGCATCGGGCTCGCCACCTGCGCCGACGACGCCTCCGACTATGACGACCTGTTCGAGTGCGCCGACCGGCGGCTCTATCTCGCCAAGTCCGCCGGCCGCAATTGCGTCATCGGCGAAACCGGCGTCGACACTGGCGCGCCGAAGCTTGCCTGGGCGGGGTAGCGTTTCCCGCCAGGGAATTTTGCGCGCATCGGCGCAGGGCGTTTTCAGTTTAGCGGCGCGCATGCCCCTCTCTTCACAAGTATATCTACGTCCCTAACGAGCGGTGTAAGCAAAGGGGCGAGCGTCTAATCCGATTTTTCAAGCGCGTTGAATTTCCCGATTATTTCTATCACTACCAACCCGGAGGGCACATCGCAGCCCTTCACGTCCATCGCCTTCATCGTTTCTTCTTCAAAATTGACCTGCAAAACTTCTTCTATTCGATAGCTCGAGAGAGAGTGTTTCGGGCATTGCGCGACTGGCACTTTCGCCCAGGCGGCAATTACTCGCGCTGGTCGTGCGCCCGAAATCCATATCCCGTTGGTCCGCAATACGTGCTTCCAATAGGGTTTAGGGGACCTCGAATAATTGCCGTAGCTGGGAATTGCGGGCATCTTTGGGGTGAACAGCACAGAATCGAAACGAGAACAAAGCCGAACCATTCGCGGGTAAATTCGCGGCGCCTGACGATCCGTGGCAATTATTCGAGGTCCCCTTTATACAGTCGCCCTTACTTGCGAGCCTCGTGCTCATGCGTTCTCCCGTAGCCGCAACCATTGACCATGTGCGCGAACAAGGGATGATGATCTCAGTCTATTTGGACGATTTTATTGGTTCGCATGATGATGAGAAGCTTTTGCGCCGCGCCTACGAAACAATTCTCACCTCATGTGTAGAAGCAAACTTCACGGCGAACCCGCAGAAACTGAGCCCGCCCAGCGACGCCATCGTCGCCTTCAACTGCGATCTCGCGAAGGGCCAGACAAAAGTGACTCAGGCTAGAGTGGATCAATTCTTCGCAACGGACCGTCCGCCCGACTCTCAACGAGCCTTCGGGCAGTACCGGAATCGCGTCGCGATCAACAACGTCGTTGGATAGTTACTAGTCTAGCTCACAGTCGCGTGGTCTTGCATCGCCTCGGCCACCCGCGCCTGAATCACGGCATCTCGTGTCGATCCGCTGCAGATGAGGGTTTCGTTATCGAGCAAGATCACGTCATCGGCAATCGCCAGTGTCGCGGGGTGATGGGTGACGACAACGATGGTCAGGCCGGCATCGCGCTGATCGACAATCATCTTGCGAACCAGCGCATCGGTCGAGGCATCGAGATTGGCGGTCGGCTCGTCGAGCACCAACACCGAAGGCCGACCGGCAAGCGCGCGCGAAGCTTAGCCCCGCGGCTATTGTATTGCCGCGACGGCTGAAATGCTGGCGCCGCATTCGCCACCCGATCTTGCGCGTCCGGTCCACGTGCTCATGGCGCGGCTGGGAACGCAGTTTGGACGCCAAGCGGGAACCCAGCCTGGCCCCCGCTTCCGCGGTGACGAGCGGATTAGTTATCCAGGAAGCTCCGCAGCTTCCGGCTTCGCGACGGATGCTTCAGCTTCCGCAGCGCCTTGGCCTCGATCTGCCGGATGCGCTCGCGGGTCACCGAGAATTGCTGGCCGACTTCTTCCAGCGTGTGGTCGGTGTTCATGCCGATGCCGAAGCGCATGCGCAGCACGCGCTCTTCGCGCGGCGTCAGTGAGGCCAACACGCGCGTCGTGGTCTCGCGCAGGTTCGACTGGATCGCGGCGTCGATCGGCAGGATGGCGTTCTTGTCCTCGATGAAATCGCCGAGATGCGAATCCTCTTCGTCGCCGATCGGGGTCTCGAGCGACAGAGGCTCCTTGGCGATCTTGAGAACCTTGCGCACCTTCTCGAGCGGCATGCCGAGCTTTTCCGCCAGTTCCTCTGGCGTCGGCTCGCGGCCGATCTCGTTGAGCATCTGGCGCGAGGTGCGCACGATCTTGTTGATGGTCTCGATCATGTGCACGGGAATGCGGATGGTTCTTGCTTGATCCGCAATGCTGCGCGTGATCGCTTGGCGGATCCACCACGTGGCGTAGGTCGAGAATTTGTAGCCGCGGCGGTATTCGAATTTGTCGACCGCCTTCATCAGGCCGATATTGCCTTCCTGGATCAGATCGAGGAATTGCAGGCCGCGGTTGGTGTATTTCTTGGCGATGGAAATGACGAGGCGCAGGTTGGCCTCCACCATTTCCTTCTTGGCCTGGCGGGCTTCGCGCTCGCCCTTCTGCACCATGTGCACGATCTTGCGGAACTCGCCGATCTCAAGGCCGGTCTCGCTCGCAAGCGTGTGGATGTTGGTGCGCAGCTCCTTGATGCGGTCCTTGTCGCGGGCGACGAAATTCTTCCAGCCTTTTGCGGAAAGTTTCGAGACGCGGTTGAGCCAGCGCGGGTCGAGCTCGGAGCCCTGGTAGTTCTTAAGGAAGTCCTCGCGGATGACGCCGTGGCTCTCGGACAGCCGCATCAGCCGGCCCTCGTGGCCGACCAGCCTTTTGTTGATGTCGTAAAGCTGCTCGACCAGCGCGTCGATGCGGGCCTGGTTGAGCCGGAGCGACTTCACCTCCTGGATGATGTCGTCCTTGAGCTTCTTCGACTTGCGCTCCTGCGCCGGCGACAAAGTCTCGTTCTTGAGCTTGCCCTGGATATCGAGATCTTGCAGCCGCCGCAGCCGCTTGAACGCGTCGGCGATGTTGTCGAAGGTTTCGAGCACCTTGGGCTTGAGCTCGGCCTCGATGGCCGCGAGCGACATCGAGTTTTCGAGCTCGTCCTCGTCGAGATCGGCTTCGCTGAGCGCGGCTTCAAGGGCGGCTTCCTCGCCGGCGGCGGCGCCGTTGACCGCCAGCGGCTTGAACGGGGTGGCGGCGGGCGGCGCCGAAGGCGGCGCTACCGCCTGCGGCGGCTGCGGCACGAAGCCGGGGACGCCGGGGATGGCGCCGGGGGCCGCGGGATCGCCGCCGGGCGGCGCCACCGCCGCGTTCTTGGCGTCGGGGCCGGCATAGGTCGCTTCGAGATCGATGATGTCGCGGAGGAATACCTTTCCTTCGTTCAGCTCGTCGCGCCAGATGATGACGGCCTGGAAGGTGAGCGGGCTCTCGCACAAACCGGCGATCATGGCTTCGCGGCCGGCCTCGATGCGCTTGGCGATCGCGATCTCGCCCTCGCGGGAGAGCAGCTCGACGGAACCCATTTCGCGCAGATACATGCGCACCGGATCGTCGGTGCGCTCGGCCGGCTCCTTGGCTTCGGATTTGGCGGGCGTCTTCGGGGTAACTTCGACCAGCTCGCCGGACTCGGGCTCTTCCTCTTCCGGTTCCTCGCGGGCTTCCTCCTCGGCGTCGGCTTCCTCGGTCTCGACGACGTTGATGCCCATCTCGCTCATCATCGACAGCACATCCTCGATCTGCTCGGAGGTGACCTCCTCCGACGGCAGGACCGAATTGAGCTGCTCGTGAGTGACGTAGCCGCGCTTCTTGGCCTGCTTGATCATCTTCTTGACGGCGGCGTCAGTGAGATCGAGCAGCGGGAGCGGCGCGTCGGGGGTCTCGGGACCCTCCTTCTCCGGGGCTTCACCGTCCTTTTGCGGGGCGGCCTTGGCCTTGCTTACGACCGTCTTGGTCACCGCGCTCTTACTTGCCATTTTTGTCTCCACGAACGCCTGTCCCTTACCACCCGCGCGGCTGCGCACTTCTTCGCCCCTACCCTATGGCGACTGTCCACGCCGCGCAGACGGACTTCCATCCCGGGCCGGGTTCGCGGCTCAAAACCCCGCCCCACGGCCAAAAAGGGCCAGCGCCAAACCGACGCTGCCCGAATCGAGCCCCTTACTTGTCTCGGAACTCCGTTAAGCTCCGACTAACCCTGTTGTCGCGCGAGGGCCGTCTTATTCCCTCGCCCGCCAAGCGTCCAGCGCCCGCGCCCGCTCCTTACATCGAGCGCGTCGGCCGGCCTGACTGATCGCCGAACCCCTCGATCAGGGCCTCGGTTCCGTCGATGGTGGAGAGGCGGGATTTCACGTCGCGAAGACGGGTATAGTTCGCCTCGCTGTTGTCCTGACCGAGCGCCAATTCCGCGTCCTTAAGTTCCCTAGTTAGGGAATGCCACTGCCGATGCAAGGCAAGAAGCTGCTTCCAGGTCAGCAAAACATCGCCGGCGGCGGCCTCCGGCCGCGCGCCCCACACGGAGGGCGTGGTGATGGTGCGCTCGATGCGCCCGAGGAGGTCGGCAAAGCCCTGGCGGGTGAGATCGGCCAAGAGTTCCGCGCGCTCCGCTTCCACCCGATGGTCCGGCTCCTGGCTGCGATCTTGGCTGCCATCATGGCCGGCCTCGTGACCGAACCGGTGGGCGAGGACGTCGATCAGCGCGGCTTTGAGCTTGCGCGCATCGGCGTGACGGAATTCGGTCTCGGCCAGTTCCTCCAGCCGATCGTGCAGGAGCCACGGGTGATTGAGCGCGGCTTGCAGGATCAGGGCCTCCCGGCGCGGGATCGAGGTGCGATGGCCGCGATGGAGCGGACTGGCATGGAGCTGGGCGCTCGCCGCGCCATAGCCCTCGTTGCCGCCGAAGGCGGTCCGCGGCCGAACGTTCCGCGCCCCCGGGCCGGGCCGGCGGCCTCTGTCGTCCCAATCGCGGCGGCGGGTCGCGACGTCGGCAGGCGCGAATAATTGGCGGAGCCGCGCGGCAAAATCCTGCCGATAATAGCGGCCCACCGCTTCATCGCCGATGGTCGCGATCACCTCGGCGAGACGCCCCTCCAGCGCGGCGCGCCGCTCGGGCGTGCTGAACGCGCCGGCCTCGCTTTCGCGCGCCCATAGCACGTCGGCGAGCGGGCGCGCCGCCGCGAGCACATCCTCGACCGCTTCGCGGCCGCCGGAACGCACCAGATCGTCCGGATCCTGCCCGTCCGGCAGTGCGGCAAACTTCAGGCTCTTGCCCGGCTTGATGAGCGGCAGCGCCAGATCGAGCGCGCGGTAGGCGGCGCGCCGGCCGGCATCGTCGCCGTCGAAGCAGAGGATCGGCTCGTCGGCCATGCGCCACATCAGCGCCAACTGATCCGCCGTGAGCGCGGTGCCGAGCGGCGCGACGGTCGCCTCGAAGCCCGCCGTCACCATGGCGATGACGTCGATATAGCCCTCGACCGCGATCACGCGCCCGGAAAAATTTTCCGCCGCGGACTCTGCAGGCTTGCCGGCGTTATGCGCGGCTTGCCGGGCGGCAGCGATGTTGTAGAGCGTCCCGCCCTTGTGGAAGAGCGGCGTCTCCGGCGAGTTGAGATACTTCGCCGGTACGTCCTTTTCGAGCGCGCGGCCGCCGAAAGCGATGACGCGGCCGCGCCAATCGGCAATCGGAAACATCACCCGGTCGCGAAAGCGATCATAGGGCACCGGGATATCCTCGCCGGCGACCAGAAGCCCCGCCTCGACCATGTCCTCGACCGAAATCTTCAAAGCGCCGAGATGCTCCTTGAGCGCGTATTGCTCGCCCGACGCATAGCCGAGCCGGAACTTCAATTGCGTCGTCGAAGTAATGCCGCGGTCGGCGAGATAGCCGCGGCCGCGGGCGCCGTTGCGTGACGCCAAATTCGCCTCGAAGAACTTCGCGGCAAGCTCGACGACCTCGTGCAGCGTCTTCCTTCGCTCCTCGTGCGCCTGCGCTTCGTGCGTCATCACCGGCATCGGCACGCCGGCCTGTCCGGCCAGCCGCCCGACGGCCTCGGGAAAGCTCACGCCCTCGGTCTGCATGACGAAGTCGAAAATGTTGCCGTTCTTGCCCGACGAGAAATCAAACCACATCGCCTTCTGATCGTTGACGAAGAAGGACGGCGTCTTCTCCTTGTTGAAGGGCGACAGCCCCTTCCACTCGCGCCCGGCTTTGCGCAATTTCACGCGGCGGCCCACGACTTCCGAGACCGGAAGCCGCGCGCGCAGCTCGTCGAGAAATTGCGGCGAGAATCGCATGGTGATTCGGCAGCGTAGCGCGAAAGCGGACTAAATAGCGGGTGACAGAACCGCGCGGCCGCACCCGCGGCCCTTGTCCCGGTTATCCACAGGGCGGCGACCGCAATTCAAATTTGACAACCGTATAATACGTTTGTATATACAACTCAGTCGAGGTACGGTCGAAGCTAGGACCTCGCTTCTAAGATTGCGCTGCACTGGGTACAAGAAAATCTGCGCAGAGAGCTAGGAGTGGGTTTGGGATGATAGCGCTTCGAATCCGTCATAGCGAACCCTCGACGGTACGTTACGTATCGCAACCTCCTTCGGGGGAAGCTTCGCTATGGCGGAAGACGATATCTATGTCCGACGGCTGCTCGGTCGCGTTCGAGCAGTCGAGTAGAATGAGGAAAAGGCAGCGAGCAATCGCCGCAAGCATGGCGTCGACTTCGACGAAGCGATCGAGGTATTTTACGGAACGAGCTTGCTTCGCTGCTCGGACCGCAACGCGGAGGAGCGCTGGCTAGCGATCGGTGAAACGGAAGGCCGCATCGTCACCGTTGTCTTCACATGGCGCGGAGATGCGCTCCGGATCATCTCGGCACGCCGCGCGCGAAGAAATGAAAAGCGAGCGTATTATCAGGAGAAAATGGGGCGAACGGCGGAAGGGCAAGACTGATTGGGCCGCTGTCGACGCATTAACGGACAAGGAGATCGAAGAAGCGGTTCGCAATGATCCCGATGCCGTGCCGCTGGATGTCGACTGGTCCGATGCCGTCCTCGTCATCCCGCCGAAAAAGAAGGCGATCTCGATCCGGGTCGACGAGGATGTGCTCGACTATTTCAAAAACGAAGGCGCCGGCTATCAGCGGCGCATGAACGCGGTGCTGCGCTCCTACATGCAGCAGAAGCGCAAGAAACGCGCGTAGGGTCTACCCCGCGAGCAGCTTCTTCACCATCGCGCTGGCCCTGGAAAAGTCCATCCGCCCGGAAAAACGCTCCTTGAGCGCCGTCATGGTGCGGCCCATGTCCTTGAGCGTCGCGGCCTCGAGTTCCTTGATCAGCGCTGAAATGGCCTCGCCGGCTTCGATGTCCGACAATTGCTTCGGCAGGTAAGCGGAGATGATCTCGATCTCTTCGCGCTCTTGCGTGGCAAGGTCGGTTCGCCCGGCTTTCTCGTAAATGTCGAGCGATTCCTGGCGCTGCTTGATCATCTTGCCCATCAGGTCGAGGATCTCGGCGTCGGAGAGCGTCGTGCGCTCGGCGGTGCTGGTCTCACGCTGCAAAATAGCGGCATTGACGAGCCGCAGCGTCGAAACCCGGCGCTTGTCGCCTGACTTCATGGCGTCCTTGAGCGCATTGTTGATATCGTCGCGCAACACGGCTATGGCCTCTCGCAAATGCGCCCGCGGGGCGGGGCGGGCGCGCAGATGATGTAGGCCCTTGCCGATGCTGACACAACCGCAGACTCACACACTCTGGGACGATCCCGAGCCGACCGCATTGCTGGTCCTGGCCGACGGCACCGTGCTCGAAGGGTTTGGCTTCGGCGCGACCGGCCACGCCGTCGGCGAAGTCTGCTTCAACACCGCAATGACCGGCTACGAGGAAATCCTCACCGATCCGTCCTATGCCGGCCAGATCATCACCTTCACCTTCCCGCATATCGGCAATGTCGGCGCCAACGACGACGACATCGAGACCGTCAATCTCGCCGCCACGCCCGGCGCCCGCGGCGTCATTCTGCATAGCGCGATCACCGCGCCGTCGAATTACCGCGCCACCCGGCATCTCGATCAATGGCTCAAGAGCCGCGGCGTCGTCGGCCTTGCCGGCGTCGATACCCGCGCGCTGACCGCGTTCATTCGCGAGAAGGGCATGCCGAACGCGGTGATCGCCCACGAGCCGGCCGGCCGTTTCGATCTCGACGCGCTCAAAAGCGAGGCGCGGCAATGGCCGGGGCTTGTCGGCATGGATCTCGTGCCGATGGTCACGACCGGGCAGCGATTTACCTGGCAGGAGACGCCCTGGCTTTGGGGCGAGGGTTACGGCGAGCTGCGCGACCCGGAATTCCACGTCGTCGCCATCGACTACGGCATCAAGCGCAATATCCTGCGCCAGCTCGCCGGCAATCGCTGCACGGTGACGGTAGTGCCGGCGCAAACCTCCGCCGCCGACATTCTGACGCTCAAGCCCGACGGCATTTTCCTCTCCAACGGCCCGGGCGATCCGGCCGCGACCGGCGAATATGCCGTGCCGGTGATCCGCTCGTTGATCGAGCAAAAGCCCGTCTTCGGCATCTGCCTCGGTCACCAGATGCTGGCGATCGCGGTCGGCGGCAAGACGATGAAGATGCATCAAGGCCACCACGGCGCTAACCATCCGGTGAAAGATCTCGTCACCGGCAAGGTCGAGATCACCTCGATGAATCACGGCTTCGCGGTCGATCGCGCGAGCCTGCCGGCGAATGCCGTGGAAACGCACATGTCGCTGTTCGACGGCTCCAATTGCGGTCTCGCGCTCAAGGACCGGCCGGTCTTTTCGGTTCAGTATCATCCCGAAGCCTCGCCCGGCCCGCGCGACAGTCATGGCTTGTTCAAGCGGTTTGTCGCCCAGATGCGCGACTTCAAGCGGGCGTGACGAATTCCGACCTGCGGCATCGGGGCTTAGACAATTTCAACCCTCTATCGGCTAGTAGGAACCGATCGCCCGCTCGCGACATGAAGCTCCCACACGACCGCCAAGACGACCGCCATGCCGACTGCCAAAAAGCGAACCGCGCCGCCGATCACCCATACCTTCGTCGACGACGGCAGGATCCCCAACAATCCCTGGCCGCTCGTGCTCTATCGCGGCGCCATCGATCTTGCCGGCTCGCCCGACCCTGAACGCGTCATCGAAAAAACCTTCGCGGCGAACGGCTGGCGCGACATGTGGCGCAACGGCGTCTACCCCTACGTCCACTATCATTCGATGATCCACGAGGCGATGGCCGTCGCGCGCGGGCACGCCACGGTGCGCTTCGGCGGTGACAACGGCCAAGCGATCGACATCACGCCCGGCGATGTCGTCGTGCTTCCGGCGGGCACCGGTCACCAGCGCCTCATGGCGAGCGCCGATCTCGTAGTCGTCGGCGCCTATCCGCCGAGCGGCAAATACAATCTTTGCCGCGGCAGCAAGGCCGAGCATGCCAAGGCGCGCGCCGCGATTCCGAAAGTACCGCAGCCCGCGACCGATCCCGTGTTCGGACCGATGGGGCCGCTGATGACGCTGTGGCGCGCATGATCACCGATTGGCTCGCGTTCTGGGATGGGCCGCATTCCATTTACGTCAGTGCGCGTCACAAGAACGTGCATTACCGGCTGATCGCGAAGGAGATTGCCGCGCTCGTGACCCGACCACAGGCGCGGGTGCTCGATTACGGCTGCGGCGAGGCGCTCCACGCCGACCTTATTGCCGAGGTCGCAGGCGAGGTCTTCCTGTGCGAAGCCGCGCCCAGCGTGCGGGACGGACTGCAAAAGCGATTTGCCGAAAATCCCAAGATTCGCGTCATCGAACCGCACCAGATTGCGCGGTTGCCGGAGCACTCGCTCGATCTGCTCGTCATGCACTCGGTCGCGCAATACCTCACCGCCACCGGCACGAGCGCGCTATTCACGCTGTTTCATCGGCTCCTGAAATCCGACGGCCTCCTCGTCGTCAGCGATGTCATTCCGCCCGAGGTTCCGGCGGCGACCGATGCGGTGTCGCTGCTGCGCTTTGGCAAAGACAACGGCTTTTTCTTTGCAGCGTCGTGGGGCCTCGTTCGCACGCTGCTGTCGCGTTATTGGCGGCTGCGCTCGAGCCTCGGGCTGACGCGTTATCCCAAGGCCGCCATGATCGAAAAACTCAACGCTGCCGGCTTCGACGCGCGGCTGGCGCCCGCCAATATCGGCCACAATCAGGCGCGGCGGGCCTATTATGCGCGGCCGCGCTAGACCTGCCGGGAGGGGGCTCGATGTCGTCTTCAACAAACGAGATCAATATAACGCAGCTCATCGATGATGGACCGATCACCCGGTTTCAGATCGGCATCATCGTTTGCTGCGCACTCGTCAACCTGTTTGACGGCATCGATACGCAGTCGATCGGGGTCGCCGCGCCGTTTATCGCCGATGAGTTCGGCATCAACATTGCTCATTTTGGACCGATTTTCTCCTCGGCGCTGGTCGGCGCGACTCTCGGCGCTGCTTCGTTTGGTCCGCTCGCCGATCGCCTGGGCCGCAAGACGCTGCTGATCGTCGCGGTCGCGTTCATTGGCGTCTTCACGCTGCTGACAGCCGTGGCAAGTTCCGTTCCCATGCTGATGACCTTTCGGCTGTTGGCCGGGCTGGGACTCGGTGGGGCAACGCCGTGCTTCATCGCGCTGACGTCCGAATACGCACCGGCGCGGCTGCGGGCGGCGTTGGTGACACTGATGTGGTCGGCGTTTCCCGTCGGCGGAATGTTGGGCGGGCTGTTGAACTCGTATTTGCTGCTGCACATGGGGTGGCGGGCGATTTTCTATATCGGCGGTTTTGTGCCGCTGCTCATTGCTGTCGCGCTGCTGTTTTACCTGCCGGAATCGATCAAGTTCCTTTTGGCGCGCCGCAACGACAGCGACGCCGTCCGCGGCATCGTCGCCCGATTTCGCTCTCCCCTGGTCCGCGCCGACTCGCACTTTGTGATCGAGGAACAGCGCTTGCCCGGCATGCCGATCCGGCATCTGTTCACCGAAGGCCGCGCGCTGGGAACGCTGCTGTTATGGATCCCGTTTTTCATGGGGTTCGGTGTGCTCACGGTGGTGACGCTGT
Source organism: Xanthobacteraceae bacterium (assembly GCA_049517455.1). Classification (GTDB taxonomy): domain Bacteria; phylum Pseudomonadota; class Alphaproteobacteria; order Rhizobiales; family Xanthobacteraceae; genus BOG-931. The sequence continues at coordinate 14,714 of JBEKSB010000091.1, forward strand.
GGACGCCGGCTTTGTTGCGGCTCAACGGCATCTCGCCGTCGAACACCGCCTTCGTGGTTGCCTTTAACGGTTTGGGCGGCTTTCTCGGCCAATCGACCGCCGGGCGTTTGATGCAGCGTTTCGGGATCCTGCCCGTACTGGTTCCGGCATTCCTGCTTGGCGGCGCGGCAACGGTGGGATTGGGCTACGGCGCATCGTCGGTCGCGCTCGCCGCGACCTTCGTCGGATTGGTTGGACTGTTCATGGGCTTTGGCACCGGCGGAGCGATCGCTCTGGCCGCTATCATTTATCCAACGCCAATCCGCTCTACGGGCGTCGGCTGGGGTATGGCCATGGGCCGCTTCGGCCAGATCGTCGGCCCGTTGGTCGCGGGGGCGCTGCTGAGCAACGGCTGGACCGCGGATCGCATTATGATTGTCATCGCCGGAGCAGGACTGATCGGGGCGGTGTTCGCGGTCCTGTTTTGGTTCGCTACGCGGGATACGAGCCGCGCCGCGCTGGATGGCGGCGCTCCCGCCAAGATACCGCGTCCCGCCTGACCGCGAATCTAAGTTTGCTTGGCGCCGACCAACATCGGCCATAACCGGGCCCGCGAAGCCCATTATGCACGGCCGCGCTGACGCAATGCAGATTGAAATCTTCCAAGGGGCCCGCTGAAGCTACTGCTCGACCCACTTCTTTACGGCCCCTCAATGTCCGCTGCTGGTCGATCCGGACATGCCGATGAGGCGACATCGGTAGCGAATGACCGATACTGTTGAAAAAGTCGATTTTTCCAAATGTGCAAAATTTTCCAGAGGCGCTGGTGCGTTCGTCCGGAAATTATATGGGGGACACATGAGCAGTCCCATTTCCAACCGGCAGGCCTCGTAAACTCACTACAAGGCATTCGAGTGCCAACTGCCGTGTTCAACGGGAG
>JBEKSB010000092.1:0-15493 GCA_049517455.1 Xanthobacteraceae bacterium
CCGGCGGCATGAAAGCGCTGGCCGACCTAGGGGCGCGGCGCTCGCCCGGTGCGGTCAGGCTGCTCGATCAGCTGAAGTAACCATGCCTTTTCTTCTTGGTGTCGTCGTTCTCATCCTGCTGCTGTGGGCCGCCAATGCCTTTTCGAAGGCCGATCCAAAGCAAGCCGCTAAGCTTTTGCGCTACATCGGCGGCGGCGCCGCGCTGGTCTTCGCCGCATTTCTTCTGTTCCGCGGTGAGATTGGCGTCGCCATCCCGGTCGGAGCGGTCGGACTAGGGTTGCTCGGCTGGTTCTCGCTGTGGCCGGCGGCCTTCGGCCGACGCACGAAAAAAAGTCCGGGCCAAGCCTCGCAGGTACGTTCGGCATTCATCGAGATGGAGCTTGATCACGACAGCGGCGCAATACGCGGCCACATTGTCACGGGACGCTATGAAGGCGTCTCGCTCGATGCGCTCGACCTGCCGACCCTCATCGGTTTTATCGGCGAGATCGACAACGACAGCCGCAAATTACTGATGGCTTATCTTGACCGCAGGGAGCCCCGCTGGCGTGAAAACGCGCAAGGTAATGCGGCGGCGGGGGAGGGGGGCAGCGCTGCGTCCAGCGGCAAAATGACGGAAGAGGAGGCTTATCAGGTCCTTGGCCTTCAGCCCGGGGCGAGCGCCGAGGAGATCGGTCGCGCCCACCGATCCCTCATGAAGAAACTGCATCCCGACCAAGGGGGGTCGACGTACCTCGCGGCCCGCGTCAATCAGGCCAAGGATGTTCTGCTTCGCCGCCATCGCTGAGATTCCCAAAGAGGATCCTCGCGTGGTGTCCCGTCCGTGATTGACGTCTCGCCTGATGTCCCGGTTTGGTCCGGGCGTTGTTTGTTGGAGCGCGATGTTTTCCGAAACGCGCAGTCCACTTTTCTGGGTCATGCTTTAGTTCTTGACGGCCATGCAGGTGATATCGCTGCGCTTGAGCTGCTTGCAGGCGGCCTCCGCCATTGCCTTGTCGAAACCCGCGAAGCGTGCCCGGTAGAGCGCCTTGTCGCCTTTTTGCACGCGCTCGGTAAACGGGTCGGCTGCGGCAAGCATGGCGGGGATCTTAAGCTGCGCGGCGCTCAAATGCTGCTTGGCCTCGTCTTCGCCCTCGAAAGCGCCGATCTGAATGATCCAGCTGCCATGCGCGTGAGTCTGTGGCGCAGCGGGTTCAGCCTTCGTGAGACCAGTTTTCGTCGGGCCGGCCTTGGCCGGTTCGGATTTTGGTAGTTCGGGCGTGATCGGTTCGGCTTTAGTCGACGTGGCAACCGCAGCCAGTTCGGCGGACGCCACGACGATGGTGCTCGGCGCTTCGGACAATTGTGTTGCCGGCGGCGTGCGGACTGCCGGCGCCGCGGCTGGTTGCGATGACGGAGTGGCAGCCGGCACCAGCGTCGGCATAGGCGCAAGCGAAGCCGTCTGCACGGGCGCGGTGCGGTAGGAAATAGTCTTCACCAGGAGCGGCTGGATCGGATCATTGGAGCCGACCGCCGCGTTCCCGTTCGCTTTTGCGTTCACGCTAGCCGTCGCTGCCGGCGCCGCATGCGACGCCAATGGCGCCGTGGCAAACGCTACCGGTTTCGGGTCGCCCCGCTGCTCGGTTTTCTCGGCGATGACCGGCGGCGTCCTTCCGGCGATAGCGGGTGCCGTCTTTTCGGCGACGGCTGGCGCCGTGTGCCGCAGCGAAGCCTCCTTGATGTGCGCGGTGATCAGCTCGCGCATGTGGGCATCGCGCTCGAAAGCCGAGCGGCCCCCGAGCACGACGGCGATGATGTAACGACCGTCGCGATGAATCGAGGTGACGAGATTGAAGCCCGAGGCCCGCGTATATCCCGTTTTGATGCCATCCACCCCACCGACAACGCCCAGCAGGTGGTTGTGATTGCGCATCGCCGCGCCGTGGTAGACGAACTCCGCCGTGGAGAAATACTTATAATAGTGCGGAAACCGCTCCTGGATCGCGCGCCCGAGCATGGCTTGGTCTTGCGCGGTGGTGATCTGATCGTCGTCCGGCAGGCCCGACGCGTTCACATAGCTGGTGTGGTTCATGCCCAGTGCATGGGCCTTTTCCGTCATCAGCTTGGCGAATGCGTCTTCGTCTCCGCCGAGATTCTCGGCGATCGCGACGGCAGCATCGTTCGCCGACTTCGTGACGACTGCCTTGATCGCATCTTCGACGGCGATGGTCTGGCCGGGCTTCAGGCCGAGCTTTGTGGGCGCCTGTTCGGACGCATGTTCGGAAACCTTGAGCGGCGTTTCGAGCTTGATCCTGCCGGCATCGAGCCGCTCGAACAGCAGGTAGAGCGTCATGATCTTGGTCAACGACGCCGGATGACGCAACGCGTCGGCGTTCGATGCGTGCAGCACGTCTCCGGTGTTGCCATCGACGACGATCGAGGAGCTTGGCGGTGCGTAGCTTTCGGCGTGAGCGCGATGGGGAACGCGCATCACATGACGCGTCATCACTGCACGCGCCATTACCGCGTGACGCACGTAATTCACGTGGAACCGATGGTGCCTTGCGTCGGCCGAATCGCTAGAGAAAATCACGGCCGCTGCGATGGCGGCAAAGCTCACGACGCAACTGCGAAGCCCATACACGGCTCCAGAACGCACTCGACTCATTATCACCCCGTCCCTGACGCGCACCGGGCTCCCGGTGGGAGCCCACCCTTTTTGCTCCTTCGGGACGATGCGTCCCCCGTAATAAGCGGCCGGCTTGGTCCAACCACCCGTCGCAATGGCGAGGCATTTCCCCCAACCAAGGACCGGTCGTCACACGGACGACACCGTCAAGCACGCTAGGCGAACGCAGTTGCAAAAGCGTTAAACCCAGCGGGCGGCACCATTGCGTAGCCAAGGGCGCACTGCTTTCCGTTGAATTTTTTGTGCAATGCACTAATATGATTGTTGCGGGAAAAGGCCTTTTCAAGGCAAGGGGCCAGCTGAGTTAAACCTAGCCAACAGGCAGCGCGGGCCTGCGGAGAGACAATAATGAGTACCGATCAGATCCAGAAGATGATGAATACCGATCAGATGCAGAAGATGAGCAAAGACAGCATGGACATGGCAATGGCGTCGTTCGGCGCCTGGACCAAGAATGCGCAAGCCATCGCCACCGAGATGGCCGACTTCTCGAAGAAGTCCTTTGAAAACTCCACGGCCGCCTTGGAGAAGCTCATGGCAGCAAAGAGCCCGGAAAAGGCCATGGAGGTGCAGAGCGAATACCTCAAATCCTTTTACGCAGACTTCGTCGCCCAATCGACCAAGATCAGCGAGCTTTACGCCGATCTCGCCAAGCAAGCCTATAAGCCCCTCGAAGGTGCTATCGCGAAAGCCACCTCAATGAAGTGACGGCCGCGGCGCGAGCGACGCCGCACGAACCGCTTCGGCTTCACCGAGCCGGGCTTCTACCTATTCTAATTTTTATACTTATATCTTTAGAGCTTCGGCATCCCGCTGAGCCACGTAGTTCAGCGCGCTTTGGGCGATATTTACGGCCCTGCCGCGGGACCGGCATTTCTGTCTCGGTCGCTGCAATACGATGCAATCCAAGCCGTGGTTGGCACCAAACGTGCAAGTGAAGGTAAGCCGCGCCGATCGCGCGGAGATGGCCTGGATCATTCGCCATTATGCCGAGGTCGATATTGTTTCGCTGCGTGTCGAGGCGGCCGATGCCAGCGCGCGAATGTGAGGCCGATCGAGTAGCGAGGGCAGGTAATTATGCGCCCCACTTTGTCCATCTGGAAAGCGAGCCGTTTCGTATCTATGATAATGTGTCGGGATTGGCGGGGGCGAAAGCTCGGCGGACATCCTCGCTGACCACCGATCACGCCATAACCGGTCTGGACGATAGACGAAACAATGCGACCCAATGACAATCCCAGCACCCAGCTACCGACCCGCCTGGCGGACGATGACCGCAAGCGGAAAAACGACCAGGGGGGGCCGGGGACTTCGGTCATCACTAAAACGCGTCCACAGACCAAGCGCCCGAACCTTTATCGTGTGCTGTTACTCAACGACGACTACACGCCGATGGAGTTCGTGGTTCATGTCCTCGAGCGCTTCTTCAGCAAGGACCAGGAGGCGGCACATCGGATCATGATGCACGTTCACCAGCATGGGATCGGAGAATGCGGGATCTTTACCTATGAGGTGGCGGAGACCAAAGTGACGCAGGTCATGGACTTTGCACGCAAACATCAGCATCCTTTGCAGTGCATCATGGAGAAGAAGTGATTCCCGGGGGAGCGGCCAATACAAATGATGAGACATTAAATGCCCACGTTCTCGCGCAGCCTTGAGCAGTCGCTCCATCGCGCGCTGGCGCTCGCCAACGAGCGCCATCACGAATACGCCACGCTTGAACACCTCCTGCTCGCGCTGATCGAAGATCAGGACGCGGCGGCGGTCATGCGGGCTTGCAATGTCGACTTGGACAAGCTGCGCCGCAGCCTGGTCGCCTATCTCGAGTCCGAGCTCGACAATCTGGTCACCGACGGGGCGGAGGATTCCAAGCCGACCGCCGGGTTTCAGCGCGTCATCCAGCGCGCGGTGATCCACGTACAATCCTCGGGCCGCGAGGAGGTAACCGGCGCAAATGTGCTGGTCGCGATCTTCGCCGAACGCGAGAGTCATGCCGCGTACTTCCTGCAAGAGCAGGACATGACGCGCTACGACGCGGTGAACTATATCAGCCACGGCATCGCCAAGCGGCCCGGTATGTCGGAAGCGCGCCCGGTGCGCGGCGCCGACGAGGACGCCGACACCAAGAATGGCGACGAGCCGAAAAAGAAGGGCGACGCGCTCGACGCTTATTGCGTCAACCTCAATAAGAAGGCGCGCGAGGGCAAGATCGATCCACTGATCGGCCGCGATTCCGAGATCAACCGTACCATCCAGGTGCTTTGCCGCCGGCAGAAGAACAATCCGCTTTTCGTCGGTGAAGCCGGCGTCGGCAAGACCGCGATCGCGGAAGGGCTGGCGCGCCGTATCGTCCATGGCGAGGTGCCGGATGTGCTGCGTAACGCGACGGTGTTTGCCCTCGATATGGGCACACTCCTCGCCGGCACGCGCTACCGCGGCGACTTCGAGGAGCGGCTCAAGCAGGTCATCAAAGAGCTTGAGGCCTATCCCGGCGCGATCCTGTTCATCGACGAGATCCACACCGTGATCGGCGCTGGCGCGACATCCGGCGGCGCCATGGACGCCTCGAATTTGCTGAAGCCCGCTTTGGCGTCAGGGACCGTGCGCTGCGTCGGCTCGACCACCTACAAGGAATACCGGCAATACTTCGAGAAGGACCGGGCGCTGGTGCGCCGGTTCCAGAAGATCGACGTCAACGAGCCGACGATTCCCGACGCGATCGAAATCCTCAAGGGGCTCAAGCCGTACTTCGAAGATTATCACAAGCTCAGATACACCAACGAAGCGATTAAAGCGGCGGTCGAGCTGTCGGCGCGTTACATCCACGATCGCAAGCTGCCCGACAAGGCCATCGACGTGATCGATGAGTCGGGCGCGGCGCAGATGCTACTGCCGGAAGGCCGGCGCAAGCGGACCATCGGCATCAAGGAGATCGAGACCACGATCGCCACCATGGCCCGCATTCCGCCGAAGGCCGTATCGAAGGACGACGCCGAGGTGCTTCGCCACCTGGAAGAGACACTCAAGCGCGTCGTCTACGGCCAGGACAAGGCGATTGAAGCGCTCGCGGCTTCAATCAAGCTTGCCCGCGCCGGCCTACGCGAGCCGGAAAAGCCGATCGGTTGCTATTTGTTTTCCGGCCCGACCGGCGTCGGCAAAACCGAGGTGGCGCGGCAGCTTGCGGCCACGCTCGGCGTCGAGGTCATTCGCTTCGATATGTCGGAGTACATGGAGCGTCACACCATTTCGCGGCTGATCGGCGCACCGCCCGGTTACGTCGGCTTCGATCAGGGTGGTTTGCTCACCGACGGCGTCGACCAGCATCCGCATTGTGTGCTCCTGCTCGACGAAATCGAGAAGGCCCACCCGGACCTGTTCAACGTTCTCCTGCAAATCATGGATCACGGCAAGCTGACCGACCATAACGGCAAGCAGGTCGACTTCCGCCATGTGATCCTGATTATGACAACCAATGCCGGCGCCGCCGACATGGCCAAAGCCGCCTTCGGCTTCACGCGGTCCAAGCGCGAGGGCGACGACATGGAGGCGATCACGCGGATGTTCGCGCCGGAATTCCGCAACCGGCTCGACTCGATCATCACCTTCGCGCATCTGTCGCAGGAAGTGATCGCGAAGGTGGTCGAGAAATTCGTCCTCCAGCTCGAGGCGCAGCTTGCCGACCGCGACGTGACGATCGAGCTGACCGACGAGTCGTCGAAATGGCTGATCGCGAACGGCTATGACGAACTGATGGGCGCCCGGCCGATGGCGCGGGTGATCCAGGAATACATCAAGAAGCCGCTGGCCGACGAAGTGCTGTTCGGGCGCCTGAAGTCGGGCGGTCACGTGCGCGTCGTCGTGACCACCGACGAGGCCGGCAAGAGCAATCTCGTTTTCGAGTATCCGGACGGCCGGGTGACGCCGCGGCCGGAAAAGCTGCCCGAGCCGCGCCGCACCAAGAAGCGCAGGGCGTCCCCAAAGCGCAAGCCGCCGGGCGGCGGACCTGGCGGTAACTCACCGCCGCGCCGCGGCTCGGTGCCGAAAGTGCCGCTGGTCAAGGTCTAGAAGTCAAACCGGCGGCGCCCGGCTTCAATTGAGAGGCCGGCGCCGCCGCAATTCGTGCGCGAACCAGACGGCAAGCGCCGGAAAGCCGATCGCGGTACCGATAAATAGCGGCGTCGCGCCGAAACGATCGATCACCAGCGCGCCCGCGGCGACCCCTGCAGTCTGCCCCATGTAGAGCGAAGACGAGAAGATTGCGACCGCGGTGCCGCGCGCTTCCGGCGTCATTTGCGTCGCGTTGGTCTGCAACGTGTTGTGGAACATGTAAAAGCCGAGCCCGATCGCCGTCACCGCGATCGGTGCGAGCCACCACACCGTCTCAACCGCAAGCGCAACATAAGCGGTTGCGAGAACGAGCCCGCCCGCGACGGTGAGACCAATCTGGCCTAGCTGATAGATAAAATGTCTGACCAGCGCCGCGTAGATCAGACCGCCGATACCAAAGAACGCAACGGTGAGGCCGACGAGCGTGAAGCTCAGACCGAAGTGCAACCGCAAGTCCGCGCCGATGTAGGCGAATGCGCCCCAGGCAAGCGCAGCTTCGATGAACCCCGCCAGGATAATGATGCGCGCAAAGGGGTTCGACAGCACCGCTGCGTAGTCGCCGACGAAACCGCGGGAAGTGCCTGCCGATTCATCTGACCGACGAGTTTGCGGATTGGTGATGAGTTCGGCTACGAGGCCCGCTACCGCGAGCGCGAAAAGTCCGGCGAGCACGAAAAATACGTTCCGCCAGCCCATGAGGTCGCCGAGCACGCCGCCGGCGGCTTGGCCAAATAGCTGGCCGAGAATGTAGCCGGACGCGTAACGCGCCAGGATCGGCTGTCGGCGGTCATAAGGCGTCACATCGCCGACATAGGCCATCGAAATCGGGATGATCCAGCCCGCAGCGGCGCCGGTCGCCAGGCGAGCAAGCGCCAATTGCGGGAGCGACGAAGCGGTACCGCAGACCGCCACAAGCACAGCGGCAATCGCGCCGGCTGTTGCGACCGTGCGGTATTTGCCGAAACGGTCGGCAACCGGACCTGCGACGAGCTGAACCGAACCGTGGGTGATCGCATAGGCGGTGACTACCATTGCCGCGATACCGATGGTCGTATGGAAGTCGGCGGCAATCTGCGGCAGGAGCGAGTCGGTCACGCGCACCTGCGCCTGCGCGGCAAAACCCGCCGCCGCGAGCAGCATAATTGAGCGGACAGGGGTCTTGCGCGCAGGCGTGATAGGTGGACCTGCGGATGACACGTCGGAATTCGCCCGGGAACGATTTTGGGAAAGATGCCGACGTTGACACAGTGCGCGGCCCGGGGTTCTTACCCTGCGACGTAGCAAAAGCGAACAACAATGATTGAAAACAGGTATGTGCCGGGCGCGGTCGAGGGCCGCATTTACGCCGCCTGGGAGGCTGCCGGCGCCTTCCGTGCTGGCAGGCCGGAGCGCGCCAAGGCCGATCCCTATTGCATCGTCATTCCGCCGCCCAACGTGACCGGCTCGTTGCATATGGGCCACGCGCTCAACAATACCCTGCAGGACATTCTCTGCCGCTTCGAGCGCATGCTCGGCAGGGACGTGCTGTGGCAGCCGGGCACCGATCACGCCGGCATCGCCACCCAAGCCGTGGTCGAGCGCCAGTTGATGGAGCGCCAGCAACCCGGTAGTCGCGAAATGGGCCGCGAGGCCTTCATCAAGCGCGTGTGGGAATGGAAGGCGGAGTCCGGCGGTACCATCATCAGCCAGCTAAAGCGCCTCGGTGCATCCTGCGACTGGTCGCGCGAACGCTTCACGATGGACGACGGTCTTTCGCGTGCGGTGCTGAAAGTCTTCGTGGCGCTGTACCGCGAAGGCCTCATCTACCGGGACAAGCGCCTCGTCAATTGGGACCCCCAGCTGAAGACTGCTATTTCCGATCTCGAAGTGCAGCAGGTCGAGGTCAAAGGAAGTCTCTGGCACATCAAATATCCGATCGAAGGCAGCGACGAATTCATCATCGTGGCGACGACGCGGCCGGAGACGATGCTCGGCGATACCGCGGTAGCAGTGCATCCCGACAATGAGCGCCTCAGGCACCTGATCGGCAAGATCGTGGTGCTGCCGCTCGTCGGCCGCCGCATTCCGATCGTCGGTGACGACTACGCCGATCCGGAAAAGGGCACTGGCGCGGTCAAGATCACGCCGGCGCATGACTTCAACGATTTCGAGGTCGGACGCCGTCACAATTTGCCGCTCGTCAATGTGCTCGACGCCGATGGAAAGCTCGATCTGCGAGACAACGCCGCGTTCCTGCACGGAGTACCGCCTTCGCCAGCGCTCGACGAGACATTGTCGCTCCACGGCCTCGATCGCTTCGCGGCGCGCAAAAGAATCGTCGAACACCTCGAGATTCGCGGCCTCCTCGACAAGATCGAGCCGACGACCCACACCGTGCCGCACGGCGATCGGTCCGGCGCGGTGGTCGAACCGTTCCTCACCGATCAGTGGTATGTCGACGCGAAAACGCTTGCACAGCCGGCAATCGCGGCGGTGCGTGCCGGCAAAACGGTGTTCGTGCCAAGCCAATGGGAGGCGACGTTCTTCAATTGGATGGAGAACATTCAGCCCTGGTGCATTTCCCGGCAAATCTGGTGGGGTCATCAAATTCCGGCTTGGTACGGGCCGGACGGGAAAATATTCGTCGCCGAGAGCGAAGACGACGCCGTCGCCGACGCGCTCGCGCATTACACGGACATCGAGGAGATCACAGCCGAGGAGGGGCACGACATCGCGGCCGATCCGGCGCGGCGCGCACGCTTTGCGAACGAATATTTGCATCGCGACGAGGACGTGCTGGACACTTGGTTCTCTTCGGCGCTGTGGCCGTTCTCGACGCTCGGCTGGCCCGACGAAACGCCGGAGCTTAAACGCTATTACCCGACCAGCGTTCTGGTCACCGGTTTCGACATCATCTTCTTTTGGGTCGCGCGCATGATGATGATGGGTCTTCATTTCATGCACGAAGTGCCGTTCCATACTGTCTATATCCACGCGCTGGTGCGCGACGCCAGCGGCGCCAAGATGTCGAAGTCGAGGGGTAACGTCATCGATCCGCTCCAGCTTATCGACGAATACGGCGCCGACGCTTTGCGCTTCACGCTTGCCGCCATGGCGGCGCAAGGTCGCGACATCAAGCTCTCGGCGCAACGGGTCGAGGGCTATCGCAATTTCGCGACCAAGCTCTGGAATGCCGCGCGCTTCGCGGAGATGAATGGCTGCGTGCACGATCCCGATTTCGATCCGCGCAGGGCGAAAGAAACCTTGAACCGCTGGATCGCCCACGAGACGGCCAAGACCGCGGCTGAAGTCACCGAAGGCATCGCGGCCTACCGTTTTAACGACGCGGCTGGCGCGCTTTACCGTTTCGTTTGGAATGTCTATTGCGACTGGTACCTCGAGCTGGCGAAGCCGTTACTCACCGGCCCCGATGGCACCGCAAAGGACGAGACGCGGGCCATGGTCGCCTGGGCACGAGACGAAATCCTAAAGTTCCTGCACCCATTCATGCCGTTCATTACAGAAGAACTATGGGCGGTGACGGCATCGGCCAAGCGCGATTTCTTGCTCTCTCTCAGCGACTGGCCTTCGCTCGAAGGAATTGGCGACGCTGGGGCGGAAGCCGAGATTGGCTGGGTAGTCGATCTTATTACCGCTATCCGCTCCGTGCGCGCGGAGATGAATGTCAACGTGCCACTGCCGCTTGTTCTGGCTGGAGTGGGGGATCATGTTTGGCTGAGAACCAACCGCTGGTCTGAGTTTATAAAGCGGATGGCTAGGATTTCTGATGTGACTAGGGCGGCTATGTATAAGCCCGGCACCATCCAACTTGTTGTCCGGGGCGAGACCGTAGGCTTAGTTCTTTCGGGATTAGTCGATCTTGCCGCCGAGCGCGCACGGCTCGGCAAAGAAATGGCGAAGTGCGATGCCGACATCGCTCGCGTCACTCAAAAACTCGGCAACGCCGACTTCCTCAAGCGCGCGCCGGAGGAGGTCGTCGAAGGCGAACGCGAGAAGCGCGACGAGGCCCAGGCGCGCAAAGGCAAGATCGCCGAGGCGCTGGAGCGGCTCAAGGCTTCAGCTTGAGTCTCACTGCAGCCTTTTCCTGAGGAACGGCTCGAGGCCGTAGGTCTTGGGCCATGACCAGATCAATTCCCCAAGCGAAGGACGATAGCCCGGGCCCGGGATGGCGATGGGCGTCCAGTCTTTCTCAAATGCGATAAACCGCATGGTGGCGGCCTCTGCGGGCAGCTCCTTCGGAAAAACATCCCGATAGGCTTCGCGGAATTTTGCCCATTCGCTGTCGCGCTGGGCCGCGGTCCAGTTGCCTAAGTTGACGTGCAGCCAGAGCAACAGTTTTTGCGGCGGCACGCTTTCGAGCAGATGCTTGATCTCCCAGCGCAGGCCTTCGGTGTGGCCGGTCGTCCAAATCACCAACTGGCACAACGGCACAATGGACTGGACGGTCTGCTTCCAGACATCCTGGCGCGCGTAGAAGCGCACCGCCCCTACCGGCGGCGTGGATTCGCCGGGCCGCCCGATTGCCAGTACCGGCGCATGCCGCCACAGCATTTGCACCAGATTGAGTTCCGCCGTCGGCATTGCGACGTTGAGCGGCAGCCTATCCTGCCATGTCGGTACCGACGAACTGATGCTGTCGAAGTTGAACGAGCGCAGAAACAACACCGGGGGGTGCTTGGCATGCCTCAGGACCTGGGTCGGCCGATTCCCGAACCTGACTTGCGTCAGTGCGCGCCCGGCTCGCTTCATGCGCGGAAATACGAACCAGTAAATTCCGATCCACGCGAGGATCGAAACTGCCGCAAGTGCCTTGCCCATATAAAAATCGAAGGCATAGAAGGGGGCAAGTTTGGAAATCGGATAGTAAAAAATAAGTGCTCCGATGATCAGGCTCACCGCCCAACAGAGGGCCCGCAACAAGAATCCAGCCGAAAATTTTTCCGAAGCCGACGAGGAAGCTCTTCGATTTGGCAACCTTCGGAAGCTCGGTGATGCCGTCTGCGGTGAGGACAGCAATCAGCTTGTCGCGCCAGTCGGCCGGTGGATCGCGCCGGACATTATCAACGTCGCTCATGGTGTCTCGCCGAAAAACCGAACCGATGCGCCTTGCAGCGTAACATCGGCGACCCGCTTAATCTATCGAACGTCCATACCGGCCGGGTTGCGTGGTTCCGATTTGGGGTGTGCTGCAAGCGCGTGTATGAACGTTGCGCAAAGCGCGGCTCGTTGAATTCCGGGAAAAATCCAGTGACTGCGTCTCGATCGTTGCCGATCTCGCTCGGCCTTCTCTGGCTCGTCGGCACCGCGCTGAGGCTATCGATACTGGCCGTTCCTCCGGTCATTCCCGCTCTGCGCGGAGAGTTTAATCTCTCGGGCACCGAGATCGGGATTCTCACCGGCCTCCCGATCGTTCTGTTCGCGGCGGCCGCGTTGGCCGGTTCGCGCCTTGTCGCGCGGATTGGTGCGGTACCGGCGGTCGTGGCCGGACTGCTGCTGACGGCGGTTGGGTCAGCCCTGCGCGGCATCGCGTCGGATGTAACGACCCTGTTCGCCGCGACGGCCGTCATGGGGGCTGGCGTGGCGGTGACGCAGCCGGCATTGCCGGCGCTGGTCGGCCGATGGTTGCCGCATCGCATCGGCCTCGGCACCGGCATCTACACCAACGGACTTCTTGTCGGAGAAATACTGCCGGTCCTTCTGTTTCCGCTGTTGTTTCCGCTTGTGGGCGCGAGCTGGCGGGCGACATTTGTTTTATGGGCGGTACCGATTGCCGCCATCGCGCTCCTAGTGATGGCGGTAGCGCCGCGCGACACAAGTGCACGTATCGTCATCGCGCCACGTTGGCTACCCGACTGGCCGGCCCGGGACATCTTCCGCTTGGGTCTGATTTTCGGCAGCGCCAGCGCGCTCTACTACGCCGGCAATGCCTTCCTTCCCGGACATCTGATCGAGGCCGGCCACTCGGACCTAATCAATCCGGCGTTGACCGCCCTCAATCTCGGCCAGTTGCCTGCTTCTTTCGTACTCATTGCATTCGGGCGGCAGCTTGAGCGCAGGGTTTGGCCGTTCGTGGTCACGGGTGTGCTTAGTCTTATCTGCATTGCTTTGATCGTCGTAACGGCAAGTGCGGTGACGGTGGCGAGCACGGCGGTGTTCGGCTTTGCGATTGGCGCGGCGTTTGCGCTCTGCCTCACTCTGCCGCCGCTGTTGAGCACATCCGGCGAGGTCGCGCGGGTGTCGGCGGCGATGTTCACGATCAGCTACGCGAGCGCCATGGGTGTCTCCATCCTGAGCGGGGTCGCCTGGGATGTGACCGGCGTGGAGCGTTTCGCCTTTCTGCCCATCGCGCTGTCGGCGCTGCCGTTGATCCTGTTGGTGTCGACGATCGGTTTCGACCGCAAAGCGGCAAACGCGCAGGGCTAGCGGAGGCGGTGGAGCGGCTCGACGCTTCGGCCTAGAGTGCTGACGAGTATTGCGATGCGGCCCCAGGTAACGAGAACCCAGAATGCTCGATCTCAACAACCGGCCCGGCGGGCCGAACCTGATCGTCACCGCGAAGACCGCCCACAAGGTGCATTTTCTCGACGCCGAGACGCTCACGCAGGCGAAGACCATCGATATGCCCGGCTCGACGCATGAGCTTGCGCTGTCGGCTGACGGGCGCACTGCCTACGGCTCGGTCTATGGCGATGGGATTTTCACCAAACGGATCAATCCGGATCGGCGCATCGTGGTCATCGACTTGCCGTCGCAATCGCTGGCGCGGGTGATCGATCTTGGTGAAACCTGCGCGCCGCACGGTGTCATGATCGATGCTTCCGGCGTGCTTTGGTCATCGGCAGAGCTCGGCAACGCGGTGCTGGTGATCGATCCGGCGACCGACAAGGTGCAGCGGATCGATGTCGGCAACCCGGCGCATTGGCTCACCATCAGCCACACCACCGGCAAGGTGTTCGTCTCGGTCAAAACTGACTTTGTCGTCGTCATCGATGTGGCGCGCCGCGTGATCGTCGACAGGATCAATGTGCCCAATTTGACTGAGGGGCTCGCCATCTCGCCGGACGGCGGCACGCTCTATGTCTGCGCGCAAACGGCAGCCGAATTCTACGTCATCGACGCGTGCAGCCACGCAATGCTGCGAACCGTTGCAATCGACGAGGTGAACGCAAAGAATCCGCAAATGCGACGCGTGCGCGTATCGCCGGACAATCGCTATATCGTCGTGGCGTCCCACCAGGGCAACCATGCCGCGATCTACGCGGCCGACGGCGTGAAGCCCATCGCGTCGTTTCCGACGAAGAAGGGTCCGATGGGTTTCGGCTTCGCGCCCGACGGCGAGCACGCGTATCTGTGCTGCCACGACGACGCAGTCGTGTTCGAGTTCGAACTGGCGAGCGGTGAAATCACGCGCACGTTTCCGACCGCGGCCGGATGCGAATTCATCGTCGCGTATCACTGACGGTGATTGCGCATGCGGATTTTTCTTGCCGGAGCAGGGGGAGCGATCGGGCGGCGACTAACGCCGCTCCTCCTTGCTGCCGGACATGCCGTGACTGGAACGACGCGCTCGACCGGCAAGGTCGCAGACCTGAAGGCGCGCGGCCTCGAGTCGGTCGTCGTCGACGTTTTCGACGAAGCCGCCTTACGCGATGTCGTCGTCACGGCGCGCTCGGACATCGTAATCCACCACCTCACCGACCTGCCGCAGATCCTCGACCCTGTGCTCCTGCGTGATGCGCTCGCGCGCAATTCTCATCTGCGCATCGACGGCACCGCCAATCTGGTTGCCGCGGCGCGGGCGGCGGGCGCGCGCCGGCTGATCGCGCAGAGCATCGCCTTTGCCTATGCCGAAGGTCCCGAACCGCATGCCGAAAACGATCCGCTTGCGTCCGCCGAGGGTGAGCAACCAGGCGCGGTCACCGCGCGTGGGGTGCGCGCGCTCGAGGAAGCGGTGGTCAACGCGCCGGGCGTCGAAGGCGTCGTGCTGCGCTACGGGCGGCTTTATGGCCCCGGCACCTGGAACGCGGCGCCGAGCGGCCGGGCGCCGCTCCACGTCGATGCAGCAGCGCATGCGGCCTTCCTTGCCCTCACCCACGGGGCAGCGGGCATTTACAATCGCCGAAGATGACGGAGCGGTCTCGGTCGACAAAGCCCGCAAGCTGCTCGGCTTCGATCCCAACTTTAGGCTGGCGTAGAAGTGGAGCACGATCTTTTCGGAAAACCTGCCTCCACTTTTCCGGATCATGCTCTAAATGGCTTGCTGAGAAATCGAGAGCCTTTCAGCCCATAACGCCACGGCTTATCGACCGCTTTGGTGATGCCGATCCGCGGCCCCGCTACGATCTCCGCCTCGCCCGTGCGCGCGAATAGTTCAAAGGGTGGTCGGTCGAGCGCTATGCCGTCGTGGGCGCCGGTGACGCCGAGTGCCTCGCACACCCGGCCAGGGCCGGCGCAAAGGAGCCGATCATCGGTTACGCCACGCCGCCGGCGCATGGCTGGCAGGCCGACCTTCGGCTCGATCGCGCGAATAAGGACGGCGCTCGCCGACCCTTTCGGCTCGCAGACGAAGTTGAGGCACCAGTGAATACCGTAGGAGCGGTACACGTAAGCATAGCCCGGCGGGCCGAACATGATCGCGTTGCGCTTGGTCGGGCCGCGAAAACTGTGCGCTGCGGGATCGGTGTGGTGATAGGCCTCGACCTCGACGATGCGACC
>JBEKSB010000093.1:0-15459 GCA_049517455.1 Xanthobacteraceae bacterium
GAGCCGAGATATTTTTCGACTTCCGCCGCGACCGGGCCGGGGTGTTCGCTGACGCCGTCGATGATCGCATTGGCAAGCCGCGTCAGCGGCATTTTCGCCGGATCGATCACCTCGCGCTGCGCATCCCATTCGCCGGCGAGCGCCTGCGCCAGCGCCAGCGCCGATGTCGGCGCAGCGAGGATACGGCCGGCAGGCGTACGCACCGGTGTGTCGTCAAGCCGCACCGCATAGCCTTCGGGGACCGCGGCGATCGCGGCCTTGTCGTAGAAACGGCGGCGCAGGACCGGCCGCAGCCCACGGCGCGCGGACTCTACGGGGTTTTCTGGAGCAGCCTTCTCGAACAGATCGCGCATAAGACCTTAGACCATAGCCAAGAAGCATAACGCGCGGCAGCATGACCGTATCCGTTGCGCTGCCGCAATCATCACCGACACAAAATCGCCAATATATTCAATGATTTGAATTAGCCAAGGGCCTTGGACTCGAAGCTCCGGGTTGCGGTGCGTCGTTCGCATCCGCAACCGCGCCTTTGTTAAGGACTGCCCGCGACAAAAGCTTGTTATAACAAGCACAAGCGGTAGAAATCCGCACCCCGCTCGACTAGTATCCGCGCCCGGAATCGGCGATGGAGCGAAATCGTGGGGGAGCCGATCCGCGCAGCGGCGTTTGGTACCGCCTAAGCAATGGCGGATGCTGCGTGCAAGAGGAATAAATGAAACCTACCGACATTTCGGTCCCGGACTACTTCCACAAGGTGGTGGATTGTCAGTGGGCCTGTCCGGCGCACACGCCGGTTCCAGAATACATCCGTCTGATCGCGGCCGGCCGCTACAGCGACGCGTACATGATCAATTGGGACTCGAATGTGTTTCCGGGCGTGCTCGGACGCACCTGCGATCGCCCATGCGAGCCGGCATGCCGGCGCGGTCGCGTCGAGAAGGAGCCGGTTGCGATCTGCCGGCTCAAGCGCGTCGCCGCCGACTTCAAGGACGACATCCGCGGCCGGCTGCCCAAGGCGCCCGAGAAGAAGAACGGCAAGCGTATCGCGCTTGTGGGCGGCGGCCCCGCCTCCCTCACCGTCGCCCGCGATCTCGCGCCGATCGGCTACGAATGCGTCGTGTTCGACCAGGACCCGCTGTCCGGCGGCATGATGCGCACGCAGATCCCGAAATTCCGCCTGCCGGAAAAGGTGATCGACGAGGAATGCGGCTACATCCTCGATCTCGGCGTCGAGTTCGTCGGCGGCAGACGCATCGACAGCATGAAGGCGCTGCTCGCCGAAGATTTCGATGCGGTGTTCGTCGGCTGCGGCGCGCCGCGCGGCCGCGACCTTGAAATCCCGGGCCGCGAGGAAGCGGCGAAGAATATCCATATCGGCATCGATTGGCTCGCCAGCGTCTCGTTCGGCCACATCGACAAGATCGGCAAGCGCGTCATCGTGCTGGGCGGCGGCAACACCGCGATGGATTGTTGCCGCTCCTCGCGCCGGCTCGGCGGCGAGGACGTGAAAGTCGTCGTGCGTTCCGGCTTCGAAGAGATGAAGGCGTCCCCTTGGGAAAAGGAGGACGCCATGCACGAGGACATTCCGATCTTCAATTATCTGGTGCCAAAGGAATTTACCCACGAGAACGGCAAGCTCACCGGCATCACTTTCGAGAAGGTCAAGGCCGTGCGCGACGCCAAAGGCCGCCGCGATCTGGTGCCGACCCGCGAGCCGGATCAGCACTTCCCTTGCGACGACGTGCTGGTTGCTGTCGGCCAGGAGAATGCGTTTCCCTGGATCGAGCGCGATTGCGGCATTGAATTCGATAAATGGAACCTGCCCAAGGTCGACTTAAAGACCATGGCTTCCACGCACCCCAAAGTGTTCTTCGGCGGCGACGCCGCCTTCGGCCCGAAGAACATCATTTGGGCGGTGGCGCATGGCCGCGAGGCGGCGATCTCGATCGACAAATTCTGCCGTGGCGAGGACGTGAACGTCCGGCCGGCGCCGCAGATGGCGATCACCAGCCAGAAGATGGGCATCCACGAGTGGAGTTACGACAACGAGATCACGCTCGACAAGCGCTACCGGGTGCCGCATCGCGAAAAGGTCGTGGTTTTGCGCGACATCAAGGCCGAGGTCGAGCTCGGTTACGACGTCGAACTCGCGCTGAAGGAAGCCGAGCGTTGTCTCAATTGCGACGTGCAGACCGTCTTCACCGGCCAGCTTTGCATCGAGTGCGACGCCTGCGTCGACATCTGCCCGATGGACTGCATCACCTTC
This sequence comes from Xanthobacteraceae bacterium, assembly GCA_049517455.1. Classification (GTDB taxonomy): domain Bacteria; phylum Pseudomonadota; class Alphaproteobacteria; order Rhizobiales; family Xanthobacteraceae; genus BOG-931. Next base: position 2,267 of record JBEKSB010000093.1, read on the forward strand.
ACGGCAAACGGCGATGAAGCCGATTTACGTTCGCGCCTGGAAGCGCCGGCGAAGAACCTCACGCAGGATCTCTATATCGGCAATAGCCTCAAGACCGGCCGCGTCATGGTCAAGGACGAGGACGTGTGTCTGCATTGCGGGCTATGCGCCGAGCGCTGCCCCACCGGCGCGTGGGACATGCAGAAATACCTCATCGATATGACTCACGCAGAACAAGCATGCCAATCCAGAGCGTAAACGACTTCGTCGTCCGATTTGCCAACGTCAACGGGTCCGGCTCCGCGAGCGCCAACGAATTGTTTGCCCGCGCAGTGCTGCGCATGGGCATTCCGGTCGCGCCGCGCAACATCTTTCCCTCCAACATCCAGGGCCTGCCAACCTGGTATGAGGTCCGCATTTCTGAGGCCGGCCATCTCGGCGCGCGCGGCGGCACCGACCTAATGGTCGCGATGAATCCGCAGACCTGGGACAAGGACGTCGCCGGCATCGAGCCCGGCGGTTATCTGCTCTACGATTCGACCAAGCCGATGCCGAAGTCGAAGTTCCGCGACGATATCACCGTGATCGGCGTGCCGCTTACCGCCATCTGCAATCGCGAATACTCTGATCCGCGCCAGCGCCAATTGTTCAAGAACATCGTCTATGTCGGGGCGCTGTCGGCGCTGCTCGACATGGACGTCGGCGAGATGGAGAAGCTGATCGGCGAGCAGTACAAGGGCAAGGAAAAGCTGTTCGACGCCAATAAGCATGCGCTGCACCTCGGCCGTGACTGGGTGATGATGAATCTCGATCACCCGATCGGCTTGAGGCTCAAGCGCGCCGACGCGGTCGGCGACCGCATCTTCATCGAAGGTAACTCGGCCGCTGCTTTGGGCGCCGTCTATGGCGGCGCGACGGTCTGCGCCTGGTATCCGATCACCCCTTCGTCCTCGCTCGCCGAAGCGTTCACCCGCCACTGCCAGCGCATGCGCGTCGATCCGGCGACGAAAAAGAACAAGTTCGCCATCATCCAGGCCGAGGATGAACTGGCGTCGATCGGCATCGTGATCGGAGCCGCCTGGAACGGCTCCCGCGCCTTTACTGCGACCTCTGGCCCCGGCATCTCGCTGATGCAGGAGTTTTTGGGCCTGGCCTATTTCGCGGAAATCCCCGCCGTCATCTTCGACGTACAGCGGGCCGGACCTTCCACCGGCATGCCGACGCGGACGCAGCAGACCGACATCATCTCCTGCGCCTACGCCTCGCACGGCGACACCAAACACGTCTTGCTATTCCCCGAGGATCCGGCCGAAGCCTTCGAGTTCGGCGCTGCCGCCTTCGACCTCGCCGACCGGCTGCAGACGCCGGTCTTCGTGATGCTCGATCTCGACATTGGCATGAACCACCGCCTGGCGCGGCCGCTCACCTGGGACGACACCCGCAAACTCGACCGCGGCAAGGTGATGACCGCAGCCGCCCTCGAAGCGGGCAAGGAATTCGGCCGTTATCTCGATGTCGATGGCGACGGTATCCCCTATCGCACTTATCCCGGCACGCATCCGACCAAGGGCTCGTTCTTCACCCGCGGCACCTCGCACGATCGTTATGCACGCTACACCGAAGACGGCCCCGCTTACGCTGACAACATGCAGCGGCTTTTGCGCAAGTTCGAGACCGCCAAGGACCTCGTGCCGCGTCCGCTGCAGGCCAACGCCGACAAACCGACGAAATACGGCGTCATCTATTTCGGCTCGACCTCGCCGGCCATGGACGAGGCGATCGATTTGCTTGAGGCCGACGGCCATGCGCTCGACCGCCTCCGTGTGCGCGCCTTCCCGTTCCATTCGAGCGTGACGAGCTTCATCGGCGAGCACGATTTCGTGTTCGTGGTGGAGCAGAACCGCGACGCGCAGCTCCGCTCGCTCGTCGTCAACGAATGCAATATCGACCCGGTGCGGCTCGTTCCGATCCTGCACTACGACGGCACGCCGATCACCGCGCGCTTCATCGCCCACGCGATCGCCGACCGTCTCGACGCGCTCAAGGTCACGCTGCTGCGGAAGGTTGTGTCATGACTTACGTCGCCAAGCCGAAATTCCACCACCCCGACCTGCCGAAGAACGAACTCGGCTTCGTCCACCGTGACTACGAGGGCGCGGTATCGACGCTGTGTGCGGGATGCGGCCACGATTCGATTTCGGCTTCGATCATCGAAGCCTGTTTCGAGCTGTCGATCGCACCGCACCGGGTGGCCAAGCTTTCCGGCATCGGTTGCTCGTCGAAGACCCCGACCTATTTCCTCGGTAATTCGCACGGCTTTAACTCCGTGCACGGCCGCATGCCGTCGGTGCTCACCGGGGCCAATCTCGCCAATCGCGACCTCATTTATTTGGGCGTTTCCGGCGACGGCGATTCCGCCTCGATCGGCTTCGGCCAGTTCGCCCATGCCATCCGCCGCGGCGTCGACATGGTCTATATCGTGGAGAATAACGGCGTTTACGGCCTCACCAAAGGCCAGTTCTCCGCCACCGCCGACCCCGGCTCGAAGTCGAAGCGCGGCGTCATCAATACCGACAACGCCATCGATCTCGTCGGCATTGCGCTGCAAGTCGGCGCCACCTTCGTCGCCCGCTCATTCTCCGGCGACAAAAAGCAGCTCACACCGCTGATCAAGGCCGCCATCGAGCATCGCGGCACGGCCTTCATCGATGTGATCTCGCCCTGCGTCGCCTTCAACAATCACGCCGGCTCGACCAAGAGCTTCGATTACGTGCGCGAGCACAACGAAGCGGTCAATCGGCTCGACTTCATCACCGGCCGCACCCCGATCAAGGTCGACTATGAGCCGGGCAGCGTCGAGCTGGTCATGCAGCATGACGGCTCGACGCTCGCTTTGCGCAAGCTCGACTCCGACTACGACGTCCATGACCGGCTCGCCGCCATGAGCTTTTTGCAGCATCACGCCGCCAAGGGGCAGGTTGTGACCGGGCTGCTTTACGTCGCGCCCGAGAGCCAGGACTTGCACGGCCATCTCAACACGGTGGATGCGCCGCTCAATACGCTCGGCGAGAAGGAGCTGTGCCCCGGTTCGGCGGCGCTGGACAAGTTCAACGCCAGCTTGCGGTAACGACTGTCATTCCTCCGGCGCGTCGACGATCGGATCGTAGCGCGTGGCGTCGAGGCCGAGCAGATTCCATGACTGCTGCATGTGCGGCGGCAGCGGCGCGGTAGCGTCGATCACGCCGCCGCGCGGATGCGGCACGACGATGCGGCGCGCCAGCAGATGCAGCTTGTTCTGCATGCCGCCCGGCAGCTGCCAGTTCTCCAGCGAAAAATATTTTGGATCGCCGACGATCGGGTGACCGATATGCGCCATATGTGCGCGCAATTGATGGGTGCGGCCGGTCACGGGTTTCAGTGAGAGCCAGGAAAGCAGCGGCCCGGATGTTTCGACCACCGCGTAATAGGTCACCGCGTGGCTGGCGCCCTTCTCACCGTGGCGCGCGATGCGCATGAGCGACTCGTCTTCGCGCTCCTCTTTAACGAGATACGTCGAGATACGGCCCTGCTGCACTTTGGGAACGCCAGCAACCAGCGCCCAATAGACCTTTCGCGCCGAGCGCGAGCGGAATGCCTTCGCCAAGGCTGCCGCCGCGAACCGCGTCTTGGCGACGAGCAAACAGCCGGCCGTGTCTTTGTCGAGCCGGTGCACGAGCCGCGGACGCTGGCCGTGCGCGTCGCGCAGCACCTCCAGCATGCCGTCGAGGTGGCGGGTCGTCCCGGAGCCGCCCTGCACCGCAAGCCCCATCGGCTTGTTGAGCACCAGTATGTCGGCGTCTTCATGCAGCGTGATCGATTTCAAAAATGCGCGCGTGTTTTCCTCTGCCGTGCTGCCGGCGGCGCGCGGCTTGGGCTGATCGAGCCGCAGCGGCGGAATCCGCACGGTCTGCCCGGCCTCGAGCCGGTTCTTCGGCTGCGTACGCTTGCCGTTGACGCGCAACTCGCCTTTGCGGATCGCGCGCTGGATGTGAGAAAAGCTCAATCTCGGAAACTTGGCCTCGAGGAAGCGATCGACGCGGATGCCGGCTTCGTCGGCGGTCACCTCGACGTTCTGGACACCAACCGGCGTTTGCGGGATCGCTTCTTTCTGTTGCGCGTCATCCACAGACCCACGCTGCCGATTTCGGGCTTGCGCGTGATCGACGGCGGTTGCCGCTGACGCCGGCAACGGCCGAGTTTCGTGGCGCGGATCGAAGGACGCGCGGCGAAGTCCGTCGTCCTTCGTAGGGCGCTTGTGGGTCCGCTTTGCGTTTCGCGCGATGGGATGGCCCTTCGCGGCCGCCTCAGGGTGGCGACCCCGATGCCGCGGCCCGGCGGTCTGCTTGCCGCCACCCGGCTGCCGAGGATTGCGCCCGCGTCTCAAGATTCGCTCCGCTCGCGCCGCAGCTTCGCCCAATATTCGAGGCGTTTGCGGATTTCGCGCTCAAAGCCGCGCTCGGGCGGATCGTAGAATTGCCGGCGTCCCAGCGCTTCCGGGAAATAGTCCTGGCCGGAGAACGCCTCTTCGGCGTCATGATCGTATTCGTAGCCCGACCCGTAGCCTTCGCTCTTCATCAGTTTGGTCGGCGCGTTGAGGATGTGCTTGGGCGGCAGCAGCGAGCCCGCTTCCTTTGCGGTGCGCATGGCCTCGCCGAACGCCACATACGTCGCGTTCGATTTCGGCGCAGTGGCGATGTAGATGACGGCTTCGGCCAGCGCCAGCTCGCCTTCCGGCGAGCCGAGAAAATCGTAGGCGTCCTTCGCGGCATTGGCGACGACTAGCGCCTGCGGATCGGCCAGCCCGACATCCTCGACCGCCATGCGCACGATGCGGCGCGCCAGGTAAAGCGGATCCTCGCCGGCATCGAGCATGCGGCAAAGATAATAGAGCGCGGCATCGGCATCGGAGCCGCGCACCGATTTGTGCAGCGCGCTGATCAGGTTGTAGTGGCCGTCCTGCGCCTTGTCGTAGATCGGCGCCCGGCGCTGCACGACGCCCTGCAGCGCGGCGGCATCGAAGGTCTCGCCCGCCCGCGCGGCGCGCCAGACTTCTTCCACCAGCGTGAGCGCGGCGCGGCCATCGCCATCGGCCATACGGATCAGCGAAGCGCGCGCCTCCTCGTCGAGCGGCAGCTTCTTGCCTTCAACGGTCTCGGCACGGTCGAGAAGTTTTTCCAGCGCGGCCGCGTCGAGCGGCTTGAACACCAGAACGCGCGCGCGCGACAGCAGCGGCGCATTCAGCTCGAACGAGGGATTTTCCGTGGTCGCGCCGACCAGCACGATGGTGCCATCCTCCACCACGGGCAGGAAGGAATCCTGCTGGGCGCGGTTGAAGCGGTGAATTTCGTCGACGAAAAGCAGCGTCCCCTGCCCGGTCTCGCGGCGCGCGCGCGCCGCGTCGAATACTTTTTTCAGATCGGCGACGCCGGAAAAGATCGCCGATATCTGCTCGAAGTGCAGATCGGTGGCCTGCGCGAGTAGCCGCGCTACCGTGGTCTTACCGGTGCCGGGTGGACCCCAGAAGATGAGCGAGCCCAGTGAACGCGTTTCCAGCATGCGCGTGAGGATGCCGTCGGGGCCGAGCAGATGATCCTGCCCGACGACATCGGCAAGCTGGTCGGGACGAAGCTTATCGGCGAGGGGGCGCGGCGCGTCGCGCTCGAGGCCGGCGGCGGCGAAAAGGGTCGGCGCGTTCTGCTTCGGGCGCGAGCTCATTCATCCACTTAACATGACCGATATCTGCTGACCGCCGCGATTGATCGTAACGCGCCATTGCCGGCTGCCGGCGCGGGCGATGCGATCGAGATCGGCCGATTTTTCGATCTTCTGATTGTTGACCGAAACAACGATGTCGCCCTTGCGGAAGCCGATCGTTTGCGCCGTTGAGGCATCGGCAACTTTGACGATGACGACGCCCTGGCTCTGCGAATCGAGCCGCAGCTCGTCGGCGAGCGCCGGCGACAGGTTCGCGACGGTGGCGCCGACGAACGGCGAGCGGGCATGGATCTCAACCTCCTCGCGCGGCGTGTCGGGAGCGGTCTGCAGGCCGATCGAGACCGCCACCTCGTGTCCCTGGCGAAGCAGACCGATCTGCGCGGAGCCGCCGAGCGGCTTGGTGGCGAAGCGATAATCGAAGGAGTTCGGGTCATCGACGGTCGTACCGTCGATGCTGGCGATAACGTCCCCGGTTTTGATGCCGGCGCGGGCCGCCGGACCATTGGCCGCGAGGTTTGCCACCAGCGCTCCGCTCGGCCGCTTCAACCCGAGGCTTTCGGCAATCTCCGGTGTCACCTCTTGCAGCTTGGCGCCAAGCCACGGACGCTTGACCGCGGCGCTGCCGCCCTTGGCCGACGTGACCACAACGCGCACCATGTTCGCAGGGATGGCGAAGCCGATGCCCTGCGATCCGCCCGAGCGCGAATAGATCGCGGTATTGATGCCGACCAGTTTGCCGTTGAGGTCGACGAGCGCGCCGCCGGAATTGCCGGGATTGATGGCGGCGTCGGTCTGAATGAAGAACTGATAGTCGCTGATGCCAACCTGCGTGCGCGCCACCGCGGAGACGATGCCGTGCGTCACCGTTTGCCCGACGCCGAACGGATCGCCGATCGCCAGCACGACGTCGCCGACTTGCAGCTCGTCGGAATTGCTGAATTCGAGGACCGGAAATCGCTCGTTCACACCCTTAAGGCGCAGGATGGTTAGATCGCTGTGCTCGTCCTTCAGCACGATTTCAGCGTCGAACTCGCGCTTGTCTGAGAGCGCGACCTTCACCTCGCTCGCGCCTTCGATCACATGATAGTTGGTGACGACGAGACCTGATGGATCGACGATGACGCCGGAACCGAGCGAGCGCAACACCTGTTCGCGCGGCACCGCGCCGAAGAACTGGCGGAACAGCGGATCGTTCATGAACGGGTTGCGGTTCTCGACGACCCGCGCCGCATAAACGTTCACCACGGCCGGCGCCGCTCGCTTGACCACCGGGGCAAAGGAAAGCTGAAGCTCGGCGGGCGAGGAGGGCACACGGCGGTCTTCCGCGCCCGCGCTCGAAAGCAGCGCCGAAAGCGCCAAAGCGGCGGCGAATGTGGCTGCAAACACGCGCAGATGCGGCATGGAAAACCCCGAAGCGACGCCGCCACATATAGGCGCGCGGTCGCGCCTTTAGAAGGGCGCAACACCCGGCGCGCCGCATCGTCGGTTGTTACGCGGCGGCGGAAGCCGGCTCCTCGGCACGCGCCTGGACGGGCCCGGAATCTTTACCCTTGGCCTCGACGTCGCGATCGACAAACTCGATGACCGCGACCGGCGCCGAATCGCCGTAACGAAAGCCGGCCTTCATCACACGGGTATAACCGCCGTTGCGCTCCTTGTAGCGCGGGCCGAGCACTTCGAAGAGCTTTTTGACCATCGCCAGATCGCGCATCTGCGCGATCGCCTGCCGGCGGGCGTGCAGGTCGCCGCGCTTGCCAAGCGTCACGAGCTTCTCCACCACCGGGCGCAAGTCCTTCGCCTTCGGCAGCGTCGTGGTGATCTGCTCATGCTTGATGAGCGAAGCGGCAAGGTTCGCCAGCATCGAACGGCGATGATCCGAGCGCCGGCTGAACTTGCGGTGGGCTTTCGCGTGACGCATGGCGACGTTCCTGCTGTGTTACGCACCGTCATGGCCTGGTCCGGCCCGGCCATGACGGTCTCAGTAATGGTCCTCGAAGCGCTTGGCCAGTTCCTCGATGTTTTCGGGCGGCCAGCCGGGCACTTCCATGCCCAGATGCAGGCCCATCTGCACCAGCACTTCCTTGATCTCGTTGAGCGACTTGCGGCCGAAATTCGGCGTGCGCAGCATCTCGGCTTCAGTCTTCTGCACCAAGTCGCCGATATAGACGATGTTGTCGTTCTTCAGGCAGTTGGCCGAACGCACCGAGAGTTCGAGCTCGTCGACTTTCTTGAGGAACGCCGGATTGAAAGCGAGATCGGGGATGGCCTCCTGCGCGGTCTCGCGCTTGGGCTCCTCGAAATTCACAAACACGTTGAGCTGGTCCTGCAGGATGCGCGCGGCGTAAGCGAGCGAGTCCTCGGGGCTCACCGCGCCGTTGGTTTCGATCGACAGCGTGAGCTTGTCGTAGTCGAGGATCTGCCCTTCGCGGGTATTCTCCACCTTGTAGGACACCTTGCGCACCGGCGAGAACAGGCTGTCGACCGGGATCAATCCGATCGGCGCATCCTCTGGACGGTTACGCTCGGCCGGCACATAGCCTTTACCGGTATTGACCGTGAATTCCATGCGGATCTCGGCGCCCTCGTCGAGCGTGCACAGCACCAAGTCCGGATTGAGCACGACAATGTCGCCGACGGTTTGAATGTCGCTTGCGGTCACCGTGCCGGGACCCTGCTTCTTCACCACCATGCGCTTGGGCCCTTCGCCCTGCATCTTGATGGCGATGTCCTTGATGTTGAGCACGATGTCGGTCACGTCCTCGCGCACGCCGGCGATCGAGGAGAACTCGTGCAGCACGCCGTCGATATGCACCGATTGCACCGCGGCGCCCTGCAACGAAGACAACAGAATGCGCCGCAGCGCGTTGCCGAGCGTCACGCCGAAGCCGCGTTCGAGCGGCTCGGCGACCACGGTCGCCACGCGTCGTGCATCGTTACCGGCGCTGACTTGAAGCTTGCCCGGCCTGATCAGTTCCTGCCAATTCTTTTGGATCGTCACGTTATCACCCATCGCGTTGCGCGGCGCGAACGCGTCGCGCGCCCCACTCCGCTCCGTGGGGCCAAGATCGAGCGGCGGCGAATGTTCAATTTCCATCGACCGGGATGTCCTATACGCGCCGCCGCTTGCGCGGTCGGCATCCGTTGTGTGGGATCGGCGTTACGTCGCGGATCGAAGTAATGGTGAAACCGGCGGCCTGCAGCGCGCGCAGTGCCGATTCCCGGCCCGAACCGGGGCCCGCGACTTCAACTTCGAGAGTGCGCATGCCGTGCTCCTGCGCCTTCTTGGCGGCGTCCTCGCCGGCCACTTGGGCGGCATAGGGGGTCGACTTGCGCGAGCCCTTGAAGCCCATTGTGCCCGCCGACGACCAGGCAATGGTATTGCCCTGCACGTCAGTGATCGTAATCATGGTATTGTTGAACGTGGCATTCACGTGCGCGACACCGGAGGCGATGTTCTTGCGTTCGCGTTTGCGGACACGCGTGGCTTCCTTACCCATTCTGAACCCTTTCGGACCGGGAACCGACCGCGCGGTTGCCGTCACATCATTTCTGTTCGACGCGTTATTTCTTCTTGCCGGCGATAGGCTTGGCCGGACCCTTACGGGTGCGTGCGTTGGTGTGGGTACGCTGCCCACGAACCGGCAGGCCGCGGCGGTGACGCAGCCCACGGTAGCAGCCGAGATCCATCAGCCGCTTGATGTTCATGGAGACTTCACGCCGCAGATCGCCCTCGACGATATAGTCGCGGTCGATCACCTCGCGCAGTTGCAGCACTTCCTGATCGGTCAGCTGCGATACCCGGCGCGCCTCGGGTATTGAGACCTTCTCCATGATCTCCTTGGCCTTGGCCGCGCCAATGCCATGGATGTATTGCAGCCCAACCACGACGCGCTTGTTGGTTGGGATATTGACGCCAGCGATACGGGCCACGTCAGTTGCTCCTTATGCGGGCCAGCTCAGGGTGCTCCCGCGCCGCCCGGCCCCTGCCTATCGATTCGAATGTCACCTGAGAAGGCCACAAACGTAAAAAGCCAACGCATGCCTGCCTCTGCGGCTTGGCATCGCTGCTTAATCTCCAACCGGATATTCTAGCTTATTAATGGATTCCCCGCGCTTTCGTCAACCCGGCTGGCGATTTCGTGTACAGATTCTGTTACCCTCGGCGCTCTACCGGCTTCGTCTTGGATTTAGCCTTAAATTTTGGCTTGCTCGCCGCGCGTTGGCGCGTCGCGCGGACCGGTTTACGGGCGGCCCCGCCCCGGATCTTGGATTTTTTTCCTATCCGGGGCTTGCGCGACGATATGGCGGGCTTTGGCTTTGGCTTCGCGATCTTCGCTTTCGGCCTCGCGGTCTTCGGCTTGGCGGAACCCCGGGGCGGCTTTGGTGTTGCCCCTGCCCCCACTTCGGCCAGCGCATTCTCGATCTGCGCGGCGACTTCGGGGATTGACGCCATGCCGTCGACCGAGCGCAGCACCCGATGCCGCCGGTAATAGGCGATCAGCGGGGCGGTCTGCTCGCGGTACGCCATCAGCCGTCGGTGCAACACATGCGGGTCGTCGTCAGGCCGCAAAGGCTCTCCACGCGCTTGCATCTCGGCGATGCGGCTTCCGATGCGCTTGACCAGGGCGTCTGCATCGACCCGAAGCTCGATCACCGCATCGAGTGCGAGACCGTGCTTCGTCAGCATCCGGTCGAGCGCTTCGGCCTGCGGCACCGTCCGCGGAAAGCCATCGAGGATAAAGCCTTTGCGCGCGTCCGGCTGCTCGATGCGCTCTTCGACGATGGTGACCACCACGTCGTCAGGAACGAGCGCGCCGTGCGCCATGATGTCTTGGACCTGACGACCAAGGGGCGTGCCCGCTTTGACCGCGGCGCGCAGCATGTCGCCTGTTGAAAGCTGGACAAGTCCATATTTGGCGACCAGGTGCTGGGCCTGCGTTCCCTTGCCCGCCCCCGGCGGACCCAGCAGAATGAGTCTCATCTACGGCGCCCCCTCAACTTCGATCTTTTTATCAAGCCTTCGTATTGGTGCGCCAGCAGATAACCCTGAACTTGCGCGACCGTATCCATGGTCACGCTGACCACGATCAGAAGCGAGGTGCCGCCGAAATAGAACGGCACCGCCGCGTACGAGATCAGCATCTCGGGAAACAGGCACACGATCGCCAGATAGGCCGCCCCGATCACCGTGATCCGCGACAATACGTAATCGATGTATTCGGCGGTGCGCTCGCCCGGCCGGATGCCGGGAATGAAGCCGCCGTGCTTCTTCAAATTGTCGGCGGTCTCCGTCGGATTGAACACGATCGCCGTATAGAAGAAGGCGAAGAAAACAATGAGCGCAACGTAGAGCGCGAGGAACAGCGGCCGCCCGTGCGACAGCTGGGTGGTGATGAACGTGAGCCATCCCGGCCCCTGTCCGGCGGTGAAATTTGCGACCGTCGTCGGCAGCAAGAGCAGCGAGGAGGCGAAGATCGGCGGAATGACGCCGGAGGTGTTGAGCTTCAGCGGCAGATGCGACGACTGGCCCTCGAACATGCGATTGCCGACCTGGCGCTTCGGATATTGGATGAGGAGACGGCGCTGCGCGCGCTCCATGAAGACGATGAAGGCGATGACGGCGACCGCCATCACAAGCACGATAAGAATGAGCCCGGTCGAGAGCGCGCCCTGGCGGCCGAGTTCGAGCGTGCCGGCGACCGCCGAAGGAAGCTGCGCCACGATCCCAGACATAATGATGAGCGAGGTGCCGTTACCGATGCCGCGCTGGGTGATCTGTTCGCCGAGCCACATCAGAAACATGGTGCCGCCGGTGAGCGTGATCACGGTCGAAATAACGAAGAACGGGCCTGGATCGGTGACCACGTTGCTGGCGCCTTCGAGGCCGACCGAAATGCCGTAGGCCTGGAACGCGGCCAAAACCACCGTCAGGTAGCGCGTGTATTGATTGATGATCTTGCGGCCCGCCTCGCCCTCCTTTTTGAGGTTTTCGAGCGTCGGCGACACCGTCGTCATCAGTTGGATGATGATCGACGCCGAGATGTAGGGCATAATGTTCAATGCGAAGATCGCCATGCGGTGAATGCCGCCGCCGGCGAACATGTTGAACATCCCGAGGATACCGCCGGCCTGCGAATTGAAAATCTGGTTCCAGGCGTTCGGATCGATGCCCGGCAGCGGGATGTAGGTGCCGAGCCGATAAACCAGCAGCGCGCCGAGCGTGAACCAGATGCGCTTCTTCAGCTCCTCGGCCTTGGCAAGCGCCCCGAAATTGAGATTGGCCGCCAGTTGTTCCGCTGCAGAGGCCATGCGCCCAATGCTCCGTTTGTGCCGCGGGCCCTATATAGGGATCAGGCCGCCTGTTCGCTCGTCTCCCGCTTGGGAGCGAGGATTTCAACCGTGCCGCCCGCCTTCTCCACCGCCGCGACCGCGGACTTTGAGGCGCCGAACACCGAAACAGCGATTTTGGCCTTGAGCTCGCCGCCGCCGAGAAGCCGCACGCCGTCCTTGGCCCGGCGCAGAATCCCCGCCTTGACTAGCGTCGCGGCGTCGATCTTGCCCGCCGGGTCGAGCCGGCCGGCGTCGATCGCCTCCTGCACGCGCCCGAGATTGATCTCGTTGAGCTTGCGGGCGAACGCGGTGTTATTGAAGCCGCGTTTGGGCAAGCGGCGATGCAGCGGCATCTGGCCGCCCTCAAAACCCTTGATGCGCACGCCGGAGCGCGCGGTCTGGCCCTTGCCGCCGCGACCGCCGGTCTTGCCCTTGCCGGAGCCGATGCCGCGGCCGATGCGCTTGCGCGTCTTCCGGGCGCCGGCGCGGTCGGAGAGTTCGTGAAGCTTCATCGCAATTACTCCACCACGCGCACGAGATGCGCGACCTTGGCGATCATGCCGCGCGTCTGCGGCGTATCGACGAGCTCGGCGACGCGGCCGATCTTGTTGAGCTTAAGCCCGACCAGCGTCTCACGCTGGGTGTGGTCCCGGCGCATCGCGCTGCCAGTCTGTTGGACCTTGACGGTTTTGCGCTTGTCGGTCGTCTTGCCGGTATTCATCGCGTGCTCCCGCGGCCTCACTCGGCCACTTGTTCGGCCTCGACGTCGCGGCGGCGCGCCTGCAGCGCCGAAACCTTGATGTTACGGCGCGCAGCAACCGAGCGCGGCGAGTCCTGGCGCTTGAGCGCATCGAAGGTCGCCCGCACGACGTTGTACGGGTTCGAGGTGCCGAGCGACTTGGCCACAACGTCCTGCATGCCGAGCGTCTCGAACACCGCGCGCATCGGGCCGCCGGCGATGATGCCGGTGCCGGGAGGCGCCGCGCGCAGATAGACCTTGCCGGCGCCGTGGCGGCCGGCGACGTCGTGATGCAGCGTGCGGCCTTCGCGCAACGGCACCCGGGTGAGCCCGCGCTTGGCGGCGTCGGTCGCCTTGCGGATCGCTTCCGGCACCTCGCGCGCCTTGCCGT
>JBEKSB010000094.1:0-15392 GCA_049517455.1 Xanthobacteraceae bacterium
GATGGGTAGGTCACGGCGGCTCAATAGTCGTCGTGTCCGTTGGTCGGCCCGTGTTGCCGGCTACCGACACGGAAACGACGCCCTCTCTCTTGAGGTTTGCGACGATCCAATGCATCGAGAGCGAACAGGATCTGGCCGGCCTGGCGCCAAAGGAGCGCTTCATACCGGCTAAGCCGGTCGAGCCGGTAGCTGGGCAGATTGGCCAGACGCAAAAAGCAACGTGCGAGGTCGATGGCGGGATCATAGGATTTCGGCCCAGAGCTGGGCCGGGCTTCCGTTCCGTTTGTGGCGCCGTGCGCAGGTTGATCGGAGTCGGCATCCACAGAATCAGCCCATCCGAACCTTGCGTGGATAATTTCCTGCGACTTTGGTTGAGCTTGGCGGCCCTGCCTGAACTCACGCAGATAGTCAGCCTGGATTTCGAACAGGCCGGTTTCCATTGTTGTGGCACGCCGCAGTCGCCACAGCAGGCTAGCCGCAACACGAGCTCCCGCTCCACGGCCGATCAAGCGCCGGTGCACCTCAGAACTTGAAGCCCGCACCGGCGCGGGCGCTGACGATGTAAACTAAGATGCTTGAGATCGGCGCGAATTCGACCAACTCGAACTCGCCGCGCACAAAAATATTTTGCGTGAGCGCCCAATCAAGGCCGCCGCCGACCGAGAAGCCATAGAGCAGGGCGTTGCTTTGGCCGGCGCTGTTTGAGAAGGCGAAATTTTGGCATGTTGATCCATTGTCAATGCATGGAAAAACAGGAGTCGACATGGTGCTCTGCGCGACGTTCGCGAGTGTCGTCACGCTGTAGCTTGCCTGCCCGACCACAACACCCACGAAACCGTACGGCAGCAGATTGCCGACGACATATCCCGCCCGCGCTCGTGCCTCGCCATAGTCTGTGAGGTGCAAATTACCGGTGCCGAAGAGAGCGACATTGTAAGAGGCCGCGCCTGCTGAAAACACACGGCTCGGGGAGGTGGACGTGCCGGCGAGCGGCGAGGAGGTGGCGGTGGCGTTCAAGTTCGTGTGCGTATAGTTTGCTTCGACGCCGATGATGAGGTCCTGCCACTGCGTATTGTAGCCTAGGAAACCGCCGCCACCGAACGCGTTGGCGGCGCCGTTGCCGAGCACCGGGATGGTGGAAGGTTGTACCTCCTCTTCCAGCGTCAGGTTGCGCAGGCTGAACGCCAGCAGCGGCTGCGTCGCGCGGGAAAAGTCGCCTTGCGTGAAGTTGTAGCTGAAATCGCCACCGAAATAGAAGCCGCTCCAGCGTGTAAAGGTCGCCGGCCCCACGCTTACAACGGGCGCGACGCTTTCGGAACCGCGCAGAACGTCGAGATCGGCCGCGAGCGCGGGCGACGTCAGCCCCAACACCATCAGAGTGCAGAACACCCAACGCATCGGCCGCTCTTTCATCCTTGGCGCCGCACGGCGCGGCTAGGCTCAGCCGGAAAGAATCAGCCGCGGCTCGACAGCGGCGGCTGCATCGGCATGTATTGCGGCTGCGCCGGCATGTATTGCGGCGGAGGCGCCGGCACGTATTGCGGTTGCGGGGCCGGCATGTATTGCGGCTGCTGCGGAGCAAATACGGGCTGCGCCATCGACATCACCCCCATTCCCGTCTCGGGCGTCAGCATCCAGCGGAACCCAATCCGGAAATCCTGTGAGGTCATGTCTTTGAAGGTGTAAAACGCGCCGGGGCAGGCCGGCGTGTTTTGACAATTGACGACGGCGCTCATTGGCGACCCGAGGTTCAGATAGCGCCAGCTCAGATCGATTTTGAGATTGTTGTTGACGTTGTAGGTCAAGCCTGCCTGTACGTCCCAGGCCAGATTCCAGGCCGAGTTGTCGCCGTTTGAATAACCGAAACCGACACTGCCATTGGACCCTATTATGCCGTTGTCCTGGATGCCGCTGATCGTATTGCGTGCGCCACCGATGCCGACGCCGATAAAGGGTGTCAGACACCACCAGGTGCCGAGATCGACATAGGCATTGGCCAAAAAGACGGCGGACGAGAAGTTGCCCGAATTGACGTCGAAGCAGGTGAACCCGGCGCAGAAGTCGGTATAGCTTCCGGTCGTCTTGAACGCCGCCTTGGTGCGATATTCGCCGGTCACGTCGAACCGCAGCCAGTTGTTCATTTCATAACCGACGCCAAATCCAAAAATCGAGGTGTCCTGGATGTCTTTTTGAACGATTTGCCAGCTCGGTGGCCAGACGAAGGCTGAATTGGTCTGCGAGTGATCGAACTCCGAGAAGCTCTGCACACCGACGCCGATATCGCCGCGCAGATACCAGCGGCCGATCGGGGCTTCGATGACCTGGACAGGCTGATACTGAATTTGCGGAGGTGGAGGCAGCGGCATGTCGGCGGCATATGCCGTCGTGCTGACGGCAGCGGCTGCCGCGGCGGCAAAGAATGATTTTACGCTGAACATCTGCTTCGTCCTTTTCTCGGCACGGTCGCCTACGCGACCACGCGCTGAACGGAGCAAAAGGTGTCAGGAAATCCTTAAATGCCTCTTAACCTTAACTCTTAACCGTCATTGTTAAGTATCACGTCCCGCAGGTGCTGGGCGGGCGAGTTGGCGTCGGCGTCTGCGCCCAACCGCGAAATAAATGCCGAAAACCTTGCGGTTCTCCAGCGTCTGCAGCGCCAGCTCGTTAATTCTTCGTTAACGGCGCCGGCGACGAGGCGATGCCCGAATCAAGGAACTTCAAATTTCCGGCACTAATCGTGCTCGTCGTCGAGCTTGCCGATGTGGTGCTGCGCGTAAAGCTCGGGACCGAGCTTGGCGACCAGATCGAGCTGAGTCTCGAGGAAGTCGATGTGGTGTTCCTCGTCGCTCATCAGCTTCTCGAACAGGTCGCGCGACACGTAATCCTTGACCGCATGGCAATGGGTAGCTGCTTCTTCATACAAAGCACGCGCGTGCATCTCCGCGCGGAGATCGCACTCGAGTACCTCTTTCACGGTCTGGCCGATATGCAGCGGATCGAGCACCTGCATGTTCGGGAAGCCGTCGAGGAAGATGATGCGCTCGACCAGCTTGTCGGCGTGCTCCATCTCCTCGATCGATTCTTTGCGCCATTGCTTTGCCAGCGACTTGTAGCCCCAATTGTCGAGCAGACGGTAATGCAACCAGTATTGATTGACCGCGGTCAGTTCGTGCCGGAGTGCCTTGTTGAGGTAATCGACGACTCCTGGCTCGCCTCTCATGATCGTGCTCCTGCAATGAACGCCGCCGCACAAAGTCGTGCGCGGTTGGATTATAGCCTTTGCCGCGAAGGCGCAAATACGCCGCAGCTGAACAGCTGGTCGTTCGTCTCAGGCAGTAGAAAGCTTAGGAAGCGTGGCCGGTAGTCCGGCAGCATGTGGTGTCGGCCGCGGATAACGCCTCATCCATGATGCGGCGGATGGTTCTTGCGCATCGTCCGCATTGAGCGCTGCAACCGAGACAGCCATAGACCTCGCCGGCAGTGCGCGGGGCAGCTTCCTCGGCGGAGAGTGTCGACCGAACGTCGTGGTCTGTCAGCACATTGCAGGAGCAGACGATCATTGCAGCGGGCCCGGGTCGAGTTGGTATCCGTTGTAACTATCGTTATTTAGAGCCGAAAAATCGGGATTGCAAACGAAAAAGGCCTTGTTTGTAGAGTTTCTAACCTCGCGCGAGGCGTCCGGCCGGACGAAGCGGAGGGGCCACTATTAACGCAGGCAAATTTACAAAACCCCATTGATCGCCAATGTTTGGCGGCCATGGTCAAGAATGGGTAAGGGGAGCGGCGCGTCGCTCCCCTGTCGACTAAGCCGCCGCCGGCTCCTCGGAGTCCTCGTCCAGCCGACGCCGCCGGGACCGCAGCCGGCAAACGCGCGACGGTATTGTGCATAGATCGTCGAGGAAGCCGGCAAAGCGCTGGCCGCGCCCGAGCGCGCGATCGAGCGCCGCCATGGTCCGCGCTTGGCCCGGATCGTCATCCTCGATCCAGGTGCGCAGCACCGAAGCGAAGAGCATGGCGAGGCCCTGCGCGCGAATCATGCCGCGCGGGCCAGATGCGTCGAGCCCGGCGGCAGTCAGCATCCATTGCTGCGAGCGCAGGGCCAGTCCGTTCAGCGCCACCGCGAGCGGCGGATTGCGGCGCGCCGAGCGCAGCAGCGAACGCACCGCCTCGCGATGCGGCGCCAGCGCCTCGAGCCGGCGCATCAGCACGTCGAACAGACGTTCGCGCACCGGCTCCTCGGCCATGTCGCTCAAATCCTCGGCGAGCACCGCGCGATCGGTGGCCTTGATATGGGCGGCGAGGATCGCGAGCGTGGAAGAAAATTCGTCACGCAACTGAACAAGCGACACGCCGGCCTGTCCGGCGATATCGGCAAGGCCGATCGCCTCGAAAGGCTGGTCGGCAAGAAGCGTCAGAAAGGCCGCTACGATTTTGTCGCGCTCGCTGGTTGGGGCGGCCGGGCTTCGGGCGGCAGCAGCGCGGGTGGATTTACCGGCGGCTTTGCGGGCGGGTTTGCGAGCCATGACCATACTCCTCGACGAGGTTACGCGAACGCGTGACCGATCGCTGAAATGTAGGCCGCTTGCGCCGCGGTTCCAAGCCGGTGTGGTCAGCCTGCGAGCTTCCGTGAGCGCTCGGTCGCGGCGGCAACCGCTTTCTTCATGAGCGTCACGAGGCCGTCTTTACCCATCAGCACTTCGAGCGCCGCGGCGGTGGTGCCGCCCGGCGAGGTCACGTTCTCTCGCAGGGTTGCGGCATCGAGCGCGGATCGGTACAGCAACTCGCCCGCGCCGGCGACCGTCTCGCGCGCGAGTTTTTCCGCAAGGGGCTGCGGTAGTCCGGCCGCGGCTCCGGCTTGCGCCAAAGCTTCGGCGAGCAGGAAAACATACGCCGGTCCCGATCCCGACACCGCCGTCACTGCATCCATCAGCGTCTCGTCTTCGACCCACGCGACTGTTCCGGTTGCCGCAAGAAGGCGATGCGCAAGGTCGCGTTGCGCGTCGCTCGCGCGGAGCGGGACCGCGACGGTGATGCCGCGGCCGATCGCCGCCGGCGTGTTCGGCATAGCGCGCACCAGCGCGCTCGCGTTGTTCAGCGCGCCGGAAAGGAATCGCAGCGTCCGTCCGGCCATGATCGACACGACGAGGGTCGACGCGCCGATCATCGGCGCGGTCGCGGCCATGACCTGATCGGCGATTTGCGGCTTCACCGCGATGACGACGGCGCTGACGCGGGTCAGTGTTGTTGCCTCGGGATTGAGCCGCACGCCGCGATCGGCAAGCGCGGCGATTTGCGGCGCTGGATTTGGTTCGATGACCGCGACCTTCGCCGGATCGAGACCGGACCGCAGCCAGCCGTCGAGTAGGGCGCCGCCCATCTTGCCGGCGCCGACGAACACCAGAAAGCCGGAGAGATCGCGCAGATCCGGACTCTCGCCGGCCGAAGACATGGTGTGGCCTAGGCCTCGCCGGACGTCTCGAATAAGGCGGCGTCCATCGCCTCGCGTGCGGATTTGCCCGCCCACACGACGAACTGGAAGGCGGGGAAATAGCGTTCGCAGGCATCGAGCGCGCTGCCGAGCACCGCCTCGCACTGCCGGTCCGAAGCGGCGACGCCGCCCGCGAGCAGCAGCGCATGGCGGAACATCACCACGCCGTTCTGCATCCAGACGTCGAAATGTCCGATCCACAATAGCTCGTTGATGAAAGCGACGAGCTGCTGCACCTCGGAAAGTCGGAGATCCGGCACGCGCATGTCGAAGGCGCAGGCCAGATGCAGCGCCTCGATCTCGCTCATCCAGGTGAATGAAACCTGGTAATTGGTCCAGCGCCCGGTGACGACGATCGCGATTTCGTCCTCGCCCGCGCGCTCGAACGGCCAGCTGTTGCCGGCCGCCATATGCTCCACGACGTCGAGCGGGTTGTTGCGTTGGTCTTGTGTGATTTCGATAAGGGACATGCTTTCTCCACAGCGCCGGTTGGAGTGGAAATGCGCACGCCACTGGACATCGCCAAAACCCTGGCTGCGATTTGCCGCAGGTACAACCCGCACCTGCAGATTGACCCAACGCCGCGAATCAGTCCGCACCCACAATATAAACGGCTCGATTCTCCAGCCAAAGCCTTTGCTGGAGCCGCGTAGCGCCTTGTCCGCACTCATGAAGTGATTTGCCGTCTTCGCACAATGCGGAAATGACTCACCGTCCACAGGACCGGCCTGCGACAAGTTGACTCGGGGGTGTGGGTCCTGGCGCGCGCGTAGGCCGCGGCGTCTTAGCGGTTGTGCAAAGCCGTCATTGCGGGAGCGAGGTGACGAAGCAAGCCAGGACCCGCAGGGGGATTAGATTGTTCACTTCATTGGCACCGTCGTCAGCATTTTGTGGATTGGACTCTATCCATCGGCTTTGACGATCTTCGTCAAGCGCTCGGCAACCATCTCTCCGTGCGCCGGCCCGGTCAGCGCATATGCAGTATTTCGCACGGTGGATTCTTAACTTCTGCGCCTCCAGATGCGTTGACGCTCGCGGAGGAACGCATGCGCCGCAATTTGTTTCTGAAGCGCCTCGCTTGTGTGACGGCGATATCCGTTGCAATTACGGGGGCGACTGGTGCGGCGAAAGCAGACAATCTGCCTGCATATATGCTGCCGATCGCCCGTCATACCGCGTCCAGCCCCGCGGAAACCGCTACAAAGAACCTGCTGGCACTCAACTCCGGCATGTTCGAGCTTTACGGCGATGCGGCAAAAATCTTCCAAAGCAACATTCTCGGTCGGCATCCCGTCATCCTTGGTCTGTTCTCGGGGGTCGGCGGGCGGTTCATTCTGTATCGGCCCGGCCAAGCCCCACTCGAAGCACCGCCGGTGCCGGTTGTTTATCAGCTACTGAAATCCATCGGCCACAGTACGATGGCGCTGGCTGAAGTGGTCGGGCCTTATCTGGACAATCCCGACGATCAGTCCTGGCGCGGTTCGATGCTCGCCTATCGTAGCCGCATGAAGTCGGCGCTAGATGGCCTCGACGCGACGCCGATGGCTGCGGAGTGGCGGGCAAACAACCGGATCATCCTTGAGAACAACATCGCGTTTATGGACGAGTGCCTGGCCAAGGGCGCGGTCTCGTTCGTCGCGTTGAAGGCATTTTCGGAGAAACAGGGCCCCTACTTGAAGCTTGACGTCACATGGGCGGCGCAGACTCAGGTCGCGCATTGGATGACGGTGATCGCTGACTGGAAGAAGCTGCTCGGCAACGATTGGGACAAGACCTACGCCGCCAGCAACACCATTTACGTCACGCGTCAAAACAACGTCCTGTTCAGCGTCCTGGCGCAGTTCTTCGGTCCGGACGCCATCAACGATCGGCTGCTTCTGATCGAGACGATGTCCTTCACCACGACGCCTGCGGATATGCTGGAGTCGTTTACGCGCATCATTTCCGATCGCTCGGTCGGTGCGTTGTTCTTCGGCGACTATCATCTGATGGACTACGAACTGATGGGAGGCGACGCACGGGCCGCAATCATCGCGGAAGACGCCAAGCGCGGAACGACGCCGTTCCTGCCGCCGCTCGTGCCGTTCGGCTCCAGGCAATGGCCGGCCCTGGTCACCCCCGGGCCCGGACCCGCGTCCATTGCCGACCTTCATTGAACCGGCGGTGTGATGGCTGTCCGGACCGTTTCTGCGCCGGTGTTTGGAACGGGTAGAGGTAACAGGGAATGGGCATTTCACGACGAGAGTTCGTCAAGTTGGCAACATCAAGCGGTATCGCGCTTGGCCTCTCGCGTGCGGCGTTTGCCGAAACTCCAGGGTTCGATACGCGCGAGACGTTGCCGGGACGCCGGAGTTGGAATCCGGCTGCCATCGGCGAAGGACGCATCGACGGTCCTGCCAAAGTCATCGGGACCAAGCTCTACGCATCCGATTTTCGCGCCGCCGACCTTCCCGGTTGGCCTTCGAATACCTCGCACGGCATGCTCATCCGGGCGACAGACGCGACACATGTCTTCACGGGAATCGACCTATCGCGATTGAGTGGTGCTCTCGAACCGACGCGGGTGGTCACCGCCGTGGATGTCGTGAGCGCCGGCATCCGCGTGCCCGCTTTTTATGAAGGTTATCTCTTCTGCCCCGTCGGGAAAACGCCACTGTATCTGGGACAGCCGGTGGCCATGCTGATCTTCGAACGATTCGATACGTTCGATCAGGCACGCTTAGCCTTGCGCGATCCGAGCTGCGTGAAATACGGCAAGGAGACGCGCCCCGTTGCTGTTGCTCCTTACGGTTCGCATCGCTTTGTCCGCATTGCCGGCTCGACGCCAGACGAACCGGATGTTTACTCGCCGCTCTTGGCCGGCTGGGTGGGCCCGCGCAGTTTTCAGAAGGGGGATATTCCGGTTTGGGCGCCGGCCAACCAACACGGACCGGCGGATGCAAAGGCCTCCTTCTACGGCGAGCAGATCCGTGCCGAGCTTGCCGCGAACAATCCGGACCTCCTGGTTCTGGGCCGCGAATTCGAGACGCAATCCGTCGACCCGATGTTTCTCGAGCCGGAGTCCGGACTTGCTTGGTACGATGGAAGCGGGCGGACGCTTGAGCTCTTGCTTGGCGTCCAGTCACCGCTGGAGTGCGCAGAGTCGATCGCCTATCTGCTCGGCGGCGCTCGCGAAAACTTCAAACCGGACCGGATTCAGACGCATTTCGCTTATCTCGGCGGCGGCTTCGGCGGCCGCGATCATACCATCATGCCGCTCTACATCGCGTTGGCCGCGATGTTCTTTCCCGATCAGCCGGTGCGGCTCGCGAATAACCGCTATGAACAATTTCAGTCGGGGATCAAGCGCCACGCGTTCAAGATGCATTCGCAAATCGGTATCGATCGGACGACCGGCCGGATCCGCGCCTTCGCCGCCGACCATGTCCTCGATGGCGGCGGGCTCGCCAACTTTTCCGGCAGCGTCGCCGACGTGGCCGCGACCGGCGCGATCGGCATCTACGACATACCCAAAGTCGACATCTCCACAGTTGCCATCCATTCGCGCGGGGTCACCGCAGGTTCGATGCGCAGCTATGGAACATTGCAGACGATGACAGCGCTCGAAGTCTTGATCGACGAGGCCGCGCAGGCGCTGCGTATCGACCCGATCGAGTTCCGGCGCAGAAATGCTTTGCCCACCGGCGGCAAGACCATGACCGGCAATCCGCTTGTCGGGATCACGCGCACCGGCGAGATTCTCGACAAACTCGGCAAGCACCCAATCTGGCAGGACCGTGCGGCCGAAAAAGCCCGCCCGCAACAACAGCAAACTGGAATCCTTGTCGGCACGGGCGTGGCCTGCGTCACCAAGGATTTCGGCAGTGGCGCCGACTGCACATTGTCTTCGGTCTCGATTTCGCTCGAAGGCCGGATCACGATCTACTCCGATGCGGTCGAAATGGGGACCGCCATCGGCACGGCGCTCGCCAATCGCGCGGCCGCGATCATCGGCGGTGTGGCAGATGAAGTGACCGTGGCGAAAGTCGAGGCATTCGAACCGCTCGAACTGGTCACATCCGGCGATCCCTATAGCATCACGCAATCTGAGCAGGATGCGGCATCGCGTAACCCGCGCTGGGTTCCGGCGATCAGTTCGCCATCGAGCGCGTCGGTCGGCGCGCATATCAGCACGCACGGCGCATTCGAAGCGGCGCGTGTCATATTCCGCTTCGGGCTGTGGCCGGCCGCGCTCGAATTGTGGGGAATTCGCAAGACCGACCCGCGGGCCCGGCAATGGAACAGCGCGCGATGGCAAAATCGCAAGCTGATGATGTCCGGTGTGGCGCCCTTGGATCTGGGGGTGGTTGCGGCGAAAGCGCACGCGCGCGGCGGAGTCATTGGAGCGATGGTCCACGGTTTCAATCGCTGGGAATGGTCGCACGCGTCGTTCCCGGTGGAGGGCGAGACCTGGACTGCCGATATCGACGCGCTTGCCGTGCGTACCGGTGCCGGAACCGGGGCAGAGCGTGGCGGCACAGCGGATCGTTTTGTCCGCCTCGACCGGACCATGATAAGCGCGCCGCCCGCCGTGAACGAACGCATCGGCACTGCCTATTCATCGGCCTGCGGGTCGCTGGTTCGCCTCGAAATTGAGCGCAAGACCGGCAGTGTGCGCATCGCGAAGGCATACAGCGCTGTCGAATGCGGACAGGCGCTGGTTCCGGAAGTCGTCGTCGGACAGGCGCAGGGCGGCTTCGCGATGGGCGTTGGTTACGCATTGCTGGAGTCATTGCCGCTTTATGAGGACGGGCCCGGTAACGGGAAATGGAATCTCGGTCAGTACGTGATCGCCCGCGCGACGGACCTGCCATTGAATGGGCTGGAGATCGAGGTGTTGCCTGCGCTCGCACCGAACGACCCGCCAAGGGGCATGGCGGAAGTTGTGATGATTCCTATCGTTCCGGCGATCCTGAACGCGATTTATGACGCTACAGGTCATCGCTTCCAATCCCTGCCGGTTACCCGGGCCATGATCAAGGGCGTGCTGCAATGACCAACATGAGCATCACGATCAACGGCAAAGTGTACGGACCGTTGGAGGTCCGTGACGAATTGTCGATGAACGATTTCCTGCGCGAGTATCTGGGGCTCACCGGCACAAAATTCGGTTGCGGGCTGGCGCAGTGCTTGAGTTGCGCAGTGATTGTCGACAACCCTGATGGGACCAGCCAGACCAGCCCGACGTGCATCGTTCCGGCGGCAAGCTTCGCTGGCAAGTCGATCCGCACCGTCGAGGGCCATGCACAAAACGGACAACTATCCGTCCTGCAAAAGGCCTTCGTGGAACATTTTTCGTTTCAATGTGGCTATTGCACGGCTGGCTTTTTGAACGAGGGCCAAGTGCTGCTGGAGCGCTTGGCGAAAGCGCCGGTGCTGCGCGCCGACCTCGACAAAACGATCCTGGAAGCTCTCGATGGCCATCTTTGCCGCTGCACCGGTTACGTCAAATACCACGAGGCCATACGCGACGTAATTGTGTCCGATCCGAAACGTTATTTGGGATAGCGGAGTCACGCGGCTGCCGTTGCACCGTTTGGCGCGCAGGAGATGCCGGTCATGAATTCAGCCATGCGTCTTGCGTCGCTCGCTTCGTTGATGACGGCGCTGGTGCTGATAC
This sequence comes from Xanthobacteraceae bacterium, assembly GCA_049517455.1. GTDB lineage: Bacteria > Pseudomonadota > Alphaproteobacteria > Rhizobiales > Xanthobacteraceae > BOG-931. The sequence continues at coordinate 11,148 of JBEKSB010000094.1, forward strand.
CGGTGGCGAACGTCGAATCCGCGGAACCATCGACCACGCTGGCGGCGCCGGAGAGCTTCGCCAATATCAGCGATGAAGCGGCGCGGTCGGTCGCTCTGTTCGCGGAGGCCGGCAAGGTGCTCACCTCACCGCGCTGCGTGAACTGCCACCCGGCCGGCGATCGGCCGCTCCAAGGCGAAGCGCACAGGCTGCATCAGCCGCCGGTCGAACGCGGCAGCGATGGCTTTGGCTTGGCGTCGATGCGTTGCGCCACGTGCCACCGCAGCGCCAACTTCGATCCCGCCGGTGTGCCGGGCCACCCGCACTGGCATTTGGCGCCTAGCGAGATGGCATGGCAGGACAAAACGCCGGGCGAGATCTGTGCGCAGATCAAGGACCCGGCGCGCAACGGCGGCCGGTCGCTTGGGCAAATTTTGACGCACATCGCCACGGACTCGCTGGTCGGCTGGGCGTGGGCGCCCGGATTCGGTCGCGAGCCGGCTCCTGGGACGCAAAAGGAACTGGGCGCACTTATCGAGGCCTGGGTGAAAATCGGCGCGGTGTGTCCGAAGTAAGCGCAGTTAGCACACGGTTTTCAGACAAATGCCGACTGTCCGCGCCCGGACGCGTCAATCATCTCTGCCCGGCCGTGTCCCCTGAAAGCAGACATTCAGTGTGCACTTATGAGTCCACAGCCTAGTCGAAGAACAGGCTCGACACCGATTCCTCGGCGGCGGTGCGGGTGATGGCCTCCCCGATCAGCGTGGCGATCGAGAGCACGCGAATGTTGGGCGAGGCTTTGACTTCATCGGTCGGCTGGATCGAGTCGGTGATCACCAGTTCCTTGAGATTTGATTTATTGATACGGGCGACCGCGCCGCCCGAAAGCACGCCGTGGCTGATGTAGCCGTAAACCGCGGTGGCGCCCTTTTCCAAAAGCGCGTCGCCTGCGTTTACCAGCGTGCCGCCGGAATCCACAATGTCGTCGACGAGGATGCAGATGTGGCCATCGACCTCGCCGATGACGTTCGCCACCTCGGACTCGCCCGGCCGCTCCCGCCGTTTGTCGATGATGGCGAGCGGCGCATTGATGCGCTTGGCGAGCCCGCGGGCGCGCACCACGCCGCCGACATCCGGCGAGACCACGATGACGTCGGCGAGATCGAAGCGCTGTTTGATGTCTCGCACCATGACCGGAGAGGCAAACAGGTTATCCGTCGGAATATCGAAGAAGCCCTGGATCTGTCCGGCATGAAGGTCGAGTGTCAGCACGCGGTCGACGCCGGCGCGAGTGATGAGATTGGCGACAAGTTTGGCGGAGATCGGCGTGCGCGGCCCCGGTTTGCGGTCCTGCCGGGCGTAGCCAAAGTAGGGAATCACCGCCGTGATCCGGCGCGCCGAGGCGCGCCGTAGCGCGTCGATGATGATGAGCAATTCCATCAGGTGGTCGTTCGCCGGAAACGACGTCGACTGAATTACGAAAACGTCGGCGCCACGCACGTTTTCCTGGATCTCGACGAAGATCTCCATATCGGCGAAACGGCGGACCACCGCCTTGGCCAGCGGGGTGCCGATGTAGGCGCCGATACCCTCGGCCAGCGCAGGGTTGGAATTACCGGCGACGAGCTTGATGGCTCCATTGTTACCCGCCAATTCCGCTCTCCTGCGCCCCGGCTCAGACCAAAAGCAAGGACCTGATACAAGCCGCGTTCGGGACTGGCAACATGAATCAGGGCCTTGTCCCCGCGGGATTTTTCGCTTTGAGCGTGCTAGTTCGCGGCCTGGTAAATGCTCTCGTCAGACCAGCGCGATCGCATTGACGTGCCGGCCGTAATCCGCTTCGCCGCGATGGGTCGAGCGGCGGAAACTGAAAAACCGCGCCGGATCGGCGTAGGTGCAAAGCCCAAGATCCTGGACCTGCCGGATGCCGGCGCGCGTCAGTCGCAAGCCGATATAAGCGGCGAGATCGAACAGGGCATGGCCCTCGCGCGCCGCCGGGCGGAAGAACTGTTCGCTGCCCGAATCCTCGGCGGCAAAGCGCGCGATGAGATCGGGGCCGACTTCGTAATTGTCTTGCCGGATCATCGGCCCGAGCGCGGCGCGGATCTGGCTGCGTTTGGCGCCAAGCCGCGCCATTGCCTCGACCGTCGCTTCGGCGACGCCGGCGAGCGCGCCGCGCCAGCCGGCATGCACGGCGCCGATCACGCGGGCGACCGGATCGGCGAAAAGGATCGGGCCGCAATCGGCGGTCGACACGCCGATGGCGAGACCGGGCGTGCAGGTGACGATGGCGTCAGCGCGCGGGCGAGCATCAATCCGCCACGGCGCCTCGGCGACGACGACGTGGGGCGAATGAATCTGGTAGGCGGTGAGCAGAAAGTCGGGCCCGACTTCGAGTGCCGCCGCCATGCGCGCGCGATTTTCTAAGATGTGAGCGGCGCTGTCGCGCGAGCCGGTGCCGCCATTAAGGCTGGTATAGAGGCCGCCCGAAACGCCGCCTTCGCGCGTAAAGAAAGCGTGGCGGATTCCGGAAAGCGCGAGCGTCTCGGCCTGGATCATCATGTCTCAGTCCCGGCGCCGCGTTCGAATCCCGGCAGCGGACCGAATTTCGGGTCGGCAATGGCAAGAACCTTGAACATCTCGCCCATGCCCTTCGGGCCGCCTGCGGTCAGCCGCGCGAGCGCGCTATCGATCGCGGCAGTCTTTTCCGGCGCCGCGCGCGTTTTCAGCGCGGCCGCCCGTTTGTCGATGCCGAGGCGCCGCAGGAAATCGCCCTGCGAAACCGGGCCGTGGATGCGTCCGCCGATGATTTCGGCGCTCTGCGCCAATGCCGCGAAATCGACATGCGCCGTAATGTCGGCGTTGCCCGGCGCGCGCAGCGGGTCGGCGAAGGAATGTCCGGCGACGGCCTGCAGCGTTTCGCCCAACCCTTGCCGCGCGTGGCCGTAGTCGATGATGAGCGCGACGCCATCGGCGCGTACGCGCCGCCCGATCTCGAGCGCGATCGCGTCGGAGCGCCATTCATAAATGGAGCCCGCGGAAGACTGGCGCAGCGCCCGCGGCAGGGTCGCCTCGAAATGCGGCAGCGGATCGTGCGCGGCGCCGATGACGAGATTGCCGTTCGATGCGATCTCGACGACGCGCTCGTGCCAGCCGTCGGCCTGTTTGACCGCCTGATGTACCGGCAGCGCATCGATGAACTCGTTAGCGACAATAAAAGCGGGACCGCCAGGAACGTCGTCGAGCGCGGCATGCCACAGGATCGGCACGCCGAGGCCTTCGAGGCGCTGTTCCTGCACCTCTTGGAGCTTTGGACTGATCTCGACCAGATGCAGGACGATCGCAGCGTGGAAGTTCTTCACGGTCTTGGCGGCGCGTACGGCGTCGGCCATCAGCGTCCCGCGTCCGGGTCCGAGTTCGACAATGCGCACGTTTTCCGGCGAGCCCATCTGCTGCCAAACGGCCGCCATCCATAATCCGATGAGTTCGCCGAACATCTGGCTGATCTCGGGCGCGGTGATGAAATCGCCGGCGGCGCCAATGGGTTCGTGCGTGAGATAATAGCCGTATTGCGGATGCGTGAGGCAAAGCCGCATGTAATCGGCAATGGGCATCGGCCCGGCGACGGCGATCAATCGGCGGATTTCGGCTTCGAGCGGCGAGCGTTCGTCAGCCATGTTTTGCGATCGGCTGGCGGGTCAAGACGAAGGCGAGCAGGCCGACACCCGCCAATATCAATGGAATGCAGAGCAGCATTCCCATGGTGAGGCCGCCCCAGAGAAAGCCGAGCTGCGCGTCGGGCTCGCGGAAAAATTCGCAAATGATGCGCGTGACGCCATAGCCGAGCGCGGCGGCGCCGGTGACAAGACCGGGCCGCTTGAGCGCGCCCAAGCGCACCAGCGCGCCGAGCACGACCAGAAGGACGAGGCCTTCGAGCGCCGCTTCGTACAGTTGGCTCGGATGGCGCGGGATCGGTCCGCCGTTGGGAAATATCATCGCCCACGGCACGTCGGCCGGCCGGCCCCACAATTCGCCGTTGATGAAATTGGCGATGCGGCCGAGGAACAATCCGATTGGAGCGACCGCCGTGGTGATGTCGCCGAGCGACAGCATCGGCAAGCCGCGGCGCAGCGCGAACAGGATCGTAGCCACAATGCAACCGAGGACGCCGCCATGGAACGACATACCGCCGTTCCACAATTGGAAAATCTCGATCGGATGGGCGGCGAAGTGCGAAAAATTGTAGAACAGCACGTAGCCGGTGCG
>JBEKSB010000095.1:0-16703 GCA_049517455.1 Xanthobacteraceae bacterium
CGTCGGCAACGAGGGCGCTGGTGTCGTCGTCAAGGCTGGAGCTTCCGATGCGGCCCAGACGCTGCTCGGCAAGACCGTCGCCATGATCGGTGGCGCCATGTATGCGCAGTATCGCTGCCTGAAGGCGGCCGATTGTCTCGTGCTTCCAGCAGGAACGACCCCTGCCGAGGGCGCATCATGCTTCGTCAATCCGCTGACGTCACTCGGCATGGTCGAGACCATGCGGCGGGAAGGTCATAAGGCTTTGGTGCACACCGCCGCCGCGTCGAACCTCGGTCAGATGTTGAACAAGATCTGTCTCAAGGACCAGGTCGCCCTCGTGAACATCGTCCGTAACTCGAAACAGGAAGATATCTTGCGCCTGATCGGCGCGAAGCACGTGTACAGTTCGGTTGCGCCGACGTTTATGGAGGACCTGACCAAGGCTCTCGTCGAAACCGGCGCGACCCTCGCGTTCGACGCCATCGGCGGCGGCAAGCTCGCCAGCCAGATCCTGACCTGCATGGAGGCGGCCGCCAGCAAGACCGCCAAGGTCTACAGTCGATACGGATCGACTGTGCACAAGCAGGTCTATATCTATGGCAGCCTCGATCCTCGCCCAATCGAATTAGATCGAGCTTTCGGAATGGCCTGGGGCGTCGGCGGCTGGCTGCTGTTCTCGTTTCTGCAGAAAATCGGAAAGGCCGAGGCTCAGAAGTTGCGCGAACGGGTCGTTGCCGAACTCAAGACCACGTTTGCCAGTCATTACACGCAGGTGCTGTCCCTGCAGGAGGCGCTTCGGCTTCAAAATATCGCCGCCTACAGCAAGCGAGCGACCGGCGAAAAGTATCTGATCAATCCGAACAAGGCCGGTTGATACGCGATGGGAGAGCGATACGGAGTTTCGTTCCCCATATCAGGTTACGTAGATTTCTTGGGCGCAATCATGGGCGAGACATTTAATCGCCGAAACACCTCAGAAAATTCTCTGTGGCTGTTCAGTCGCTTAGGCTGGTGGGCGCTGTAGGGGCAACTGACCACTTAACTAGAAATGCGGGTTATACGTGATTCACCTTGCTTTTTCGAGGGTAATGTGCCATGATGCTGTACCATTAATCTGTACCATCAGCGGGGCACGGCATGGCCGATACCCGATATCTCAAGCGACGACATCAAAGCTGGTATTTCGTCGCTGCGATACCGCGAGCGCTCCGCGGCAAGTTCGTCAGTGAAGGGCGCAATGGAAGCGTCGGCCGGCCGCTCAGCAAGGTCGTCGTGAGCCTCAAGACGCAGTCGCTAGGGGAAGCTCAGGACCGGCGCTGGCCGCTTGTGAAGCAATGGCGCGAAACTTTCCAACGGGCGCAGACCGGCGAGCCATTGTCGCTTGCCGAAATCGACGCGCAGGCGCGAGAGGTTTTCACATCGACGCTGGAACGCATGGAGGTGGACGCCAAGAGGCAGCGGTTGTCCATCAACGAAGAGCGCGAAAGCCTTAACGAGGGCCTGTACAGTTTCCTTGAAGATATGGGACTCGTTTGATGAGCTTTGACGCCATCGCCCACGAATTGAAGGCCGTCGAGCGGCGGACTGGCGTTCAGCTAGAGCCCGGTAGCAAGACTTATCAACTCATGGGTCAAGCGGCAGTGCGGGCACTCATTGCAGCGGCGGAGGGCCGCTTGCGCGCCCTGGAAGGCAAGCCATCGGAACCGCCGGCAACCTTCCTCGGAGCACATGGTATTGACCCCCGAACGCTGCGGCCGATTGTTGTCCCGCCGCGTAGGGCCGTGCGCATTCGCACTGCTGGCGGAATTCGTTTTTCAGAAGCAGCGGCGCGATACATTGAAGCCAAGCGGAAGGCCGGCAAAATGACGGCCCACACGCAGCGTCAACGGGAAACCGTGTTCCGTCTATTCAAAAGCTTCACCAACGACGCCCCGCTTGCTGCAATCGACAAGCTGACGGCAACCGATTTCCTTGAGCAAATTGGCAAACTAGACCCCGATTGGCACCACATTGAAGGCGCGCAAGAATTGCCTTTGAATAAGCTAGTTGAAAAATGCGCCAATCGTTCCGGCAGGCTCACAAACCGAACCATCAACTCATACATTCACGCTCTTTCTGGCGTGTTCAGCTTGGCGGACAAAGAGGGCCACTTTGAAGGGCGCAATCCTTTCGCCGGGCGAACGCTTGAAGAAACCAATAGCTCATGGCGGTCCTATAAGACCGACGAGTTAAAAAAGCTCTTTAGCACGCCACTATTACGTAACATGCCGCCCGAACAGCGCATCCGGCCGGCTAAGTATACGTTTGAAAATGCGATGGCTTGGATTCCATTGGTCGGGCTGTTTAGCGGAATGCGGTCAAATGAGATTTGCCAGATGCGCGCCAGCGACGTGCAGCGCAAGGAAGGCATATGGTTGTTCAATGTGAGCGACGACAATACGGGCCAAAGGCTCAAGACGGAAGCGGCCACGCGCATTGTGCCGATACATAGCGAATTAGTACGCTGCGGCTTCGTCGATTACGTGCAGGCGCTACCGCGTGACGGCCAACTGTTTCCAGCGCTGAAACCGGGCGGTCCTGATGGCAAGTACAACCATTATTTCGCCAAGCGATTTACAGAGTATCGGAGAAAATGCGGCGTTACCGCTCCTCGCACGTCATTTCATTCATTCCGCAAGAACGTGGCGCAAGCCCTCAAAGACAAGCGCGCCACGGCCGCCGAAATAGCGGAGTTAATCGGCCACGAACAGGGCTTCACGTTTTCGGTGTATGCCCCTATGCAGCTCCCCATGAAGGCGCTGAAAGAACTGATTGAACGCATCCGCTATCCGGGCTTGCGCTTAAGCCGTTTGTATGTCGGCTAGATTAACCGGCAGACGTTGTGCAGCGGCTCGATGTTATGATTTGACCCGTGCAGGGTTTTCGGTAGTTGAACTCTAGGTGATCCATAGCTTGCACCACAGGGCGCAGGATCGGCACCACGCGGCGGGGTGCCCGACCGATGTTCGTCACGAATTGCTCGGTCATGAGAAAAAGACCGTTGCCGCCGGATACGGCGTCGGGCATCCCATGCCGCTGCTCAAAAGTGGATTGATAAGATCGGCTTTTAGGTTTCACCTGGCGGCTGATGTTCTTTAGTCTCTTGTTGCTCATTCTCAACTACGGAGACAGTGGTACCGGGCTTTAACATCAATGTCACCGTGACCTTGACGCCGTTTACGGTCACTTCGACCGGAAAGGGGATCGGCTCGGTTTTTTTATCGTCGGCCATGCGTGCGAGCTTAGCACAGACGGAGGGTCCTTTTTAGGACTTCTCAACGCGATACGGGCGTCAAATCGCGCGCCTGTTCGCAACTGATCTCTGACTCGCGACCTCCAGACTACGAAATCTGGGGGTCAGGAGTTCGAATCTCTTCGGGCGCGCCAGTTTCCGCGGGATTCCGTGCGAATCGCACGGCATTCACACGGCAAAATTCACCCCGCAGTGGATTTCCGAGGATGAAACAGAATCGGCCATTCTGTTTCAGCCGAGGTTTGCATGCGCAAGCAACCTTACGATCGCCTGAATCTCTTCAGTCAATCCAGTAGTCTGAAATGTCTCAACGCCGCCGAACGGGAGCGGTGATCGTGCGCGGGGCGCACCCTGGACCACAAAACCATAACAGCTGAGGTTACCCGTGGTATAATTGTTTGGAAGCAGCGGCAGCCCCTCAAAGAAATGAAAGTCGCCGCGTTCAACGCGCGCCAAGACCGTTCCCGACAAGCCGATGTTTCGTTAGGCGTTTGAGAAAACGCGTTTCCCGGCGTCCCGTTATTACGAGTGGGTGCGACGTGAAGTCGTATGTGTGACTGTCCGGCGGCGTTATCCGGCCGGACCTGCCGTCCCATCGGCAGTACCCTACGAGGTAGAGCGGGTCGGCAACGAGCCGTCTGTGTCCATCTCGGACAGGAAAGTGATGAGCTTAGGCGTAATCTGCGTGCGAAAGCCGCCTCGCGCCTCGATCTTGGCAAAGATTTCCCGGGTGCCTCGGCGTGCTTGCATGGCCTTGACGCTCGGGGTGAATGCAATGTCGCTCGACGGTTCGGCCTCCAAGGCAAGGTCCTCCTAAGGCGACAAGCGGAACTCTACAACGACTTGACCTCGCCGCCGTCGAGAAGGCTGCGGACAGCCTGTGGGGCAGCGTCGACGGCTTTCAATGTAGCGCGCACTGACTCAAGAACCGCGATCATGCATCGGTTCCATCGCGATGCGCGCAAAGGTCGTCATGATGCGCAGCCCGGCGCAGAGCGAACCGCGCAAGGAGCCTGCGACCTTGGATTTTCCACCGATGCGGCGCCGATACGCAACGGGCAGTTCCAGCACGCGCAGCCCCGCGCGCGCCACCCGCATCTGCATTTCGAGATTCCAGCCGTGGGTGAGTTCGCGCATGCCGAGCGCGAGCAAGGTATCGCGGCGGATCGCGCGATAGGCGCACATATCGGTATAGCGCACGCCGTAAAGGAGCCCGATCAGCCGGCCCGCGGCGAGACCGGCGAGGATTTGGTAGCCTGCCATACTTCCATTTTCCCGCTCGCCGCGCGCGCGAGAACCGATGACGAAGTCGCAATCGCCGGAGCGGATCGGAGCGACCATGGCCGCGACAGCGGCCGGATCGTCGGCGCCGTCGCCGTCCATGAAGACGATGATGTCGGCGTTATCGGCCGCTTGCGCGCCGGCAAGGCATGCGCGGCCGTAGCCGCGGCCGACCGTGATCAGTTCCGCGCCGGTGCGGCGCGCCTCTTCGAGCGTGTCATCGACGCTGCCGCCATCGACCACGATCACCCTATCGACGATTTCGCGCGGCAGCGCGGCAACTACAGCGCCGATCGATTCGCCTTCATTGAATGTCGGAATAACGACGACAATTCCGCCGGTGCGCGGCGTTTCCGGCTTCGCGGCCGCCATCGCTAAAGGCTCCAGCGCAATCCGCAGCTGGCGCACGCGCCCGGCGGTTTTTCCGAAAGCAGCGCTTTGCGGAAATCACGGTAGGCTTCCCCGGTCCAGATTTCGCGCAAGGTCTGTTGGGTGGCGTCGCCGAGCGTGTAGTTTTCATAGCCGCGCTGCGAGAACGGCGCGATGCAGCAAGGCAACGCGCGGCCATTGGCGGTGAAGTACATGACGGTCCACGGCCGGCGGCACAGCGACCACGGCGAGCCATTGTCGCTGCGCTTTAAGCTCATGCCGGGCTCGGAGGTGGCGCCCGAGGCGGAAAACGTGATGCCGAGCGAAGCCGCGAGCGCGGCAGCGCGATCGACATGGGCTGCCTCCTCGCGCGAAAGCTGCTCGTAGAGCGCTTGGTCCGGCCGCGCCATGCCGATGGCGCTCTCGGCAAAGAACACGAGCCGCTGCAAATACACTTCCTTGACGCCCGTTTCCGCCGCGACGTGCACGAAGTCCGGCAATTGCTCGACCGTTTCGCGCATACCGGTCAGCCACGCCGAGACGCGCGGCTTTAAGTGGCCCTCGCGCTCCTGCAATTCGCGGAAGACGCGCACGTTCTTGAGAATGCGATTAAAATAATTCTTGCCGCGGATAGCGCGGTAGGATTCGGCGTTCGCTGCATCGAACGACACGCGTAGCTCGTCGAGCTCAGCCTCGATCAGCGCCCGGCCGTTCTTCTCGTTGAGCACGGTGCCGTTGGTGTTGAACAAAACATAGGTGCCGCGGTCTTTCAGATAGCGCACCATGCGCGGCAAGTTTTTTACCAGCATCGGCTCGCCGACGCCGTGCAACACTGCGCGCGCGAGGTTGGGGATTTGATCGACGATCGAGCAAAAAAGCTGCCAGCTCATGTCGGCTGGCGGCTCGAGCTCTTCATAGGTGCGCGGGCAGGTCGTGCACAGAAGATTGCAGCGGTTGGTGGTCTCCAGATAAAGGCAGACCGGATCGCGGGCGGGAATATCGCTGTCGGCGCGCACGCTTTCGAAGTAGCGCCGCGGATCGACCGCCGGTTTTACTGCCGCCGTTGCCATATCAGGCGCCCCCGATCTCGGCTGGCATGGCGGCTGCGCGGTCGCGGCCACCGGCGAGTTCGCCGCCGGCCCACAGGCTGCGTATCAGTTCCGCGGTTGCGGCCGGGTAGTGCGGCTCGCTCGGATCGAGCCGGCGCCGGGCCGTGTTCGGCGGGCGCACTTCGTCGTGCAGCCGGCGCAAGCCTACTACGTCGTCGACGTCGTACCAGACCGGTAGCGTGTGCATTTCGAGATTGAGCTCGCGCGCCCGTTCGAGCGTTTGCTCAGCTACACGCTCGGTGCTCCAGGCGATGTCCTCGAACAGACGGCGGTGCGCGGTTTTCAGTCCCAGCAGATAATAACCGCCGTCGCTCGATGGACCGAGAACGACGCGCTCGCCCGGCTGCGCCAGCGCATCGGCAGTCTCGACAAGCAGCGCCGTAGGTAACGTTGGGCTGTCGGAATTGAGCACGACCGCGGAGGCGTGACCGCGGGCAAAAATTTCTTCGATGGTGCGCAGGAGGCAATCGCCGAAATTCGGCAAGCAGGCGTCGATCAAGCCGATGGCCGAGGGCAAGGTGCGACGGAAAAAGTCCTCGGAGCCCGGCGGCGCATAGGCCGCGTAACCGGCGATCGAGGCGTAGCGTCCGGCGAGCACCAGATTGCCGGCAATGTCCAGGAGGAAGGCGGTATTGAACGCCGCGGCTTGCTCGAAAGTCAGCGGCGGCACCAGCCGCGTCTTGGTGCGCCCCGGCGCCGAAGCTTTGGCCATGATGGCGATGCCGCAACAAGCCTTGCGATCCGCAGTTGTTGCGCCGGCGGAAGCGCGTTCGGCCGATTTGGATTTGCTGTCGAGACGATTCGCATCGTCCATGCCATGCCCCCGAAAGACCGGCTGAAATCAATTCCGACGACGGAACTGAGCTTCAGTGTTTGGCAAAGTGCGCCGCAGCGCCAATCAATTCCGGCTCACTTCCTACAACTCGGCAAACACCAAAAAGTTATCGCCGTCACCAAGTCGTGATCGTTAATAGCCTCGGCACAGCGCCACCCGGATGATGGCGTCCTGCGGAAGCGCTGCGGCATCGTTTTCTTGCCAGGTCGGTGCGCTCGCGTATTCGCTGCGTGGCATGTCGAGCGACGCCAATTCACGACCGCGGATACCCACGACTTCGATCGACACGGCGACCGGACGAGCGCCCCAACCGAGAAAGCCGCCATAGGCAACGATGAGTTCGATCTTGTCGTTCTTCGTGCGGACGACCTCGCGGACATGACCGAGCGTGCTGTGGCGATCGTCCAGCAGCGGCAGTCCGATCAGATCGCCGACGCGCACCTTCTGCGGAAAGCGCGCCTGCATGCGCTGTTCCGGCGTCAACGGCTGCTTTTCGTCTTCCGCGCCGATCGTCGTCGCATTGAGCGTCGCGAGCAAAACGAGCGCCACACCGATCGCGGTGAGAACATTGCGCATTCCACGGCTCCCCAATCAAAAGCGCACGCGAATTTGTGAAGCGAGTTTATTTGCGAACTAATCCCTACAAGCATAGTGTCGCTACGCCGCGACAAATAAATGACCGCGAGGGGGAAGATCCGCAATGTCGGCGCCACCGGTCAAATCACTTGCGCGTAAGGAGCCGGCGCGCCAGGAGCGCCGCCTGCATCCATGGCCGGTGCGCGTCATGCATTGGACCAATGCCGTCGCCATTTTCATCATGATCGGCAGTGGCTGGAAGATTTACAACGACGACGTGATTTTCGGCTGGCTGCATTTCCCCGACGCCGTCGTGATCGGCAAATGGGCGCAGTACGGTCTGCAATGGCACTTTTTCGGCATGTGGATTTTCGTGCTCAACGGGCTCGCTTATCTCATTTACGGCATCGCCACCGGACGATTCCGGCAAAAGCTCTTCCCCCTCTCGTTGCGGGAAATTCTGGCGACCGTCGGTGACGCGCTGCGCTTTCGCCTCGCCCACGACGACCTGACCCGCTACAACGCCGTGCAGAAGATTCTCTATCTCGGCATTATCCTGATCGGCATTCTGATCGTGATCTCGGGGCTGGCGTTGTGGAAGCCGGTGCAGTTCTCCGAGCTGGCTTCGCTGTTCGGCAGCTTCCAGACCATCCGGCTCGTGCATTTTTTCTGCATGTCGGCGATCGTGGCGTTCCTGCTCGTGCACGTCGCGCTCACGTTGTTGGTCCCGCAAAGCCTCCTCGCCATGCTGACCGGCGGCCCGGTCGTGCACGACGATGCGATGACCGTGGCCGACGCCGCGGCCGAAGCCGAAGCAACACCGCGGTAAGCCGATGTCGCTTCGCACCCGCACCCCGTCGCTGTTCCGGCCGAAAAAACCGGGCGATCAAAGCGTGCCGACGGCAAATCGCTCGCTTATCGATGACATCAACCGGCGCAGCGTGCTGCGTGGCGCCATCAGCCTCGGCGCGCTCACGCTGTTGAGCGGCTGCGACGTGACCGAAGAGGAGCCGGTGCAGACTTTCCTGCGCGCGGTCTCGGCATGGAACGACCGCGTCCAGGGCGCGATCTTCCGGCCCGATCATTTGGCGCCGACATTTTCGCCCGCGCAGGTGGTCAAGCCGCCGCGGTTTAACGCCTATTACGACGTCGAAGACGTCAGGCCGATTGACGGCGCGACTTGGAAACTGGAATTGGTCGGCCGCATTAGCGACAAAAGGCCGTGGACGGCGCAGCAGATTTACCAGCTGCCCGAGCAGGAAATCATCATCCGTCACGTCTGTGTCGAAGGCTGGGATTACATTGGCCAATGGTCCGGCCCGAATTTGAAAAGCTTCCTTGAGCGCGTTGGTGCCGATCTGACGGCGAAGTACATCTATTTCCACTGCAATGATGACTTCACCGAGTCGATCGACATGGCGACGGCGCTGCATCCGCAGACCATCCTTGCCACGCGCTACGCCAACGAGACCATCACCGATCCGTTCGGCTATCCGCTGCGGCTGCGCACCTCGACCAAGCTCGGCTACAAGAACGCGAAATGGATCCGCGCGATCGAGGTGACCAATAATTTCACCGAGACGTTCTGGAGCAGGCAGGGCTTCAACTGGTTCGCCGGGATTTAGCGCACGTCCGGGGCACGCGGACCGTGTCACTTTCCCTTTACATAAATCCGCCAGCGTCCGTCGCGCGCTTCCGCTAAGCGATAATCAGGACTGGCGGCGAAGGGGTCGTGGTCCCAAGCCTTGTCCTGCGGCACGACCACGACGACGTCGCAGCCGTATTTCGCCGCCAAGTCGCGCACGTCATCCGGCGTGCCTTCCCCGCCGAACACACGGAGGAATTGCGCGTTGATCGCCTCGCGGCGCTCGGGCGGCAACGGCGCATAGGCGATCGCCAATTCGCGGCCGGCAAAGCACGACGAGCGGTTGGCGAGCAACGCCCAAGACAGATTTCCGGGCCACGGTGTCAGGTCTTGCAGAAAAAGCGGGTTGTTGGCGACGCGCGCGGTGGGCGCAGCATGGCGGCGCGCCGCGGCCCATAATTCCGGCGTCTGCGCGAAGATCTTTCCGTCCGGCCGCATCTGGCCGACGATGTTGTCGTGGATCATCTTTGCGGTATCTGGCAGGCTGAGCGCAAGCCCGATGAGCGCCGTGATCACGATCGCGGCGCGGCGCGGCACGCTCGGCAAGCCGGCCGCTGCGGCGGCTGCTATGACAATGAGCACGATCTCGGCGGGGATGATGGCGCGTAAGCCCAGATCGTTGTTCTCGCCGAGCGTAGAGACGAAGAGCCATGCGACGACAAGTCCAGTGCCGGCGAGACAGGCGAAGATCGCGATGGCAAGTTTCTCGGAACGCGGCATGGCGCTGCGCAACGCCGCGGTCAGCGCGATCACGCCGGCGATAAAGGCGGCCGGCAGTTCGAGCGGCAGAATGATGAGCCAGTAGCCCGGAATATCCATCAGCCGGCGTAGCCAAACCGGAAACCGCTCGCCGAACACGGTATACGGAGCAACAATGATGGGATTGCCGTCACCGCGCCCACGCACCGCCGCCAGTTGATCGCGCACGAAAGGCGCGATCAGGCAGACGACGAGCACGGCGGCGAGCGCCAATCCCCCGACGAAGCGCAGCCGCCGCGACAGATCTGCCTCACCGAACACGATCGGCGCGGCGATAAGACCGGCGAATGCCAAGGTGATACCGCCGACGAAGGTCGAGCTTTCAAATCCGGCGACAATGAGCAACGCGATCGTCAAAACGAGCGGCAGGCTTTGCCGCAACGCGTAGCGGGTGATGAGCAGCATGGCGGTGACGACGCAGGACGCCGCCATCAGATGTTGCGGGACCCAGGTGGCCTGAAACAGCCAGCCGGCCATTCCGATCGGCGGCCAGAGCACCGGCGTGAGATCGTCGGTGCGGAAGATCCAATAGAGCGTCACCCACAGCGAGCCGGCAGCGGCAAGCGCCACGACCCAGATCGCGGCGGTGGCGCGTTTGCTCAGCCATACCGCAAGCCCCATCATCAGATTGAGCGAGGCGAAGGCGGTGAACCAAGTCAACCCGATGTCGGTTTCCCAGCCGCTCCTGGACGTGATCAGCGCGATCTCGGCCGCACTGAAATGCCAGAGATAATAATAGGCCAGGCGGCCTGGCGCGCCGAATTCCCCGAACACAGGATTGACGGAGGGCACGCCGAGCCGCGTCATCGCATCGATGATCGCGATCTTGGAATGATCGAAGATTGGATCCGCGAGTTGCACGGCGCCGCCGGAAAACTTGGGAAGGATGGCGGCGGCCGGCACCAGCGCTAAAGCCGCAGCCGGCGCAAAGGCCCATAGCGGGATCGTCGTAGCGTCGTCGGCCTCGCGCTTTTGCGCGCGCCCATAGAGCGAGACGCCGCTAGCGACAATGCAGAGGACGCCGACGCCAACGACGGTGAGTGGGGAAAATCCGATCCAGACAAAAATCGGCAGCGTCGCGGCGCTATGGACCGCCCAGCCGATCGGGGCCGCCGCGCCAAGCGCGAGCACGCGAGGAAGCATATTGCGGGCGAGCGCATAGCCTAGCAATGTCCAGAACGCGGTCGCGATCAGCGCGCAGAAAACGGCATTGACGGGCGACGCCATGGCAAGTCCAACATCTGAGATGATCGCGTCGCGAAGCTAGCCCATCCGCTAGCGGCCCGCAAAGGCGTGACCATCACCCAGGCGCAGCAATTCGTCAGCAATCAAGGGATAAGGCGAACTCATCACCGACGGCTTCAATCGTCGCGAATAACCCGAAGCCGCTACTCATCTCAAGCCGCTTGAAGGACCCGAGCGAGGCGTCGTCTTCCCAGGCACTTGGCCATACCGTGCGACTGATGCCGCCGGCTTACGTGAAGCCCTACGTCAAACGGCAGAAGAACGATGCTGCGGATGCTGAGGCGATCTGCGAGGCAGTCACCAGGGCCAATATGAGGTTCGTCGAGACCAAGACGCCCGAACAGCAGAGCGGCTTGGTGCTCCATCGCACACGCCATCTTTTCATTCGCCAGCAGACCGCGGTGATCAATGCGATCCGCGCTCATCTTGCCGAGTTTGGAATCGTAGCACCGGTCGGGCGCAATGGCATCGAGGAGCTGCTCAATGTCGTCGCCAATCCCAACGACAAGCGAGTTCCTGAGATAGCCCGTGCGTGTCTCTTGGCATTCGGGGCTCAGTTGCGAAGGCTCAAGGCGCATATTCTGGAGTTCGACCGTATGATCAGAGCCTGGCACCGATCCAGTGAGATGAGCATGCGGCTGG
Source organism: Xanthobacteraceae bacterium (assembly GCA_049517455.1). GTDB lineage: Bacteria > Pseudomonadota > Alphaproteobacteria > Rhizobiales > Xanthobacteraceae > BOG-931. The sequence goes on from JBEKSB010000095.1 coordinate 11,736, forward strand.
ATGATTGTCCGGGCGTCGGTCCGGCACTAGCCACCGCTCTGGTCGCTACCGTTGCCGACCCAAAGGCCTTCCGATCAGGGCGCAATTTCTCGGCCTGGATCGGGATCGTGCCGAAGCAGCACTCGAGCGGCGGCAAGGACCGGCTCGGCAGTATCAGCAAGCGAGGCGATCGCTATCTACGCAGCCTGTTCACGACCGGCGCACTCGCTGTCATCCGCTATGCCAAAATCCATGGCACCGGGCATCGGCCTTGGCTCACAGCGTTGCTGGCCCGACGACCGATCAAGGTCGCGGCCATCGCGCTCGCCAACAAGATAGCCCGGATGGCCTGGGCAATGATGGCTAAGGGCGAACGCTGGTGCGGTCGGGCGGCGCCGGTCGAGCGCAGCGAGGTACGGGGTCGTCGACAATCGATCGCCCAAATTCCGCAGCACTGCCCCCCGTTTACCTTTTTCGTTGTGGTCACACGCGCGCGCGAGGCGCGCGCCGATTCCAGCGAGCTCTGACGCAGACCGACCTGCTCGAGCCGCCTGGGCGGCGCTGCGGCTGCTGACGACGTCGCCGATTCCATTTTAGTGATTTCTGTTTGGGGCGACGATGGAGCTCGGGCGATCGGGGCGAACGAGATGATGATGCGGCCGCCGCGCCGGCGGGGCGGCGCTGGACAGCAATCAGCTACGGGGTCATCGACAACAGATCGGAAAATCTGCAGCACGGGCATGGGGCACGGACGCGCTCTCGCTCTGGAATCCGGGCCGAAAATCCCGGCCGATCGCGCGGCACTGAAATCTACTTATGAACGGCGGCGCGTTTCTTTGTGCGTTTTACACGCGCGAGGCGCCGCCGAACGCAGCGCCTCCGCTCCGGCGAGATCATCGAGTTGCAGTCCCATGTAGGGATGCCTCGTTAGCGTCCGGCTGTGGTCGCCGTCTGGCCGAAAAGGATCCGCTTGGATTCCTCCGTGACCGTCGGCTGGGTGTTGATTTTTTTCGCCTTGTCGTAGGCGCGCACGACTGCCGCCCTTGCCTTGATGTTCTCAAACCATCGCTTCAGGTGCGGAAAGTCCTGCAATTTCTGGCCTTGGCGTTCGTAGGGAACGATCCATGGATAAGTCGCCATGTCGGCGATGGAGTACTCGCCCGCGATAAACTCGCGATGGGCAAGGCGCTTATCGAGGACGCCGTATAGGCGGTTCGTCTCCTTCACATATCTGTCGATCGCATAAGAGATCTTTTTTGGTGCATACTGGCTGAAATGATGATTTTGGCCAGCCATCGGACCGAGCCCGCCCATTTGCCAGAACAGCCACTGGGTGACCTCGACCTTGCGGCGAAAGTCGGAATGCGTGAACTTTCCAGTCTTCTCGGCCAGATAGAGAAGGATGGCGCCCGATTCGAATACCGGGATCGGCTTACCGCCGTCCTTAGGCTCGTGATCAACAATCGCCGGAATGCGATTATTGGGTGAGATCGCAAGGAACTCCGGCTTGAACTGATCGCCTTGGCTGATGTTCACTGGAACGATCTTGTATGCAAGGCCGGCCTCTTCGAGAAAAATCGCGATCTTGTGGCCATTGGGCGTGGTCCAGTAATACAGATCAATCATTGGTCGCAGTTCCTTGTTGCGAATTCAATCCAGAAGGGCAAGCGCGGGGCGCGCGACGCCTTCGAGTAAGGCCCGCTCGGGCTTCGAGCGGGCGAGAACTCGAATGCCGAGCAGGACGCCGAGCAGCAAGCGCGCGAGATCTTTTGCAACGCGATCACGAGGGACGGCTCCTTTGGCCTGCGCTGCTTTGATCGATCGGTAGAAAAACGCCTCGATCTCGGCGAGGCGGTCTGCGATGAGGGCGCCCAGCTCCCTGTCGTGCGGCGCGACCTCGAGCGCCGAGTTCACCAGAAAACAGCCCCGCCGTTCGCGGTCGCTTACCGAACGCTCGATGATCTCCTCGATGAAACGGCGGATGGCCTGTTTCGGCGGCAGCGAGTTTTCAAGCCGCTTGATCAGCGCCCGCGCCGAGTGGTCGAGATAGTGCTCAAGCGCCTGCACGAACAGCGCGTGCTTGTCGCCGTAAGCATTGTAAAGGCTCGGCCCTGAGATCCGCATTTTCCCGGCGAGATCCCGCACGGACGTCGCCTCATAGCCGCGATGCCAGAAACACTCGATCGCCGCCTCCAGGGCGGTCACTTCGTCAAACTCCCTCGGCCGCGCCATTTGCCTTCCTGCTGAAGTGTGTCTTCGCGTGCGATCGTCACTCGCGCGGGACCCTCAGTTGACATTATGGATCGTACGATACAAAACGTCCAGGCTAAGGGCGTGCGACACGCTAAACCAACCCGACGGGAATCATTTTCGAGAGGGACACCGGTCGGTGCGGAACAGCCGCACGATCGCGCACCGCTTGCGGTGTAAAAACGGGAGGATGACTTGCTGGAACTCTATCACAGCATCAATTCGGTCTGCGCTCAGAAGGTTCGCATTGCGCTGAAGGAAAAGGGGCAAGAGGCCAAGGATCACCTCATGACGCTGCGCGGGGACCAATACGACCCCGCGTATCTGGAGCTCAATCCGAACGGTGTCGTGCCGACATTGGTCCACGACGGCGAACCAATTACGGAATCCTCACTGATCCTTTATTACATCGACGATGCTTTCCCCGAGCCGCCGCTCATGCCGAAGCATCCGTATCAGCGCCATCGCGTGCGCATCTACAACAAGCTGATTGACGAGTACGTGCACAACTCGTGCACCATCCTTACGTTCGCGACGGCATTCCGCCCTGCCTTCCTGAAGATGACGCCCGAAGCATGGAAGGCCGAAATCAACAAGACGCCGCTCAAGCGCCGCGCCGAGTACAAGCGCAGCGTCATCGAACACGGGCTTGACTCGGAGTTTGTGGCTGAGGCGCTGGCGCATCACCGGAAGCTCCTGTCGTGGATGGCGGACTCGCTGAAGAGCGGTCCGTACCTGGCCGGCGCGAGTTTTTCCAATGCGGACTGCGCGGTGATTCCGTATATTTTGCGGCTCGAACTCCTCAAGCTCAGCGGCATGTGGGACCGCTACCAATCCGTGGCCGAATGGTGGGCGCGAATGCGCACGCGGTCGTCGGTCAAGGCCGCGATCTTCGATCGCATGACCGAAGCAGATGCTGCGCCCTTCAAGAATCTTGCGCCCGATCCCTGGCCGAAGGTGCAGGAATTGCTGAAGGCGGCTTGATAGACCATTCTCTTCATTTAGACACAGACCAAAAAGGAGCGAAGGGATGTCCCTGAAAGAGCAACTCGCCGAATACCGAGCCGGCTGGTACCAGCGCGTTCCGGCCGAGCGGCAGGCGATCATGCAGCGTCATATTGACGAGTTGCGAAGGGGCACCATCGCCCGCACCATGTTGAAGGTCGGTGACCATGCGCCAGCAATTGTACTGGAGAACGCCAAGGGAGCGATCGTCGACGTTGGCACGCTGCTTAAGAAAGGTCCCGTCATCGTCACCTTCTATCGCGGTGGCTGGTGCCCTTACTGCAACCTCGAACTGAAGGCATATCAGGACATCCTACCGGAGATCACGGCGGCAGGGGCTTCGCTGGTTGCGATCAGCCCGGAGAAGCCCGACGACACAGTGTCGACCGCAGAGAAGAACGCGCTCACCTTCGAAGTCCTCAGTGACGTGGGCCAGAAGGTGGGACGAGCATTTGGCTTGGTCTACGAATTCACCGAAGAGCTCAAGAGCGCCTATCGCGGCTTCAATTTGGATATTCCGGCGCGCAATGGCACGCCAGGCGAATGGGCGCTGCCGGTATCGGCGACCTACGTCATCGATCGGGCTGGTTCGATCATCTACGCGTACACGGATATGGACTACCGCGACCGCGCCGATCCTCGTGATGTTTTGAAGGTCCTAACGAGAAAAGCTATCGCGGCATGAGCGCGATTGGCATGCGCCCTAGAGATTCTCACGAAACGTCGTCCGCTTCAAATCCAGAATGGCGGCCAGCCTTTCCGGGTTGAGTGCAAATCGAGCATCGGAGGAAACAATGCCCAGACTGCGCTACATCGACGAAAGCGAAAAGACTCCCTACATCCGCGAGCTGATCGAATCGGCCAAACGCACCGGCGCACCCGATCCGCGCGTGGTCAGCCTGATGACCCGCAGCAAGCTCGGCATCGCCTGGGTCGAGTATTGGAACAAGCTGCTCTACCAGGGCACGCTGCCGCACAAGCTCAAGGAGATGTGCCGCATCAAGATTTCAGTCGCGCATCAATGCGGCTATTGCTCGACGGTACGCTCGACCGTTGCAAAGGCGGAAGGACTCACTGAAGACATGATCGACGACCTGTTCGACTATGCGGCCAGTAATCGCTTCACCGAGCGCGAGAAGGCAGCGCTGCGTTATGCGGGGCTGTTCAAACAGGGTGAGCATTCCATCGACAAAGATGAAGTCTACACCGACCTCGCAAGGCACTTCAGCGATGAAGAGATCATCGAGCTTGGCTTGTTCTGCGCCGAGGTCGACGGGGTCGGCAAGTTTGTCAAATCGCTCAACGTGCTGAGCTGGGAAGAAGCATGCGAGCTCAATCCCAAGCTCAAGGCCGACACAGCACAGGTCGCAGCGGAATAAACTAAAGCAAGGCCGGCTCTGTTGAGGGGCTCTACACGCACCTGGCAATCCGGGGCCGCACGTCGGCTCAGTAGATTGGGGCGACGGATATCCGAACGTCTGGCTCGGCACGACAACGGAAGACGCGCGAGCTTACAAGCAGCGAGCTGCGCACCTTCTCAAAGTGCCCGCAACAATTCATTTCGTGAGTTACGAACCGGCTATCGGTCCGCTGGGGGAGTTAGATATTGATGGTCGCTCTCCCGATTGGGTCATCATTGGCGGCGAGAGCGGTGTGCGGTCGGACCTCACCCGTCCGACCGACCCACAATGGGCGCGCAATGCGATCGCAGAATGCCGCCGCGTCGGAGCCGCA
>JBEKSB010000096.1:0-15339 GCA_049517455.1 Xanthobacteraceae bacterium
TGAGGGAGATCCCGTTCCGCACTGCTGGCAAAGATGGACAAGCCCTTTCGGTGTCCCCGGCATTGGCGCCGGCAGCGAACCAAAAAAGCCCTTCCGTCGTTGCTTTAAGCCGCGTCGCCCGTTGAGAGCGGGCTATGCCGGTTTCGCCTCCGGCTGTCGGTCGCATGAGCAAGGAAGCAGCGTCTCTTCCTTAGGCGGCTGTCCGGCCTCTTGTCCGGATGCCCACCGACCGACACACGGCCACAGGCACGTGCGAAATTGGGCATTTCCGCCATAAGCTATTCAGCCGCGCGGTGCAAGCGTTTTGGTCTTAACAAAAACTTGGAGGAGCTTTTTCGCCAGCATCCGTGTCGGGCGATGGCGGCGAAAGTTTTCAGTCCGCCGCCGTGAATGGCTCGACGCGCCCCGCCGCGCGGACGAACTGCACCATGACGACGATGCCGCACAGCACAAACAGCCCGTCGAGAATGCGCGCGCCGAATACACCGAGCGCGAGCAGGTTGGCGATTGCCCAGCTCCCGGCGAAGGCGGCGCCGAACACTTCGGCGCTGATCAGGATCGCCGCGCTAGCGACCGTGATCACATTCTCCCAGACGATACGGCGGGCGCGCTGGGGACGCTGGTGTTCAGGTTTGGGCTCAGGCTTGTTCATGGTCTTTCCAATGCGGCCGCACTCTCTCCGATTGGCGCGGCCGATTCAAGGCGTCATGCGGCGTCGCGGGCGGCCTTGGGCGACAGCAGCCCGGCCTCGACCAGAGCGCCGCGGATGCGATCGATCTCGGCGCGGCCGAGTTTTACCAGCGGCGGCCGCACCACGGCGCGCGGCAGGCGGCCGAGCAGCACCAGCGCCTCTTTCATGCGGTTGTGCATATCCGCCCAAGGGTCGGAATAGAAGATGCGCGCGAGCGGATAGATGCGGTCATTGAGCCGTCGCGCCTCGGCGAGATCGTTGGTTTGGACCGCCTCGAACAAAGCCGCCTGGAGGTCGGGGATGACGCTGCCGCTACCGGACAGGAGGCCATTGCAGCCGAGCACCAGCGAGCTGAGCAGCCAGGCGCTATGGGTTGTGAGCACGTTGACCGGCGGCTTGCGGCTCTGCAGTTCGCGAATGTGCATTTCGTGCTGCGGCACGTTGCCGGACCAATCCTTGATGGCCCGGATCGTCGGCACTTCTTCGACCATACTGAGGAGCGTATCGCGCGGGTAGCCTTGGCCGGTGGCCAGCGGATACTGGAAAGCAATCATCGGTAGGCTCGACGCCTCGGCGATGTGCTTGAAATGCTCGACCGCCATCGCCGGCGATTGCCCGAGCGTGAAAGGCGCCGGCGGAAACACCAGAAGCGCGGAGGCGCCGCCCGCTTCCGCCATCCGGGCGATCCGCGCGGCTTCAAGGCTGCCGTCGGCCCATATGCCGTTCACGATCGGCAGCCGGCCGCCGATCTCGTCCTGCGTTATGTCGAGGACACGGCGCTGTTCGTCGAAGGTGCAGGAGGCAACCTCGGTCGAATGAGCGTTGACGGTGACGGCCGAAAGGCCTGGCGTCACTGCCACGTCGCGCAGGTGTTGGCGGAAGCCCCTTTCGTCGATCGTCAGGTCTTCCGCGAACGGCAGCAGGACGGCCGGAATGACGCCGTGCGGCACATAATCGGCGTGACGGGGCACCGGAACTCCTCCGCAAAGGCTGTGACACGCTGGTTTAATGACATATATCACGGCGGCACCCGCATTTGGCATGTCCCCCGATGACCAACTTACCTGCCTCCGGCAATCCGTTTTTTGAGCACTGGGCGACCCCCGACGGGGTTCCGCCTTTCGCCCACATCAGGCCCGAGCATTTCGCTCCGGCCTACGCCCGCGCGATCGCGGAGCATGAAGCCGAGATTGAGGCCATCGCGGCTCGACCCGAGTCGCCGGATTTTGCGAATACCATCGACGCGCACGAACTGAGCGGCCGAGCGCTAATGCGGGTCGAAAGCGTCTTCCATCTTCTCGCCGGCGCCCACAGCAATGAGGCGCTCCTTGAGATCGAACGCGAGCTTGCCCCGCAGGTCGCCAGCCACTGGAACAAAATCCGCACCGACGCCGCATTGTTCCGCCGCATCGAGGCGCTCGTACGGCAAGACGACGCGCTCGGCCTTTCCGCCGAGCAGAAGCGTGTGCTTGAGCGCTATCACACAGCCGGTCGCCGCGCCGGCGCCGCCCTCGACGGCGCAGCGAAGAAGCGCCTCGCCGAGATCGTCGAGCGCCTAGCGGAGCTTGGCACCGCGTTCAGTCAGAACGTACTCGCCGACGAGCAGGCCTATATGCTGTCTCTTCACGGCGAAGCGGAGCTTGCCGGACTGCCCGAATTCATGCGTGACGCGATGAAATCCGAAGCGCAGGAGCGTGGCCTAGACGGCCATGTCATTACGCTGTCGCGGTCGTACGTCGAACCCTTCCTTCAATTCGCGCAGCGTCGTGACCTGCGCGAAAAGGTCTTTCGTGCCTTTGTCTCGCGCGGCGACAATAGCGGCGCAACCGACAACAAGGCGATCATCGCCGAAATGGTCCGGCTTCGCGCCGAGCGCGCCCGCCTGCTCGGATTTTCCGACTTCGCCCATTACCGCCTTGATGACGCGATGGCGAAGACACCCACGGCCGTACGTAGTCTGCTCGACACCGTCTGGGCGCGGGCGCGGGCGCGCGCAGAGACCGATCGCGATGCGCTGCAGGCGCTCGTGCAGGAGGAAGGCGGCAACTTCGCACTCGCGGCCTGGGACTGGCGCTATTACGCCGAAAAGCTGCGCAAGCAACGCTGCCATGTCGACGAGGCCACCATCAAGCCGTACCTCGATCTCGACCGGATGATCGAGGCTGCTTTCTATACTGCGCAGCGCCTGTTCGGCCTCCGCTTCACCGAGCGTACGGACGTGCCGGTCTGGCACCCCGATGTGCGCGTCTGGGAGATGCGCGGTAGCGACGGCAGCGAGATCGGCCTCTTCTTCGGCGATTACTTTGCGCGCCCGTCGAAGCGCAGCGGCGCCTGGATGACCTCTTTGCGTGATCAAGAAAAACTCGCCGGCGACATCCGCCCGCTGATCGTCAACGTGTGCAACTTCGCCAAGGCAGCCGATGGCGAGCCGACGCTGCTTAGCTTCGACGACGCACGGACGTTGTTCCACGAGTTCGGCCATGCACTGCATGGATCGCTCTCGGCGGTCACCTATCCGGAAATTTCCGGTACCAACGTCGCCACCGATTTCGTCGAGCTGCCTTCCCAGCTTTACGAGCATTGGCTCGAACAGCCTGACGTGCTCCGGCGTTTCGCCCGGCACTATCAAACCGGAGCGCCGATGCCGGAGGAGCTGCTGCAGCGGCTGATCGCCGCCCGCAATTTCAATCAGGGCTTCGCCACGGTCGAGTACGTTGCTTCGGCCATCGTCGATCTCGATTTTCATTCGCTAAGCTCGCCCGGTGCGATCGATCCGACCGCGTTCGAAGCGGACGCGCTGGCGCGCATTGGCATGCCCGAACAGATCGTGATGCGGCACCGTCCGCCGCACTTCGGCCACGTGTTCTCGGGCGGCGGCTATGCCGCGGCCTATTACAGCTACATGTGGTCGGAAGTGCTCGACGCCGATGCGTTCGAGGCTTTCGAGGAGACCGGCGACATTTTCGATCCGGCGACGGCGAAGCGGTTGCGCGAGACCATCTACGCCGCGGGCGGCGCGCGCGACCCTGCCGACGCCTACAAGGCCTTTCGCGGCCGGCTGCCGAGCGCAGATGCGCTCCTTCGCAAGCGTGGCTTGGCCGAGCCCGCCGTGGCAAGCTGAGGCATGATCGACCTCCACACTGCCGGGCACCGCCGCGGCGTCGTCTGTGCACCCCATTACGCAGCAGTAGAAGCGGGCCGATCGATCCTCGCCGAGGGCGGTAACGCGCTCGAAGCGATGATAGCGATGGCGGCGACGGTCGCCGTCGTCTATCCGCACATGAACCATTTGGGCGGCGACGGATTTTGGCTGATCCGCTGGCCGTCCGGGCGGGTGCGCGCCATCATGGCGGCCGGTCCCGCGGGCCTCGATGCGCGGCTGGATCTCTATCGTGAGGACGAGACGATACCGCCGCGCGGGCCGCTCGCCGCGCTCACTGTGCCAGGCGCCGTCGGCGGCTGGATACTGGCGCTCGAAGCGGCGAAGGCGAGCGGAGCAACGATGCCGCTCGATGTGCTGTTGGCGCTCGCCGTCGGGTACGCGCGTAACGGCTATCTGGTATCGCGCAGCCAGGCGCGGCTGACGGCGGAGAAGCTGTCCGAGCTCGCCGCCGCGCCGGGCTTCGCCGAAACATTTTTGCTGGACGGCAAGCCGCCGGCTGCCGGCACGCCGATGAAGCAGGAGGCGCTGGCCGGAACGCTGGCGCATCTGGCCCATGCCGGGCTCGAGGATTTTTATCGCGGCGATGTCGGCCACGAGATTGCCGCCGATCTCGAACGCATCGGCAGCCCGGTGACGCGCGAAGACGTGACGCGCTACAGCGCGACGCTCGCCGAACCGCTGCACGTCGAATTGCCGGCGGGGACGATCTACAACACCGACGCGCCGACCCAGGGCGTCGCTTCGCTGATGATCCTGGCTTTGTTTGCTCGCCTCGGGGTGACCGAGGCGGAAGGATTCGATCACGTCCACGGCTTGGTCGAAGCGACCAAACGCGCGCTGCGTATGCGCGATCGCGTCCTCACCGATCCGAACCACCTCGCGCATGCGCTCGAACGCTGCCTCGAACCGCGCTTCATTGCCGGCGAAACGATGAAGATCGATCGCCGCAAGGCGGCGCGCTGGCCGCTCAGCTCCGGCGAAGGCGACACCGTCTGGATGGGAGCGGCGGATACGAGCGGGCTCGTCGTGTCCTATATCCAGTCGCTCTATTGGGAGTTCGGCTCCGGCTGCGTGCTGCCGCACACCGGCGTGCTAATGCAGAATCGTGGCATCAGCTTTTCGCTAAAACGCGGCGCGCTCAATTTGCTCGCGCCCGGACGCCTGCCGATCCACACCCTCAATCCGGCGCTCGGCGTGCTCAACGACGGACGCATCATGGCCTACGGCACCATGGGCGGCGACGGCCAGCCGCAGACGCAGGCCGCACTGTTTACGCGCCACGTGACATTCGGCGAACCGCTCGCTACGGCAATCGATCGTCCACGCTGGGTCCTCGGCCGCACCTGGGGTGACTCGCCAACGATGCTGCGCCTGGAATCGCGCTTCGACGGCAATCTGGTCGATCGGCTCGCCGCGGCCGGCCATGCTGTCGACGTCCTGTCCGAACCCTATTCCGATACGATGGGCCATGCCGGTGCCGTGGTGCTGCACAGCGACGGCACCTGCGAAGGCGCCCACGATCCGCGCTCGGATGGCGGCGCGGATGGGGTGTAGACGCCGCGGCCACGCTTGCGCCCCACTCGGTCTAGAATGTGCGCGCGGTGTCGTGGGCGGCACGCGGGCGCGGGGCTGATGATCCATCGCTTCTTCTTTTTCATCGTCGGACTGGCCTGTTTCATCGCCGCGACCGGACGCGTCGATGCGCATCCACACGTCTGGGTGACGATGACCGAGGAGCTTCTTTACGCGCCTGACGGCTCGGTCACCGGCGTGCGCCACGCCTGGACTTTCGACGACATGTTCTCCGCCTTCGCCACGCAGGGCATGGAGCAAAAAACCCAAGGCACGTTCACGCGCGAAGAGCTTGAGCCGCTTGCGAAAGTCAACGTCGAGTCGCTCAGGGAATACGCCTTCTTCACCTATGCCAAAATGAACGGGAAACGGCAGCGAGACGCGTTTCTCGAGCCGGTCGATTATTTCCTCGAATACGATCCGAAAGAGACGGTCCTCACGCTTCACTTCACGCTGCCATTCAAAACGCCGGTGAAGGCGAAGACGATCGAGCTCGAAATCTACGATCCGGAATTCTTCATCGACTTCGGTTTCGCGGAAAAGGACCCGGTACGGCTCGTCAGCGCGCCGGCGCAATGCACGGCCTCGGTTCAGAAGCCGCACGACGATAATTTCTCGGCCGCGCTGCGCCTCGACAAATCCTTCATGACCTCCGAAGCCAACGCCGGCATGGGGTCGAATTTTGCCAACAGGATTTCGGTGACGTGCCCGTGACGCGCGACGCCGAAGCGCGATTAATCCGCCATGTTGCGCTCACGGCAGCCGTTGTCACGCTGGTGCTGGCGGCAAGCGCGGCCACAAGCGCCTTCGCGCAGGCCGGACTGTTCGGCGGCCTTCGCCCTCCGGCCGATACCGGCGTCCTCGGTTGGATCGTGGCCAAGCAGGCGCTGTTCTACCGGGCCCTGTCGGGCCTGATCCGCGCCGCTAAGACCGATGGCTCCGCCTATTGGGGCCTGATGGGCATCTCGTTCATCTACGGAATTTTCCATGCCGCCGGCCCGGGTCACGGCAAGGCGGTGATCTCATCCTATCTCCTCGCCAACGAGGAGACCTGGCGGCGCGGTATCGCGCTGTCGTTCGCGTCGGCGCTGCTGCAGGCTCTCACCGCCGTGGTGATCGTCACCATCGCCGCAATTCTCATCGGCGCGACGGCGAAGATGATGGGCGACACGGTGCGCGTCATCGAGATCGTCAGCTACGCGCTGATCGTGCTCTTGGGCGTGCGGCTGCTTTGGCTGAAGGGGCGAAGCTTCCTGTATGCGCTGCACGATGTCAGAGCGAAAGCTGAACCGTTAGAGGCAGCAGCAAACACACATGCTGCCGACGCCGCGCATGCTCACTGCGAACATCATTCGCATCACGATCACGCGCACCACGGGCATCGTCACCATGCGCACGCACGTTCGCACGATCACGACGAGGAAGAGAGCGTTTTGCCCTGGGGGCATGCGCACGGGCCCGAGCCGGAGGAATTGGCGGGACCTGGCGGCTGGCGTCGTGGCTTGTCGGCGATCGTCGCCGTCGGCTTGCGGCCATGTTCCGGCGCGATCATCATTCTCGTCTTCGCGCTGGCGCGGGGATTGTTTTGGGCCGGCGTCGCCTCGACCTTCGTGATGGGCATCGGCACCGCCATCACGGTCGCCGTGATCGCCACGCTCGCCGTCGGCGCCAAAAGTTTAGCGAAGCGTTTCGCGAGGTCGCGCGCCGGCTATGGCGCGCTGATGCTCCGCGGCGTCGAAGTCGGCGCCGCGGCGGTGGTGATGGCGTTCGGCGTGCTGCTGCTCACCGGCACAGTGGCGAGCGAGCGCATGGGTATGTTTTGATTTAGGCGACCTTCTCGCCTAAGTGGCGGAACATGATCTTGCGTGCCTCGTCGTCCAGCTCGGTCTTCCACGTATGCTTGTCCTTGAGCGCCACCGCACGCTGCGCCGCCGGCCTCGCGCTTATTTCGTCCACTAGCCGTTTGAGATTGGGGAACTTCGCCCACGCCGGTTCGCCGAGGACGGTCGGGATCAACCGCGCCCAGCCCCACACATCCATGTCGACGATCGTGTAGGTGTCGCCGAGCATATATTTCTGCTTGGCAAGCCGCCCATCGAGAATGCCGAAGTGGCGCTGCGCCTCGAAGGCGTAGCGGTTGACGGCATATTCGTTCTTTTCCTTGTCCGGCGCGTAATGCCGGAAGTGCACCGACTGGCCCGAATACGGCCCGACGCCGGTCCCCACAAACATCAGCCACGACAACAGTTCGCCGCGCGCCTTATCACCCTTTGGCGGCAGGAATTTCCCGGTCTTCTCGGCGAGGTAAAGCAGGATCGCATTTGAATCGAACACCGTGACGTCGCCGTCGACGATCGCCGGCACCTTTGCATTCGGGTTGACGGCCAGAAATTCCGGTTTGTGCTGCTCGCCCTTGCGGGTGTCGACCGGAATGGGTTCGTAGGGAAGTCCGGCTTCCTCCAGGAAGAGTGCAATCTTGGTCGGATTGGGTGCGCCGTTGTAGTAGAACTTCAACATCTTCATGCCTCTCTATCCGTTTGCATTAGCCGGCAAAGCCGCCGCCGCGGCTGGAATAGTACAAAATCTCAGAATAGGCCGACGATCTTTCCGTCCGCGCCGACATCGATGGAATCCGCAGACGGCACCTTCGGCAGACCGGGCATGGTCATGATCTCACCGCAGATCGCAACGATGAACTCGGCGCCGGCCGAAAGCCGCACTTCGCGCACCGGAATATTGAAACCGGTCGGCGCGCCCTTGGCGTCCGGATTGGTCGAGAACGAATATTGCGTCTTGGCGATGCAGACCGGCAGCTTGCCGAAACCCATCTCTTCCCAGGCTTTGAGCTGATCCTTCACCGACTTGTCGGCGGTCGCATCGTCGGCGCGGTAGATTTCCTTGGCGATAGTGCGCACCTTCTCGAACAACGGCATGTCGTCGCCGTAGAGCAGCTTCAAATTCGCTTTGCCCTCGTCGATGACCTTCACGACCGCCTTGGCGACATCGGCGGCGCCCTCGCCGCCCATCGCCCAGTGATCGGCCATCAACGCCTCGACGCCGAGCGCCCTGCACTTCTCCTTGACCAGATTGATCTCGGCGTCGGTGTCGGCGGAAAAGCGGTTGATCGAGACGACCGCCGGCAGATTGAACTTCTTGATGTTCTCGACGTGGCGCTGGAGATTGGCCATGCCGGCTTCGAGCGCCTTGAGGTTTTCCTTTTTCAGGTCTTCCTTCTTGACGCCGCCGTGCATCTTCAGCGCGCGGATGGTGGCGACGATGATGACGCAGTCCGGCTTCAGACCGGCCTTACGGCATTTGATGTCGAGGAATTTTTCGGCGCCGAGATCGGCGCCGAAGCCCGCCTCGGTGACCACGTAATCGGCAAGCTTGAGCGCGGTCGTGGTCGCCGATACCGAGTTGCAACCGTGCGCGATGTTGGCGAACGGCCCGCCGTGGATAAAAGCGGGCGTGCCTTCCAGCGTCTGCACCAGATTGGGCGCGATCGCGTCCTTCAACAGCGCCGCCATGGCGCCATTGGCGTTGAGCTCCTTGGCGCGAACCGGTTTACGCTCGCGGGTATAGGCGACGATGATATTGCCGAGACGCGTTTTCAGATCCTCGAGGTCGTTGGCGAGACAGAAGATCGCCATGACTTCGGACGCCACGGTGATGTCGAAGCCGGCCTCGCGCGGATAACCGTTGGCGACACCGCCGAGCGAGCAGACGATCTCGCGCAGCGCGCGGTCGTTCATGTCCATGACGCGCCGCCAGGCGACGCGGCGGCTGTCGATGCCGAGCGCATTGCCCCAATAAATGTGGTTGTCGATCAGCGCCGAAAGCAGATTGTGCGCCGACGTGATGGCGTGGAAGTCGCCGGTGAAATGGAGGTTGATGTCCTCCATCGGGATCACCTGCGCGTAGCCGCCGCCGGCCGCGCCACCCTTGACGCCGAAGCAAGGACCCAGCGACGGCTCGCGCAGGCACATCATCGCCTTCTTGCCGATGTGATTGAGCGCATCGGTGAGGCCGACGGTTGTCGTGGTCTTGCCCTCGCCCGCCGGAGTCGGCGTGATCGCGGTAACCAGAATGAGCTTGCCGTTCTTTTGGTCCTTCAGCGACTTGATGTAGTCCATCGAGACCTTGGCCTTGTAGTGGCCGTACGGTTCGAGATTCTCGGCGGCGATGCCGAGCTTCTCTTTCGCAACATTGATGATGCGCCGGGGCTTGGCGGCCTGCGCGATTTCGATGTCGGACTTTGGGTTCTGGTGTTGCGATGCCGGCATTTTTGAACGATCCAATCAAATGAAGGGGAAACGGGAAGGCGGCGGGAACAACGCCGGCCTGTTCAGGTAAATCTCGATTTGACGGTGAGGTTGGCGGATTTAGCCCACTCGGCGGCTTCGATCTTTTTGCCCTCGGCGGGCTGCACGCGGGTGACCTTGAACCGGCCGTCGGCGCAAACCACGGTGAAGCCGTCCGCTTCGACCATAGCGATTTCGCCGACCTTGCCGGCGATGCCTTTCGGATCTTTCGCCGGTAGCGGCTTGGCGTCGAAGATTTCCAGTTGTTTGCCGTCGAACGTCGTCCAGGCACCGGGCGCCGGATTGCAGCCGCGGATCAGCCGATCGATCTGCTCCCAGGGCTTGCCCCAGTCGATCCTGGCGTTATCGGGGCCGCAACGGCCCTCATAAGTCGCTTTCGCCTCGTCCTGCTTGATGCGCGGCGCCTTGCCGGCCTTTACCAGATCGACCGATTCCATCATCGCATCGACACCCATGGGAAACAGCCGGTCGAAATAGACGGTGCCGAGCGTATCGGCGTCACTGATCGGCGTCGTCTTCTGGATCAGCACATCGCCGGTATCGAGCCCGTTGTCGGGCCAAAAGATCGACAGGCCGGTTTCCTTTTCGCCCTTGATGATCGCCCAGTTGATCGCGCTCGCGCCGCGATAGGCCGGCAGCAGCGACGGGTGATATTGGATCGAGCCGTGGGTCGGGATGTTGAGGAATTCTTCCGGGACAAACAACGTGACGAACGCCATCACCTGCAGGTCGGGCTTTAGCGCCTTGAACTCCTCCCACACCTCCGGCTTTTTGTAGGACTCCGGCTGATATACCGGTAGTTTCGCGGCCAACGCCGCTTCCTTCAGGGGATCCGCCTTGGCGCCGGGCTTCTCCGGCGCGACATACACGGCGACGACATTCTCGCCACGCTTGATCAGCGCATCGAGCACCGCCTTGCCGAACGCCTGCTGCCCGTGAACGACAATACGCATGGCAAATACGCCCTACCAGCCTCTGATTTTTGCGGGGAAGAAGAAACTACGCTGCTTCGGCTTTCTTGTCCGGCGCGCTGATCGCACCCGACGCTTTGATCTCGCCAATCTCCTTAGCCGAATAGTGCAACACCTCGCGTAGCACTTCATCGGTGTGTTCGCCAAGAAGCGGCGAGCGCCGCACGTCGGCAATCGAATCCGACAATTTGATCGGGTTGCCCACCGTCAGATACGTCCCACGCGTGGGATGATCGACCTCGACCACGGTGCCGGTCGAGCGCAGCGACTGTTCGTGGGCAATCTCCTTCATCGACAGGATCGGCCCACAAGGGATGTCGAGCTTGTTGAGGAGCTCCATGGCCTCGAACTTTGTCTTGGTCATGGTCCATTGCTCGATGGTAGCGAAGATGTGCTTCAGCCGCGGCAGCCGCGCATTGGGCGTCGCGTAATCCGGATCGGTCTTCCACTCCGGCTTGCCGATGACGTCGCAGATCGCGCCCCACACCGGCGCCTGGGTGGTGAAATAGATGTAAGCATTGGGATCAGATTCGAAGCCTTTGCATTTGAGGATCCAGCCCGGCTGGCCGCCGCCGGAATCGTTGCCGGCCCGTGGCACCGTATCGCCGAAGGCAACGCCCTCGCCGTACTGGCTGTATTCCGCGAGCGGGCCGCGCGCGAGCCGTTGCTGGTCGCGCAGCTTCACCCGCGCGAGATTGAGGACGCCGTCCTGCATGGCGCACAGCACCTTTTGACCGCGGCCAGTGCGGGTACGCTGGTAGAGCGCGCTGACGATGCCGAGAGCGAGATGCAATCCGGTGCCACTGTCGCCGATCTGCGCGCCGGTGACGAGCGGCGGCCCATCGCGGAAGCCGGTCGTCGAGGCCGAGCCGCCGGCGCATTGGGCGACGTTCTCGTAGACCTTGCAATCCTCATAAGGTCCCGGCCCAAAGCCCTTTACCGAGGCGACGATCATGCGCGGATTGAGTTTGTGGATATGCTCGAAAGTGAGCCCCATGCGGTCGAGCGCGCCGGGCGCGAAATTCTCCACCAATACATCGCATTCCTTCACCAGCCGATCGAGGACTTCCTTGCCTTTGGAATGCTTGGAATCGATCGTGATCGACCGCTTGCTGCCATTGAGCATGGTGAAATAGAGGCTATCGGCCTTCGGAACGTCGCGGAGCTGGCCGCGCGTGACGTCGCCGACACCCGGCCGTTCGACCTTGATCACGTCAGCGCCCATGAATGCGAGAAGCTGAGTGCAGGTCGGCCCCGATTGCACGTGGGTGAAATCGAGGATGCGCACGCCGTCGAGCGCCCTGCCCGCTTGCCCCCAGGGCTTCGATGACGGACGCGGCAAGCCGTTACCCGTCGCCGCTTTTGCCGCCGGCTTCGCCTTGAGCTTGACGATTTTTTTCGTGGACTTTTTTACCGCTGCTTTGGATTTTGCTTTAGCGGCTTTCTTGCGCGTTGCCATCCCTTCGCTCCTCAATCATTGTCTCGTCTCCCGGGCGCGACGCAGCACACGTCCGGGATGACGCTTTGCGTCACTTGTACATCGTCTGATTGTTTGCCCCGGGCGCGTATTCGACGTCTAGACATTCAACCTTGATAACATCCGCGCCGAACCACGCGAGCAATTGGGTGCAGGTCGGCCCCGACTGCACACGCGCGAAGTCGAGGATATTCACACCCTCCAGTGTTTTCACTGCGAGCTCCTTTATTTCTTGCGAACCACGCTTTGCGGGTTGAGCTTGCCGATGTTGCCGCTCTCGCTGCCGGCCGCAGGATCGATCACCGCGTTGATGAGCGTCGGCTTGCCGGAATCCATTGCCTCGTTCGCGGCGCGACTCAGCTCGTCGGGCGTTGTCACACGGACACCAACACCGCCGAATGCTTCCATCAACTTCTCGTAGCGAGCGTCCTTGACGAAGACGGTCGTTGCAGCGTCCGAACCGCCAGTCGAATTGACGTCGGTTCCGCTGTAGATTCCATTGTTATTGAAAACGACGACGCAGACCGGCAGATTGTACCGGCAGATCGTTTCCACTTCCATACCGGAAAAACCAAAGGCGCTGTCGCCTTCAACTGCGAGCACGCGTTTGCCGGTTTCCACGGCGGCCGCGATGGCAAAGCCCATGCCGATGCCCATGATGCCCCAGGTGCCGACATCCAGGCGTTTGCGCGGTTGATACATGTCGATGATGCCGCGCGCGAGATCGAGCGTGTTGGCACCTTCGTTGACGAGGATGGCATCCGGCCGCTCTTTGATGACGGCGCGCAATGCACCGAGGGCGCTGTGGAAGTCCATCGGCGCCGAGTTCTTCATCAGCCTCGGCGCCATCTTAGCAATGTTGGCTTCCTTGCGCGTATTGACAGCGTTGATCCAATCAGCCGGCGGGGCCGGCCACTTGCCGTCAATGCCCTCGAGAAGAGCCGACACGCATGAGCCGATATCGCCGACCAGCGGAGCGACGATCGCAACGTTGCTGTCCATCTCCCTGGGCTCGATGTCGATCTGAATGAACTTCTGCGATCCCGGCTCGCCCCAGGTCTTGCCCTTGCCGTGCGACAGAAGCCAGTTGAGGCGGGCGCCAATCAGCATGACGACGTCGGAATCTTTCAGCACCGTCGAGCGCGCCGCGCCCGCGCACTGCGGATGCGTGTCAGGCAAGAGGCCCTTGGCCATGCTCATCGGCAGAAAAGGAATGCCGCTCTTTTCGATCAGGGCGCGGATCTGGTCATCGGCCTGCGCGTATGCCGCGCCTTTGCCGAGAATGATCAGGGGGCGCTTGGCACCCTTGAGGACGTCGAGCGCACGCTTGACGGCGGCCGGGGCGGGAAGCTGCGCCGGTGCCGGGTCGATGACCTTAACGAGCGACTTGGCTCCAGCCTCTGCGTCCATGACCTGCGAGAATAGTTTGGCCGGCAGATCGAGATAAACGCCGCCCGGACGGCCGGACACAGCCGCGCGGATCGCGCGCGCCACACCGATGCCGATGTCTGCGGCATGCAGCACGCGGAAGGCCGCCTTGCAGAGGGGTTTGGCGATAGCCAGTTGGTCCATCTCTTCATAGTCGCCCTGCTGCAAATCGACGATCTCGCGCTCGGACGAGCCGCTGATCAGGATCATCGGGAAGCAGTTGGTCGTGGCATTGGCCAGCGCGGTCAGACCGTTGAGAAAGCCGGGAGCTGACACCGTGAGGCAGATGCCGGGCTTTTTCGTCAGGAAGCCGGCGATTGCAGCAGCGTTGCCGGCGTTCTGCTCATGCCGCAAGGAGATGACGCGCATGCCTGCCGCCTGCGCCATACGGCCCAAGTCCGTGATCGGGATGCCCGGCACACCGTAGATCGTGTTGATGCCGTTGAGCTTGAGCGCATCGATGACGAGGTGAAAGCCATCCGTCAGCTCCTCTGCTTCGGCTGCATTTGCATCTATGCTGGTGGTTTCGCGTTTCTCTTTTACTGCTGCATCAGCCATGGGACTCTCCCTGTTTTGCTCGTCATGCGCGTTACTGGGCGCTGGCGAGCGTTTCCGCCTCACGGCGACCGTAGGGGCGCCCCTCGTGGGCGCCCCCGCGTCCCGCCACAGGGCGGCCACAAGGGCCGCCGCTACGTCGGCCGGAAATGACGGCGCGCATGCTCATGCTCAATCCAGATAATCCGCATACTTGGCCACGTGGTCGGCGAGACCGAGCGCATGATCGCGCACCAGCGCCTCGGCGCGCGCCGTATCGCGCGCTTCGAGCGCTTCGATGATCTGCATGTGGTCGCGGATCGAGCGGTCGGCGCGATCCATTTCGCCGATGGTTTTGCGTCGGATCATGCGCATGTGGGTGAACAGGTTCTCGGCGAGATCGATGAGCATCGTATTGCGGCTCATGCGGAGGATCGTCTGGTGGAACTCGATGTTGATCTCGGAATATTCGTCGAGATGGGCGCGCACTATGCCGTTCTCGAAGGTGGCGAACATGCGCCGCAGCGCGGCGATCTCCTCGTCGCTCGCGCTCTGCGTGATCAGGCGGGCCGCCATCCCTTCGAGCGCGGCCCAGGCGGTGATCAGCTCGATGACTTCGCGCTTGGTCTTGCGCATCACGTAGACGCCGCGGCGCGGCACCGAGCGTACAAAGCCCTCGCGCTCGAGCTGCGCCATCGCCTCGCGCACCGGCGTGCGGCTGATGCCGAAGTCATGCGCGAGACGGCGCTCGTCGAGCCTGATCTCGGCGCGGCTGCGATAAACGTCCATCGCCGCGATGGCGTTCTTGAGGGCGACATAGGCCTGGCGCTTGAAATTTTCGGGGCTCGGCAGCGGATCAACGGCGGGCCGCAGGGGTGGCAAATCCGCACTGGGCGCCGCATCCGCGCGCCGCGCTATGGAAAAGCTCGAATTCATCGCTGGCATACATTATTCCAGAATTTGAAATAGGCAAAGAGGCTTCGGCTCTCCCGATACGCCAATTTTATTCAACTATTCACCACGATCGGGCGCACCAATAGGGTGCCCACTTGGCTACGCCCTGTGGGGATAATCGGGATAGGGGGGAGCCTCACGGCTCCTCCCCTCCCACACCACCGTACATACGGGTCCGTATACGGCGGTTCGCTGGATTGAGCGCGGGCGATCTTTCACGCAAGCGC
>JBEKSB010000097.1:0-15273 GCA_049517455.1 Xanthobacteraceae bacterium
CGGCGAGATCGACGAGGCCCATCGCGTTTGGCGCGAACTCAAAGAGATCAATCCCAAATATTCGTTCAGTGAACATTTGAGCCGGCTGCCGTTCAAGCGGGAAGAGGATGCCCGGCGGCTCGCGGACGGTCTCCAGAAAGCCGGGCTATTGAGCTGAAAGCTCGCCGACGGAGCTCGCGCTGCAATCGGCGCCATGCAAACAGCAATGCCGGAGCGGGAGTCATAGTGAGGTTTCCTTGCGGAAAGTTGCTCTGTAGCCGGCTGGCTCTTGTTGATCGTCATCACCGCGCTGTCGCTTGTCCCGCCCTATTTGCGGCCGACAACCGGCGTGACTCATGGTCTTGAGCATTTCGCCATTTTCGCGGTTACCAGGTTCGCCTTCGGCCTCGCCTACGACCGTAAGCCCGTTGCCATCATGCTTGTTCTTGTGATCTTTGCCGGAGTGATCGAGTTCGCCCAACTCTTCGTTCCCGGGCGCCACGCACGCCTGAGCGATTTTATCATCGACGCGTTCGGGGCATGCGTCGGTGCGGCATTGGCCTCGGTCGCCGCGCGCGCGCGGCAACAAGAAAACTAACGGCGTTTCGGAAAAATGGCGCTCCCTACGGGAATCGAACCCGTGTTTCAGCCTTGAGAGGGCCGCGTCCTAGACCGCTAGACGAAGGGAGCCTGGAAAATCGAATAACTCCGATGGCGCGGGCGCGCAAGCGCGTTGGCGTCAGCACAGGTCTCAAGGCTCGGTCGCAAACCTGACCCGTCCGGTCTGCTTCAGCGTCCTGATGTCGAAGGTGCGGATTTCGGTGGCGCCGCCGATATCGAGCGTCAGCACGATGCGGTCGTCGGCGACGGCGCTGGCAATCACGCGCGCGCCCTTCGGCAGAGTCAGGATCGCCTCGGCGGCCGGTGCGGCGTCGCTTCCGCCGGCGCGGAAAACGCGGTAGCCGATGACGCCGGTCACCGCAGCGATGGCGATGAGCGTGGTGAGGCCCGATATGATCATCAGCCAGCGGACCCGTGCGACCATTCCGGCCGCAACAGCGGCGGCCTCAGCCGCCGGCGCGGCGCTGCGATGAGAGCCGGCTTCGTCCCGTTCGCCTTGCAGTTCAGCGGCGGCTAATTTGCCCATTCAGGTGCCCAACGAAATTGTCGATGACAGCCACGCAGAAATCGATCCTGATACCGGATAATGAGGCCGGCGGCCGGCTGGACCGCGTGCTCGCCGCGCATGTCGCCGAACTCTCGCGCACGCGGCTTAAGGCGCTGATCGAGGCCGGCTCCGTCGCGGTCGATGGCCGCACGATCCGCGATCCGGGCCACCGCGTCAATTCGGGCGCAGCGATCGTCGTCGACGTCCCGGAGGCCGCACCGGCCAAGCCAGCGCCCGAAGCCATTCCGCTGAACGTGGTTTACGAGGACGCCGACATCATCGTCATCGATAAGCCGAAGGGTCTGGTGGTGCATCCCGCCGCCGGACATTGGACCGGAACGCTGGTCAATGCGCTGGTCGCCCATTGCGGCGAGAGCCTGTCCGGCATCGGCGGCGAACGGCGTCCGGGCATCGTGCACCGCCTCGACAAGGATACCACCGGGCTGATGGTGGTGGCGAAGAACGACCGCGCGCACAAGGCGCTGGCGGCGCAGTTCGCCGGCCACGGCCGGGACGGCGGGCCGTTTGAGCGTGGCTATCTCACCTTCGTCTGGGGTGCGCCGGACCGCCCGCGCGGCACCGTCGATCGGCCGATCGACCGGCACAAGATCGCCCGAGACCGCATGGCGGTCCGTGAAGGCGGGCGTGAGGCCGTCACCCATTGGGAGGTGCTCGAGCGCTACGGCGTCCAAAAGGGGCCCAAACGCGCCGGGGGCGGCGGTCCCGGCGGGCCGGTGGCCAGCCTGCTCGCCTGCCGGCTCGAAACCGGCCGCACCCACCAGATTCGGGTGCATTTGGCCTCGATCGGCCATCCGATCCTCGGCGACGACGTCTATGGACCTGGCTTTCGCACCAAGGCGGCCCTTCTGCCCGCTTCGGCCCGGGCGGCGCTCCAGGCTCTTGGCAGACAGGCCCTCCATGCCCATATATTGGCGGTCGAACACCCCATCACCGGTAAAATTCTGCGATTCCGCTCGGAACTCCCGCCCGATCTCGCCCGTTTGCATGATATGCTGACGGCCAATTCAGACTGATTCTAGCGATAAATAGAGGCCTTAGCGGCTCAGGCGAAATTCCGCCTATTGAGCCTGATCAAGGCAGTGTCGCGCCGTTGTGATGCCTCTTTACTACCGCTTCCCGGGTTTGACCGTGTATGTTGCAGGTGCGAGATAATCAACTTGTGCCGTCGGCTTGGGAAGCGACGGCCTGCCGTCCGCCGCATTAAGCGGGGGCGAGAATAAGGAAAGGGCGCTGTCATGGCCCAAACTGCAGCCTTGCCGGTTCTGTCAGGTGAAACCGGCCTAACCAGGTACCTGGAAGAAATCCGGCGGTTCCCGATGTTGGAACCGCAGGAAGAATTTATGCTGGCGAAGCGCTGGCGCGAGCACGAAGATCGTGACGCCGCGCATAAGCTCGTCACCAGCCATTTGCGGCTCGTGGCAAAGATCGCCATGGGCTATCGCGGCTACGGCCTGCCGATCTCCGAAGTCATCTCCGAGGGCAATGTCGGCCTTATGCAGGCGGTCAAGCGCTTCGAGCCCGACAAGGGCTTCCGGCTGGCGACCTATGCGATGTGGTGGATCAAGGCCGCGATCCAGGAATACATCCTGCGTTCCTGGTCGCTGGTAAAAATGGGCACCACCGCCAACCAGAAGAAGCTGTTCTTTAATCTGCGCAAGGCCAAGAGCCGGATCTCCGCGCTTGAGGAGGGCGATATGCGCCCCGATCAGGTCAAGCTCATCGCCAAGCGTTTGGGCGTGACCGAACAGGACGTGATCGACATGAACCGCCGGCTCGGCGGTGACGCGTCGCTCAACGCGCCGATCCGCGAGGACGGTGATTCCGGCGAGTGGATGGACTGGCTGGTCGACGACGGCGTCAGCCAGGAAAGCCGGCTTGCCGAGTCCGAGCAATCGGATAACCGGCACAAGGCGCTGGGCGAAGCTCTGACCGTGCTCAACGATCGCGAACGCCGCATCTTCGAAGCGCGGCGCCTCGCCGATGAGCCGATCACGCTGGAAGAGCTCGCCGACGAGTTCGGCGTCTCGCGCGAGCGCGTCCGCCAGATCGAAGTGCGCGCCTTCGAGAAGGTGCAGAAGGCGGTGAAGAGCCACATCACCGCCATGGAAAATCCACGGGCAACCGCCGCAGTCGCGGCGGCGCATTAAACTCCGTCAAGCTCGGCAAGCGACGCTTCGGCGCGGCGTTCGAAGATGACCGCGCCTTGGCGCCGCGCGATGTCGCGCGCGATCACGAAGGCTTGGCGCGCCGCGTCCTTGTTGGCACGGTTGAGCGCCAACAAGCATTCACCGCGCAGACGATAAATTTCCGGCAAGTAAAAACCGACTCCCGGTTCGTCGATCCCGGCAATTGCGCGATCGAGATGGGCGAGGCCATCCGCTGCGCGCCCGGCGGCCAGCAGAATATCAGCCGCCACGCCCAGATAATATTGTGGCACCGGGCCGGCGGCCGTCGCGTTATCAATTTCGGCATCGACTAGTCGCGCTGCGTCAATAACACCAGAGCCGACAGCGGTCGCCCAGCCCGTGAGCAGAAGGCTGCTGCCGACGTACGTTAGTAGGCCAAATTTTTGCGCCAGCACTGCGGCGCGGTGGGCCGCCGCAAAGGTGGCATCACGATTGCCGATAAGCTGGACACCTATGCTGTTGTTGTGGAGCGCATGGGCAAGGCTGAAGGGATGGTCGAGCGCTTCGGCGAGGGCAAGTCCTTGCGCAGCGCTATCCTGCGCCCGTTCCGGGTTTCCGGATAGCTGCACCGCGTGGGCGTGCACTACGTGTGCGCAAACTCCGGGATCGTGGCCGCCGAAGGCTTGGCCAAGATGACGGTGCTGGGCCATGTCGTAGGTCTCGACCCCGATCCGGCTATCATCCAGCGCCGCCGCGACATCGCCGCTGAAAAAAGCCGTCGACCAGCGACAATGATAGGCTTCGAGCAATAGATCGCTGTCGCCAGATCGCTGCGAGATCGTCACTAATTCGCCGGCCCGCTCGCGCGCAAGCGCCGTTTTGCGCCTGAGATTGGCGTTGAGCCATAGGCCCCATTTCGCTTTGTACGATCCGATGCCATCGGCTAAACGCTCGCTGATCTCGCTGGCGCGGCGGTAGATGTCCTCGACTTCGGCGCTCTGCATGCCGCGCAACGGCATCAACGCCGGGCCGAGCTTCAGCAGGAAATCCAACTGGCGGCGCATGCGATCGGTTTCGTTCGGCAAGGTATCGGCCAATTTGAGACCCGCCGAGAAGTGCGCGGCGGCTTCCTGATAGGCGGATCGGCTCACCGCCAGATCGCCGGCCCGCATGCGGTAATCACAGGCGGGACCGACTAGCCCGGCCTCGCCGAAATGATGGGCCAACAATTCCGGCTCACTGGTCGTCAGTTCGGGAAACCGTTCTTCGAGCGCGCGGGCGACGCGCTCATGCCATTCGCGCCGCCGGCCCAAAAGCAAACTCTCATAGGCCGTGTCCCGCGTGAGGGCATGCTTGAAACTGAAGCTCCGTTCCAAACCGCGCCCTTCGGGAAAGACGATGCCCGCCGCGGCTAGCTTCGCCAGCGCGGCCTCGATACCCGTGCCGCCGTCGGGGATCACCGCATCGAGCAGCGCGAAGGTGAATTGCCGGCCAATGACGGAAGCGATCTGCGCCACCTCCCGCGCCTCGCCGAGCCGGTCGAGCCGCGCCATCAGCGAATCCTTGAGCGTCGCCGGCACCGCAGCGCTGTGCTCGCCCGCCGATTCCATCACGCTCTTGGTCAGTTCCTCGACGAACAGCGGCACGCCATCGGTCTTGGCGACGATCGTCGCGACGGTTTCCGCCGACAGGCCGTGCGACGCGGTGACACCGGCGACCAATTGGGCGCATTCCGCGCGGCTCAGTCGGCCGAGCGTCAGCAAAGTCGCATGCGGCCGCGCCAGCCAAGGCGGCGCGAAATCCGGCCGCGCAGTCACCAAGGCGAGCAGCCGGGCTGGACCGATGGTGTCCGCCACGCGCGTCATCAATTCGAGCGTGGTGGCATCGATCCAGTGAGCATCTTCCAAGATCAGAAGCATCGGATCGGTGTCGCCCAAGCGGACGATCTCGTCGACCAAGAGGGCAATAATCGCCCCCTTGCGCTGTGCCGGCGTCAGCGACGATGACACGGCCAGCGCCGGCGCCGGGATCGACAATAGTTCGGCGAGCAATGGAATTGCGGCCGGATCCGACGCCGCCCGGCGCGCGAACAAGGAACCGAGTTTCTCGATCCGCGCGCTTGGCGAATCCGCAGCGACGAAGCGCGCCGCACGACCCAGATGTTGGATCACCGGATGGAGCGTGCTGTCACTATGATAGGGCGAGCATTGCAGATGGATGCGCGTGTGCGGCTCGCCGGCGATCGCTTCCTGCAGCGCTTCGATGGAGCGCGATTTGCCGATCCCAGCTTCCCCGATCACCGTAACGATCTGGCCCTCGCCCAGGCAGGCCAAGCGCCAGCGGTCGAACATCAGCCCCATTTCATGCGCGCGGCCGATGAGCGGCAGGCTGCCGCCGGTGCGGCTCGCGGCGAAGCGACTCTCGATTGCCGCTTCGCCGCGCACGCGCCACGCCGGCACTGGGCGCGAAAATCCCTTCAACTCGTGTTCGCCGGTGTGTTCGAGCTCGAACAATCCGCCCAGCAAATTCTCAGTCGCTTCGCTGATGAGGATGGTGTCAGGCGCCGCGAGTGCCTGAAGCCGCGCGGCGAGATTGGGAGTTTCGCCAACGATGGTGCGCTCTTGTGCAGTGCCGATGCCGACGATTTCGCCGACCACCACGAGACCGGTGGCGATGCCGATCCGCGCCCGAACTGGCGTGCCGTCCGGAAGTTCGATGCCGCCGACTTCCGCCATGATCCCGATCGCGGCGCGAACGGCGCGTCCCGCTGCGTCTTCGAAGGCCTGCGGAAAGCCGAAATAGGCCAGGACGCCGTCCCCCATGAATTTCGCGACGAAGCCACCGAATCGCCCGATCGCGCCGGCCGCGGCGTCCTGATAACGCCGGATCAAACTCCCAAGCAGCTCGGGATCGATCGTGCCAGACAGCGCCGTTGATCCGACCATATCGGCAAACAACACCGTGACCTGACGCCGCTCCGCATCCCCCGACGCTTCGGGGTTAGAGGGCTTCGATTCGGCCACCTCGGCACCGCGTCCGGCAATCGCCTTCAATAGCCGCCGGCGATTTCCCAGCGACAAGCCGAGCTGTTCGAGATCGTGCTCGCTTAGTTCCGGCAGGATATCGAGGTCGATATCGTTCGCCTCGAACACGTCGGCATATTGCTCAAACTTGTTCCTGCGCAACCAGTCGCGAACGTCGCTCATATTGCCATACCGCGCTCCCGCTGTGCGTAGCTTAGCACGCGCCGCCGGATATTTGGCGTTACTCCCGCAACATGCCGCGTAGCAGCCGGCGCGAGGCGACGATCGCCGTGCCGGCGATCGCCGCGATGGCGGCGATCATCAGAAAAAACTCCGGCTTATCCATCCGGCTCCAGAAGCTGCCGAGCCAACCGGCAAGGAAGCCGCCAACGAAGCTCGTCGCCAACCACACGCCCATCATCATCGAGAGGATGCCAGCGGGCGCGATCTTGGTCACCAGCGAAAGGCCAACCGGCGAAAGATATAGCTCGCCGATGGTAATGACGACGAAATAGCCGAACAGCCACAGCCAGCTCGCCTTGCCGGTCCCCGCGTGCCAGGCCGCCGCGGCCATGATGAGATAGGCGAGCACGATGCCGAAACAGCCGAGCGCCATTTTGGTGATGGTCGAAGGCTCCGACCCGCGCGCCGCCTGCCGCGTCCAAAGCGCGACGACGAACGGCGTGAAGGCGAAGATCATGAACGGATTGAACGCCAAAAACCACGTGGTCGGAATTTCGCTGCCTAAGCCGAACAGATCGACGCTGCGGTCGGTGTTCGCTTCAGCCCACAGGACGATCGTATTGCCGCCTTGCTCGTAGGTCGCCCAGAACAAGGCGGTGGGAATGAACAAGACGAGAATGGCGATGACGGCGCGCCATTCACCGCGGTCGAGCGGCTTTTTCTCGGCACGCGCCGCCCTCGCCTTCTGCAGCTCGTCCGGCGGCAAGAGCGGCATGGCGTAAAGATAAATTGACAGACCGATCAGCATGCCGACGCCGGCGGCGGCAAAGCCGTAATGCCAACCTGCCTTTTCGCCCAGCGTGCCGCAGACCAAGGGTGCCAGGAACGCACCGACATTGATGCCGACATAGAAGATGGAATAGGCACGGTCGCGACGCCGATCGCCGGGCGCATAGAGCCCGCCCACCTGGGTCGAAATATTCGGCTTGAACGCGCCACTGCCGAGGATGAGCGCCAATAGCGCGAACAGGAAAAGCTGTTCGACCGCCATCATGAAGTGGCCGATCGCCATGAGAGTCGCGCCGACGACGACAGTGCGCCGCTGGCCAAGCACGCGGTCGGCGATTAGGCCGCCGAAAATCGGCGTGAGGTAAACGAGCGCCGTATAGAAGCCGTAGATCTGCGACGATAGCGGCTGGACGTCGAGCGAACCGAATACCGCTTCCAGGGCGCTTTTGGCCCCGGCCAGGCCGACGACGTTGTGGGAATGCGTCGGCGCGAGGAGATACTTCGTCATGTAGAGGACAAGCAGCGCGCGCATCCCGTAATAGGAGAAGCGCTCCCACATCTCAGTGGTGAACAGGAAGGTAAGACCCTTAGGGTGGCCAAACAGCTCGTCACTTGAGGCTAGGCCGTCGTGGGGGGCGGAGCGGTGGGCAGGTTGAATGGGTTCAGCCAAGACCAGTCTCTGCCATTCTCATTCCCGGCAATCGTGAGTATAAATCGGCCTCATCCGACGATAGCATGAGCGTTCGGAAATAATGCGCCTCATCCCTTGAGCGCGGCACGTCGAGGAGAAAACGCGTGACAAAATTCGGTATTGGCCAGCCGGTTTCTCGGCTCGAGGATCCCCGTTTCATCACCGGCCGAGGCCGCTATGTTGACGACATCGGCCTGCCGCAGCAATGCTACGGCGTGGTGGTCATGTCGCCGCATGCCCATGCGCGGATCAAAAGCATCGATACCGCTAAGGCCAAAGCCGCCCCGGGAGTCGTTGCCGTGCTCACAGGCGCCGACGTCGAGGCCGACAAGCTCGGCAGTTTTTCGCCGATCATGCCCGAGGACATGGGCGGTCCGAAGGGATACCGCACGCTGCGCTCCATCCTTTCTGTCGGCAAGGTGCGCTCGGTCGGCGAACGAGTCGCATTCGTCGTGGCGGAAACGCTGGCGCAGGCGCGCGACGCCGCGGACCTGGTCGAGGTCGACTACGAGCCGCTACCGTCAGTCGTAACGCTCGAAGATGCGGTGAAGCCCGGCGCCCCGGCGGTGTGGGACGAGGCACCTAATAACGTTTCGGTCGCGCTCATGATGGGCAACAAGGAGGCCACCGACGCTGCGTTCGCCAATGCCAAACACGTCGTAACGCTTAAGCTCAACAACAGCCGCGTCAGCGCCAACACCATCGAGCCGCGTGCGGCAATCGGTCAATATCATCCAGACAGCGGCAACTACACACTGTACTCGACATCGCAGAACCCGCACGGCACCCGAGCGCACGTCGCCGGCAACGTGCTGAAAGTCCCCGAGAACAAGCTGCGCGTGATCTCTCCCGACGTCGGCGGCGGCTTCGGCATGAAGAATGGCAACTATCCCGAGGATGCGCTCGTGTGCTGGGCGTCGCGCCGTTGCAACGGCCGTCCGGTCAAATGGGTCGCGACGCGCTCGGAATCTTTTCTCGGCGACGCACATGGGCGCGACCAGGTGGTGACGGGCGAACTGGCGCTCGACGAGAAGGGAAAGATTCTCGGCATGCGCATGAACGCGCTTCATGCCATGGGCTCGCACCTATTCGAAGCGTCGATCGTGGTGCCGCTTTTCGCGCTCAAGCTGGCGCCCGGCGTGTACGACATTCCGGCGGTGCACGCCGTGGCGCAGGCGGTGTTGACCAACACCGCCCCCATGGCGCCCTATCGCGGCGCCGGACGACCGGAGGCGACCTTCCTCATCGAGCAACTGATCGAACGTGCCGCTCGCGTCATCGGTGTCGATTCGATCGAGATCAGGCGGCGCAACTTCATCCCGCCCTCCGCGATGCCGCACAAGCTTCATTCCGGCATCGCGTACGACAGCGGCGATTTCATGCGCGTGATGGACGATTGCCTGAGACTTGCTGACTGGAACGGCTTTCCCAAGCGCGCGGCGGAGTCGAAGAAGAACGGCAAACTGCGTGGCCGCGGCATCGGCTATTTCGTCGAAGAAGCCGCGATATTCAACGACCGCATGGTGATCCGCTTCGATCCGAGCGGCACGCTCATGATCATCGCCGGCACGCATTCGCACGGCCAAGGCCACCAAACCGTTTACGCGCAAATGGTGCACGAATGGCTCGGCGTGCCAATCGAGTCGATCAGTTTTGTCCAGGGGGACACCAACGAGGTGGCGGTTGGGCGCGGCACATATGGCTCGCGCAGCATGCATGTCGGCGGCAATGCGCTCAAGCGCGCCGCTGACGCTATCATCGAGAAAGCCAAACCCATGGCGGCAATGATGATGGAGGCTGCGGCTGGGGATATCGAATTCAAGGATGGCAGCTTCCACATCGTCGGCACCGACCGCTCGCTGCCGCTGACCGCCGTGGCCCAATCGCTTCACCGGCCGATGTTCCTGCCGCCTCAGTTCGAGGTCGGCCTCGAAGCATCCGGCACATTCGCGGCCGAGCCGTCGAATTATCCCAACGGCTGTCACGTCTGCGAAGTCGAGATCGATCCGGAGACCGGCGTCGTCACACTCGCGCGCTACGCCTCGGTCGGTGACGTCGGCAAGATCATGAATTCGCTCCTTTGCGAAGGCCAGATTCACGGTGGCGTCGCCCAAGGCGTCGGCCAAGCGCTGATGGAATCAATCGTGTTCGATGCCGGCGGGCAACTCGTCACTGGGAGCTTCCAAGACTACGCCATGCCGCGCGCCGACGATTTCCCCGACTTTCTCTCGGAACTGACCGAAGTCCCGGCCACGACCAATCCGCTCGGCATCAAAGGCGCGGGCGAAGCCGGCGCCACCGGCGCGCCGCCGGCGGTAATCAGCGCCATCCTTGACGCGCTACGCCCGTTCGGCATCGAACACATCGATATGCCGGCGACGCCGAACCGAATTTGGCAGGCGATTCACAAGGCGCGCGCGATCAAGGTCGCCGCAGAATAAAAAAATCGCCTCTCCCCGACTTGGGGGAGAGGCGACACATTCGTTGCAGTATCAGCCGATCATTCGGCCGGCACACCCTCCGGTATCGCCTCGTACGGCGCTGATTTGTCCAGCGCACTCACCGGAGCGCGGCTCAGCCCGAACAGGAAGACCGCCACGATCAAATACGCGACCGCGACCGTCGGCGTCACCGCGATGCCGACTGCTTCACCGTGCATGAAGCCGAAGAAGGTCAGGACGGCGCCCGCCAAGGCGAAGCCGGATGCTTCGACGAACTTCTTGTCGATGACGAAGGCGCCGATAGCGCCGAGCACCAGCCCGGTCAGGATGGAGCCGCCGCCGAGGATCTGCAGGCCCTGATAGAGAACGCCGAATCCGCCGAGCTTGGCGAAGCCGATGGCCGCCGCAGTCGTGCCGGCCGCGGCCAACGCGCCGTCCATTAACGTCTTGCACCAGCCGGCGAGATGCGGTGCCAGCGACAATACGATCGCGGGCGCGTGAGTCTGCGGGGTACTCTGGAACGCCTGCGCCCCGATCAACATGCCGATGTAAAGCAGGATCGGCGAGATCGCGACCACTGGTATGATGGCCAGCAGGAGCGAGATGACCCCGAACCACGACAGGATGATCACCATGACGCCGGTCGCCGCGGAGTAGCCAATGCGGCCGCCCATCGCCTTCCAGCCGGGATGGCCGATATAGACGGCGTTGATGAACGGATTGCCCATCAGACAGCCGATCAGGCTGATCACGCCATCGGCCGTCAGCACGCGGGTCGTCGGATAGGCATCTCCGGCGGCTTCCGCGCTCTCCACGTTGTCCATCGCTTCGACGAGATCGTAGATACCGAAAGGTATCGCCGTGACGAGGATCACGCCGAGATATTGGAAACCCGAGAAGATGTGATCGACCGCGGGGATCGGCACGGAGAAGCCGAAATTCGTGAACGCGTCCGTAATACCCTTGCCGCTTAGTCCACCGTAATTGAGTCCGAAGAGGTTCGAGCCCCAGGCGATGATCATCCCGACCGCGATCGCCACAAGTCCGGCCGGAATGCCCTTGGGATATTTAAATCCGCCGAACCAGCTCACCATGATGACGGCGAAGCAGGTCAGGCCGATCACTGGCGTCATATACATTTCCAGTGCCGGACGCATGGAGATGAAGGTGATCGACACACCGGCAAGCGTGCCGAGCAGGGCAGCGCGCGGGGTGATCCGGCGAACGATCGGAGCGATGAACCCGCCGATCATCAAGATGAAACTCTGGAAGAAGACCCATACCAGCCCCGCTTCCCAACCCTTGACCGGATCGCTGGTCTTGATCGCGATCGGCAGCATGATCACGAAGGTGACGATGAACATGTGCGGGACGCTGACCCCCGAAGGGAGCGCGCACACATCGCTACGGCCAGTCTTCTGCGCCAGCCGATAAGCGAGATAGGCATAGTACATCGTCGAAAGGCACAGCATCAGGCCGAGCGCCGGCAAGATGCGGCCAAAGACGATCGAGTCCGGCATCTTGATCACAAACCGCAACAGGCCGGTGAGGACCAGCATGTTGACAAGAATGTTGGTGCCGAAGCCGAAGAAGGCATTCCAATCGCCTGCCGTCCAAATCTGTGGGCGGTAAGCTGTCGTCGACGTCGATGTCGTCATTGCACGCTCCCCTCCATGGCAATTCTCAAGCGATGCACGAAGCGATGCCCACACGCTGACCAGCCGCCCGCCTATTTGACGAGCAGTGATTTGCGAACTGAGAAGCTCCGCCCCCCGGCGGCCTATGCGCAATCGTCAATGATTGCTTAATGGACCTCGCAAGGCGCATGCCAACCAAAGCCCGGCGATCAACGCTGGGGATTACAATCGGGAACGTGATGAAACGGCAGTGGAATCAGATTTGCGCGACGCCGCGTCATCTCTAGCGCGAGCTTGTTGTGCTGCAGCAGGGTGGCCAAAGAAAAAGAAAAGCGACCAAATAATGGTCATTGCCCTGTCAAAAAAAACAGCAGGACATCGGCGCAGGGCTCAACAGCAGCACCTGTAGGCCTGGCATCGTTCTGCAGCTGAAATTCAGCTCGCGCTAAGATCAGGGCACCGATGCCAGTGAATTAAGCAGCGGCGTCGAGGCGGCGACAGAGCCGAAAATACCGCCCTGTGCTTTAATCATGGCGAGGCCGGCGGCATGGAATTCGGGGAAATAGGAACCGCAACAATCCGACAAGACAATGCAGCGGTAGCCGCGATCGTTGGCCTCGCGCACCGTCGTGTTCACGCACACTTCCGTTGTCACGCCGCAAACGAACAACGTGTCGATGCCGCGGTTTCGCAACATGAGGTCGAGGTCGGTCTGATAAAAAGCTCCCTTCCCCGGCTTGTCGATCACCGGCTCGCCCTTGAGCGGATAGAGTTCAGGAATAATGTCGTGGCCGGGCTCGCCGCGCACGAGAATGCGGCCCATCGGTCCCCGCGCCCCGATGCGGTTTGCGGGATCGCCGCGTTCGACTTTGTGCGGCGGTGCATCGGAAAGATCGGGCCGGTGTCCTTCCCGCGTGTGAATGACCAGAATGCCGAGGCGGCGCGCCGCGGCCAGAACTTGCCGGCAAGGGCCGACGGCCGCCTGCAGGCGAGAAACGTCATTGCCGAGCGCTTCACCAAACCCGCCCGGCTCCAGGAAATCGCGCTGCATGTCGATGATCACCAGCGCAGACCGGTCGAGTTCGACGGAAAGCGGCGCGGGTTCGGCCTCGAAACTCACGCTTGGCATGTGGGGTCCCTTGCATCGCTACGGCAAGATCAGGAATGTGCAAGAACAGGGCCAGCATTCGCGTCGAAGGTCAATTCCACGCGCGGCGGTGTGATCAATTCTTGAGCGGCTTTTCACCCCGAAAGAATGATGGCTGTTATTTGCCGGGCTCTTGGCGGTCATCGGGGCGCATGCAACAATGCCCGTGAATCAAAGGCTTAAGTGAGAAATTCGGCCGCATGACGGGTAAATCCAAGGCGGGTAAATCTGTGACCCGCGGAGCCAAGGCCGCGCGGCGGACGGGAGCGCCGGCGCGCCCGTTACGTGCCGAGAAGCCGGACGCCATGGAGACGCTGCTCGCGGCAAGCGCGCAGGCGCTCGCACTGCCGATCGACCCGGCCTGGCGTGCCGGGGTGAAGCTCAATCTGCAATTGATCTTCCGTTATGCGGCGCTCGTCGAAGAATTCGCGCTTCCCGACGAGACCGAGCCCGCGCCGGTGTTCCGTGCTTGAAACGGCCGCGCTGGATTTCAGGTTTAAGACGGCCGCCGATATCGCCGCGGCCGTCGGCGCCGGGCGCGCCAGCGCGCTGAGCGTGGCGGAAGCAACGTTCGCCCGCATCCGGGCGTGCGATCCGCTGCTTAATTCGTTCACCGCGGTCACCGAGCAACGTGCGCTATCGCGCGCCCAGGCGCTCGACGACGCTCGCACTCGGGGCGAACGGGCTCTGCCGCTCGCCGGCGTGCCGTTCGCGGCGAAAAACCTTTTCGACATCGCCGGGATGCCGACGCTTGCCGGGTCAAAAATCAACCGCGACGCGCCGCCCGCGAGCCGCGACGCCACGCTGATCGAGCGCCTCGAAGCGGCCGGCGCCATGCTTGTCGGCGCGCTCAACATGGGTGAATACGCCTACGATTTCACCGGCGAGAATCTCCACGACGGCCCGTCGCGCAATCCGCACGACCTCAGCCGCATGTCCGGCGGATCATCCAGCGGGTCGGCCGCCGCGGTCGCCGGTGGCCTGGTGCCGCTATCGCTCGGCTCCGACACCAACGGCTCGATCCGGGTGCCCTCTTCGCTCTGCGGCCTGTTCGGCCTTAAGCCGACCTATGGACGGCTCAGTCGCGCCGGCACTTTCCCTTTCGCGGCCAGCTTCGATCATGTCGGCCCGCTGGCGCGCAGCAGCCGCGATGTCGCACTCGCCTACGACGCCATGCAGGGCTACGACCCCGATGATCCCGTTTGCGCCGATCGCGCTGCCGAACCGGTCACGCCGCTTCTGGACCTGGGTGCCGACGGGCTGCGCGTCGCCGTCGCCGGCGGCTATTTCAACTGCCGAAGCGCGGAAGCAGTCTACGCCATCGACCGCGTGGCGGCGGCGCTGGGCGCCAATCGCGACATCGATATCCCGCAAGCCGAACGCGCGCGCGCGGCCGCCTACATCATCACCGCGAGCGAAGGGGCGAGCCTCCATCTCGATCGGCTGCGCACCCGCGCGCGGGATTTCGATCCCACGGTGCGCGACCGGCTGATTGCGGGGGCCATGATTCCGGCTTCGCTGGTCGTGAAAGCGCAAAAATTCCGCCGCTGGTATCGCGCCGAGGTGCTCAAACTGTTCGCCGAGGTCGACGCCATTTTGGCGCCGGCGACGCCGTGCACGGCGCCGCTTCTCGGGCAGCAAACATTCATGTTGGGCGACGTCGCATTGCCGGTGCGGGCCAATCTCGGTCTTTACACCCAGCCGATCTCCTTTATCGGGCTGCCGGTCGTGGCCGTGCCGGTCCCACTTGCGCCATTGCCGATCGGCGTGCAGGTCATCGCCGCACCCTGGCGTGAGGACATCGCGCTGCGCATCGCGCACGCGCTCGAAACACGAGGCGTCGCCGCGGCGCGGCGCCCGAAGGAATTTTGATCGCGACTTCCAACACCTTGCCGAAATGTTTTAGGGAGGATGAGATGGAGATCGACCTGCCGGAGGTCGTTGCTGAAATGCGCGCCGAATTCGACCGCTACGAGGAGGCGCTGGGAGCAAATGACGTTGCCACGCTCAATTCGATGTTCCACAACGATCCGCGTACCATCCGCTACGGCAGCGCCGAAAACCTTTA